>JAAZHX010000034.1 GCA_012510495.1 Smithella sp.
CCATCTTCTCTCCCGTAAGTAAATCTTATCTGGATTTCAACACAGGTCGATCTTACGAATGTCTCTAATTTGCTTGCTCTTTTCTATTAGATTCTCTATTGCTACGCAATAGAATTTTTATCCTATTGCGGATTCTGGGTTCAATATATCACGACTGCAGGGGAAGTTCCCGTTTTTAGCCCCGAAAAGGACGGGGAATTTCTTTGCTTCGGAGGAAAATTATGATACGCAACCGCCGTAAAGAGTGTTGAAAATCATGCGAAATAATTTTGTTTCCCGGTTTCCCGATGGAACTTCACGCAACTGGCGGGATTGGCGCTGGCAGCTGCGTCATCGCGTAACCTCCCTCTCGGCGCTGGCCGGAATTCTGGAAAGACCGGTGGGCGACGGAGCAGAATTGCGCCGCCTGATGTCGCTCTACCCCATGGCCATTACGCCCTACTATCTGTCCCTGATCAAGCCGGATGATGACCAAGACCCTCTGGCTCTTCAGTGCGTTCCGGATACCAGAGAAGTGGAATGCTCCGCAGACCTTGCAGACGACCCCCTTGGCGAAGACCGCTCCATGCCGGTTCCTAATCTGGTTCAACGCTATCCCGATCGCGTTCTGGCCATCGTCACACACCGCTGCGCGACCTACTGCCGGCATTGTAACCGTAAGCGCTTCTGGAAAACCTCCCAGGCCTCTTCTTGGAAAAGCCGCCTGACCGCCATGGTCCGCTACGTATCGGAAACGCCGAAGATTCGTGAAGTCATCCTCTCCGGAGGCGACCCGCTGATGCTTGACGATGCCTCTCTGGAATGGATCCTGTCCGCATTTGCGTCCATACCGCATGTGGAGGTCTTGCGTATTGGCAGCCGCGTCCCCGCAGTCCTGCCGATGAGAATCACGGGAAACCTCTGCCGGATCCTGAAGCGGTACCGGCCGCTGTGGTTCAATACCCAATTCAACCACCCTGCAGAAATCACCCCGGACGCCGCGCGGGCCTGCAACCGGATCCAGGAAGCGGGAATTCCGGTTTCCAACCAGTCGGTTCTGCTCCAGGGCGTAAATGACTCGCCGGATGCCATGCAAGACCTGCTGAACGGACTGCAGAAGATGTCGGTTCGTCCTTATTATCTTTTTCACTGCGAACCCGCGCGGGGTTGCAATCATTTCCGCACGGACGTCAGGACGGGGCTGAAACTGATGGAAAAGCTGCATCAACGCTGCTCTGGTCTGGCGCTGCCGCAATACGTGGCCGATCTGCCCGGGCGGGAGGGGAAAGTCCCCCTCTGGCCCCTGTCGCAGCCGATCAAAAATGCTTTGCGAAAACATCAAGATTTTTTTGACAATTTTGAATAATTGGATTAGGAAGAGCACGAATGCCGTTCATTCACGGTCTTCAATGAAGGAGAAAAAAATTTTATGTACACAGCCAGTGATTTGAGAAAAGGCCTGCGTTTGAAAATCGACAACGATCCCTACGTGATTACCGAATTTAACTTTGTAAAACCCGGAAAGGGGCAGGCGCTTTACCGATGCAAATTAAAAAACATGCTCACCGGAAGCCAGTTTGAGCGGACCTTCCGTTCCGTCGACATTTTTGAGCCGGCCGATCTGCGCGAAAAGAAAATGCAGTACCTGTACAAAGAGGGGGACAAATTCTGCTTCATGGACAATGAGACCTTCGAACAGGTCTATCTGACCCAGGAACAGGTCGGAGACGCCGTAAACTTTCTGCTCGACAATATTGAGGCTGAAATCCTGCTCTTTGAAGACCGTCCCATCGGCATCAGTCTGCCCAATTTTGTCGAACTGGTCGTAACCGAAGCAGAGCCGTGGGCCAAGGGAGATACGGTGTCCGGCGCGACCAAACCCGTCAAAGTGCAGACCGGGTACACCATTCTGGTGCCGACCTTCATCAGCGAAGGCGAAAAAATCCGCATTGACACGCGAACGGGAGAATATTTAACGCGGGTCAAGGGCTAACCGCTTTGAGCACGTTCAGGCAGGATGATTCCTTTCACCTGGCGCGCAAGTCGCAGGCCCTGCAACTGCGCGCCAAATTTACCGAATGTCTTCGCCGCTTCTTTATTCAACAAGATTTTCTGGAAGTCGAAACCCCTCTGCGCGTTCCCTCGCCCGCGCCGGAAGAGCATATTGAGGCCATTCCATCGGGAAACTGGTTTTTGCAAACCTCTCCCGAGATTTGCATGAAAAGACTTCTGGCAGCCGGCTATCCACGGATATTCCAGTTTTGCAAATGCTTTCGCGCCGATGAAAGAGGCAACCGACATCTGCCGGAATTTTCGATGCTGGAGTGGTATGTCCTTCATTGTGACTACCGCCAACTAATGGATCAATGTGAAGCTCTTCTCCAATTTGCTTTTCGGGAAATGGGCCATGCCGGGAAGATCGTCTGGCGGAATAAAGCCATTTCTCTGTCGTTGCCGTGGGAAAAAATCACCGTGGCGGACGCTTTTTCCCGCTTCGCTCCTGTCCGTCTGACGGATGCCCTGACCGCCGGCCGGTTTGACGAAGTCCTGGTTGAATATATCGAACCAAACCTCGGCAACCGGCATCCGGTGTTTCTTTGTGATTATCCGGCACAAATGGCGTCTCTGGCGAAAGTGAAAAAGGACGATCCAGCCGTGGCGGAGCGATTTGAACTCTACATCGGCGGGATGGAGATCGCCAACGGATTTTCGGAATTGACCGACGCCCGGGAGCAAAGACAGCGCTTCGAAGAAGCGTTGAAGGCGCAGTCTACCGGACATCGGGCCCGTTATGCCATGCCGGAGCCGTTTCTGGCAGCCCTGGAAAGTCTGCCGCCCTGCGCCGGTATCGCGCTGGGCATGGACCGGATGATCATGATTCTGGCCGATACGGCAACCATTGACGATGTCATCGCCTTCCCCCCCGAAACACTGTAACCGCCAAAAAAAAGATATATTGACAAGCCTTTTTTTTTCCTTTAGGTTACTTGCGAACACAAACCGGACGACACTGATAAATAGTAAATGATTCTGGAGATTTAGACATGGAAAGCCATTTTCACGATTCTTTGCTGGGCATGATTTTAGACGCAGGTTTGATGGTTAAATTTGTGTTGCTGATCCTGCTGGTTTTCTCCATCGTTTCCTGGACGATTATCTTCATAAAATTAAGAACCTATCGCAGGATTCGTCTGGAGAACGAGGCCTTCGACACCGATTATCAGGAAAGCACGAAACTGTCCGACCTTCTCCCGGCCGCCAATAAGTATTCCTCTTCCACGACGGCTGAAGTTTTCCGCGCCGGCTACACGGAAATGACCAAAGCAAACCGGATGTCCCGGGATACGGCGAAGCCCGAGGAAATCAGTCTTTCCTCTCTGGACAACGTTGAGCGCGCGCTCAACCGCTCCGCCAGCACGGAAATGACCAAGCTGGAATCCACGCTGGGATTTCTGGCCACAACCGGTTCGGCCAGCCCCTTCATCGGATTGTTCGGAACGGTCTGGGGAATCATGGAAACCTTCAAGTCCATCGGCGCGAGAGGGTCGGCGACGCTGGCCGTTGTAGCCCCCGGCATCTCGGAAGCTCTGATCGCGACCGCTGCGGGACTGGCCGCCGCTATTCCCGCCGTCATTTTCTACAACTACTTCCTGAATAAATCCAGAGTGATGGTACAGGAAATGGATAATTTCGCGGACGAGTTTTTAAATATTGTCGAACGTTATCTGATCCGAAAATAACCGATATCGGGTGAAACAGGATGCGGCAGGCGCGCAGAAGAGAATCTGAAAAGAAATCCATGGCAGAAATCAACGTCACACCGCTCGTTGACGTGATGCTGGTGCTGCTGATCATCTTCATGGTGACCGCGCCGATGCTTTCCATGGGCATTGATGTCAATTTGCCCCGCGTCAAATCAAAAAGCCTCGACCTTGCCGAAGAAAAGCTGATTTTGAGCATCAACGAAAACAGGGAAATTTTTCTCAACAAAACCAGGCTGCCGGCTCAGGATCTGAACGCAAAGCTGGCGGCCATTTTCGCCGAACGCGTTGACAGGGAAGTCTTTCTGCGCGCCGACAAAAATGTTCCCTATGGCTTCGTGGTGGAAGTCATGTCTGAAATACGCAAAGCCGGCGTCGATAAACTCGGCATGATCACCGAGCCTCCCGGGGATACAAAATGATGTCCCGGCTGCACGGCAAAAGGGTTTTCGGCAAAAACGGCAATTCCGGCAATATGTTTTTGGCCTCGGTGTTTCTTCACCTGGTTGCCCTGGCCGCCTTGTTCGCAACCGTGTCCGGCCCGTCGAAGCAGTTGACTTTCGGAGCGCCTTATTCCGTGGCGCTTGTCGGACCCGACATCCTTCAATCCAGTGATCATGAGTCTCCGGAGCCAAAGAGTCTTCTTCACGCAGGCACGTCGGCCGGCCCTGTCATTCTGAAGCGCGATATCGGAGTCTCGCCGTCTTCGTTTGTCATGAAAAAAGACGACAGCGGCAAACCGGACATAGAAAAAGCGATTCGCGCCCTTCAACAGAAGGAAGCGGCCGCAGGGCAAAACAAAGATTCACCGGCAGCCTTTGCCGCCCCGCCGGAACATTCATCACAACTGAACGAATACAGCCGTCTGGTCTGGTCCAAAGTGAAAAGAAACTGGTCGCTTCCCGCAGCCCTGATGCCCAAAAACAACGTGGAGGCAATCATCGAGGCGCGCATTGCCAAAAGTGGCGCGGTGGAATACATCGGCTTTGAAAAGCGTTCCGGCAACAGCTATTTTGATGAATCCGCTCTCCGCGCGGTTAGAAAATCAACCCCCTTCCCGCCGCTCGGGGGATGGGCGTCCGGCCGAGCGGTGGAAATCGGCATCCGGTTTCATTCCGCGGAGCTGCGCTGACGCATCCGTCGTAAAGGATTCTTCTCATGGATAGAAAATATCGTATGGCTGTAGGAGCGCTTCTTGTTTTGACATGGATTTTCAACGCCGCCGGCGCGGCAGCGGACAAGGTCTATATCGACATCGACGCGCCTGGTTTTCAGCAATTTCCCATCGCGATTTGCGATTTCCAGATCAAAACGGGCGCCCCCCCGGATGACGCCGCCGGGATCGCCGACAGCGTCCGGCGCTATCTTGACCTGACGGGAATCTTTCGCGTTCTTAATAAAAAAAGCTTTCTGGAAGGCATTGAGCCGGGATCGCCGGAAATCATTCGCTTTTCCGACTGGTCGGTCGTCGGCGCCGATTTTTTGCTGCGGGGCGACCTGACGGTCAGGGGAGAGGACCTGTTCGCGGAAAGCCGGCTGTATGACGTCACGCGCGGTCAGATACTTTTCGAAAAGAAATATGCAGGCAAAACCGGCGACCGGCAAGCTGTAGCGCTCCGGATTGCCTCGGACATCCTTCTGACTTTGACCGGCGATGAGGGGGACTTTCACACCAAAATCGCTTTTGTGATCAAAAAAAAATCGATCTCCGACATTTTCACCATGAACTATGACGCATCCGATTTGAAAAATCTGACGAACGACCACAGCATTGTTGCGGCACCCCGCTGGTCTCCGGATGGCCGGTATTTTGCTTATACATCTTACAGGAACGGCCGGCCCATGGTTTTTCTGCGCCACCTGAAAACCGGAAAGGAAAAAATTCTTGCTTCTTTTTCAGGCCTCAATCTGTGCGGTTCCTTCTCACCGGACAGCAAAAAAATATTGCTGACGCTGAGCAAGGACGGCAATGAGGAAATTTACCTCCTCGACATTGAAACGATGAATCTCAAGCGTCTGACCAACAACTTCGCCATTGATGTTTCTCCCGTCTGGTCGCCTTCCGGAAAGAAAATCGTTTTTGTATCCAACCGCTCCGGCTCACCGCAAATCTTCGTTATGGACGCGGACGGAAACAACGTGAAGCGGATCACCTTCGAAGGCAACTACAACACCTCTCCCTCCTGGTCTCCCCGCGGGGGAAGAATCGCCTATGAAGGACTGATCAACCGGAAGTATCAAATCTTCTCCGTGGATGAAGAAGGCAACAATCTGATTCAGCTGACCTTCGATGATGCAGACAACGAGTATCCTTCCTGGTCTCCTTCCGGCCGGCAAATTGTTTTTCATTCCCGTCAAAACGCCGCAAGCCGGATTTGCATCATGAACGCCAACGGACTGAATCTCCGTGTTTTAAAGGAAAGCAGGGACTTCCTGGTCATGCCGGCATGGTCCCCCAGATCCCGGCCGCAATAAAACACCATAATTTGTATTGACGTAAGAGTGCAAGTTATGTTTTAATCCACAGAAGTCGAAAAGACATCATAAAATCAACGAAAGGAGAATATCATGAAGAAGCATTGGACTGTGATTGGATTATTTCTGATTTTTGCCTTCAGTTTCACCATATTCAGCGGTTGCGCGGAAAATAAGGCGGTCGTTCAGGATGAAGCGATTCAGGAGCAGAGGGTAGCGGCCGCGCAGGAAGGGGCTCCGGCGGCCGTAACGGTCGATGACGAAGCGGCCAGAAAAGCGAAAGAAGCAGCGGACAGGGAAGCCGCCCGTGCGGCCTGGGCCAAAAAGAACGCGGAAGCGCTGATCGATTTGAATCTGCAGAATATTTACTTTGACTACAACACATCCGCCATTCGCGCCGACGCGCGCGAGATATTAAAAGCCAACGCTGAAATCTTCACCAAAAACAGCTCCTCGAAAATCGTTGTGGAAGGGCATTGCGACGAAAGAGGGACGGCCGAATACAACATGGCCCTTGGCGAAAGACGCGCTCAGGAGGCCAAGCAGTACCTGGTTAATCTGGGTATTGACGCTTCCCGGATTGAAACCATCAGCTACGGCAAAGAACGCCCGCTGGACAATCGCAGCATTGAAAAAGCTTGGGCGCAGAACAGACGGGCGCAGTTTCTTTTAAAATAGCCGATATCTGCCACAGGAGACTTTTTTGAAACGCTTTTGGCGCATCATACTGCCGGCAATGGCCTTCACCCTTGCCGCGTGCGCGACGTCCTCGGATTTAAAGGCCCTCCGCACGGAGCTGAACCGGCAGACAGAAGAAAAATTCGCGGCGGCGGACACCCGATTGGATGAGCGGGTGTCCGCCCTGCAAAAAGCGCAGGCAAAAAACACCGAAGATTTAGCCTCCCTGCGCAAGACATACGCCAACACCAGCGCCAACTTCTCGGATTTGCGCGACCAGGTGCAGCAACTGCGCGGTCAGATTGAGACACTGAAGAAGGAAACCACCCGGGACGTTAAGAAGGACGCTGAAATTCAGGAAAAGATCGACCACCTGCTGGTGAAGATCAACTTCATTGAAAACTTTCTCGAAATCGGGAAAAAAGAAGAGGCAGGGGGAGCCGACGGCGCTGCTTCAGTCAAGGATCAGGGAAAGCAGGGCAAAGCCGCGGCCTATGCGGTGGCTTACCAGACCTTTAAGAACGGCCATTACACGAAGGCCAGAGAGTTATTCCAGGACTTCCTGACGGCGTATCCGACCGGCGAGTATTCCGACAACGCCCAGTTCTGGATTGGTGAGTGCTATTTTTTTGAAAAGAACTACGATAAAGCAATTCTGGAATATGAAAAAGTAACCAAAAAATTCCCCAGCAGCAACAAAATGCCCTATGCGCTTTTAAAGCAGGGCATCTGCTTTCAAAACCTGGGCGACAAGATCAGCGCCAAACTTCTTTTGCAGCAGGTCATCCGGGACTATCCCAACACAAGCCAGGCAAGAATTGCCCGCACCAAACTGCAGGAAATCCAATAGAGCAAATTCTTCCCCGCTCTTTGTTTCTTGTTCTGCCCGTTTGGCGCGCCACCGCGGCTTCAATCCAAACGAATGATCTTCGCGCCCTCCGGGGCCTGCAGCGTAAACACGGACAGATCCGCTGTTGTTTCAATTTTCACATCGGAATATTCCACGCAGACGGACATTGCGTTTTCCGCCCATTGAATGAAGATCTTCCCGGCCAGAGCCAGCCCCGGCGTGTAATCTTCAAATCGGACACAATACACTTCCTTCCCGTCCGAATCATACCGGGCAAGCCTTGTCAATCTTCCGCTGTCCTCCATCCAGATCGTTTGCGAAGGTCCCGCCGCCGTTTTCATGTCCACGCGCAAGCCCCCTTTTTCCGTGGAATGCCCGTAAGACAGACCAGCCCCGTCGAGACGGGGAAAGGAGCCGGAAAGAATCATGACCAGGTCTTCAAGGCACAGTGTCCAGGGTAAAAAACGGGCCACATTTTCAGCGGAGGGCTGCCCGACATAAAATTCACCCTGCGACGGGATCCATATTCTCATCTCCCGGGGCGTTGCGCTCAGGAAAAAATCAGGCGTGCCGATTACCGGCAGCATCTCCAGGCGAAGATAGGAGGGCCTCTGCAAAATCAGAGCAGCCCGGAGGGGGTAATGGCCCTGAGCCGTGGACAGATCCATCCGCACCGTAGCGACGATCCTGTCCGTTTCCCGGGAGGCAAGGCGGATCATCGCCGCGGGATCGGGGTGGCCTGCGGATTCCATAACAGCCCCGCCGGCGCATCCGCAGGCCAGAAGCGACAGGAACAAAATTCCCATCATCCTTTTACCGGAAGCATATGGATGAAACATGCAAAACATCCTGAGCGTATTTGATGCGGAAAGCAGCGCTTTTCAGGGATTCAGAAGGTCTATTTTGTTCTTCAGCCGGCTGTTGCCCGGATCAGTTTTGAGGGCCTTCCGGAACCATTCCAGCGCCTCTTCCCGGCGGCCGGTTTTGAGATACGTATCTCCCAGGTGTTCCATAACGCTGGGGTCATCCGGCAGGAACTCCAGGGCTTTCTTCAAATATCTCAAGGCGCTTTCGTAGTTGTTTTTTTTGAAATACACCCAGCCCAGCGAGTCCAGAATGTAGCCGTTGTCCGGCTTGATCTTCAAAGCTTCAACGATCATTTGTTCGGCCTCGTCCAGGCGCATCCCCCGGTCGGCATAACTGTAACCGATAAAGTTGAGAGCGTCCGCGTTTCCCGGATCAAGCGCCAGCACCTGTTTCATGGATTGAATGCTCTCCGGAAAGCGGCCCGTTTTTTCCAGCAGCGCCCCCAGAAGATAATGCAGGTCGGGGTTGTCGGGGAAGAGCCTGATGCCTTCCCGAACCGTCTTTTCCGCCTCGTTCATGTCTTTTTGTTCTTCATACAACGAGGATAAATACAGATAGAGCACAACCTGATCTTTTCTGAAGCCCATGGCCTGGCGGATGATCCCGATTGCGTCCGCAGGATATCCTTCCTGCTTGATCAGCTTGGCCGCCTGGATCTGGGCATTGGCGTACAATTCAAATTTCGGGGAGATTTTCTGATATTCAGCCAGAGCTTTTTGCCGATCTCCTTTTTGCTCCAGAACGTTGGCCAAAAGATACCGCAATTTGTCGTCGGCGGGCGTTGTCTCCAAAAGCTGCGCAAACCGAGCGGCCGCCTGGTCATACCGGCGCATATCGTAATATAAAAGCCCCAGGGCCATATGGACTTCCCTGTCTTCGGGGCTGATTTTCAGCACTTCCTGCAGCTCTTTTTCCGCCGTTTCTTCCCGACCGGCTTTCATCAGCAGTTCTGCGATCTTCACACGAATGCCGATTCGGGCGGGGGTCGTCTCCAGATAACGCCGGTAAACACCAATGGCTTCTTCGTACTTGTTTTGATTTTCATAAAGGGCGGCAAGGCCTGTCCACGCTGCCTCAAAGGCCGGTCGCTGCGCAATGATTTTCTGATAGAGCTTTTCCGCATCCGCCACCCGATTCATCGAAGCCAGTATTTTTGCGTAATAAAACATCCCGATGATATGATCGGGATCCAGTGCAAGCAATTTTTGATAAGCCTTCTCGGCCTGGGCATATTTCTTTTCCTGGCTGTAAATCGTCGCCAGATAAAGATAGGCAACCGCATTTTCCGGATCCATTTCCGTAACGGTCTGATATTCCCGGACGGCTTTGTCATATTCGCGCAGATTGAAATACAGGCCGCCCAGAATGGAGCGAAGTTCGGTGTTGCCGGGATATTTCTCCAGAGCGGACTCTCCGAGAGACAGCGCCGGATCAACATCATTGTTTTCGACGTAGAGCGAAACCAGCTCGGTAGTCAAATAAGGCGAATCGGGAGAAAAGGCAAGCGCCCGCTTCATGTGATCGATCGATAGGGCCAGATCCCCGTCCAACCTTGACAGAACCGCCAGCGAATAGTGGTAGGCGGCCTCTTTGGAATACGGATCCTCTGCAGGAGCGAGCGCCTGCGTCCGGCTTGCGGGAAAAGACGCGCAGCCGGCAAGCATCGCAGAAAACAGAAATCCGCAGATCAGGAAAGAAATGTGCTTTTTTTGCATAGGAGACGTTTGCTTTCGCTTCCCGCTTAAGGGAAAACAAGTTTTTCAGGATGCCCCTTCCGGCCTTTGCTTCCCAAGCAATGCCGACGCCGGAACGATCGCAATCCCTTTTTTCCGGTACACCTTACTGGCTTCCCGGACGGCCCGAATGGTTTCAGGATAGGGATGGCCAATCACGATCAGCGGCGAGTTTCCGTCCGATGCCCGGGCAGCCTCCATGAGCGCCTGATAAATCTTGGAATAGTCTCGTTCATTGTCCAGAAAGATTTTTCTGGACATCACCTTCAGATGGGCCTTGTGCGCCGCCGTTTCCGTCTTGGAGTCCCGGGTGGTCCTGGAATCAATGAAAAACAAATTTTTCTTTTTCAGTTCACGAAAAACCAGCGTCAGCTTTTCCTCATCCGCCATGAATTTGGACCCCATATGGTTGTTGACGCCGGAGGCATTCGGCACGGACTCCATGTTTCTCTGCAGCTGAAAGAGAATCTCTTCATCGTTCATATCAGTAAAAAGAGCGCCGCTGCCCGGTTTTTCCTTCGGATAGGAAAGAGGCTCCATGGGCAAATGGAGGAGGATTTCACGATTGGCCTGATGGAGCACTTCGGCTGCTTCGCGCGAATGGGCAAGGAGCGGCAGAATGGCAAACGTGATGTTTTCATCAATGGCCAGCAGTTCGCGCACCGGCCTCATGTCGTAACCGATGTCGTCGATAATGATTACCACCTGTCTTATCGCCGTCCGGGGCGGCTCGATCCGGGCAACGAGTGCATCGTCTTTTGTCTTGCGTCGCTGCGCCTTCGCCTTATCTTGCAATTGTTCCACCTGTTTTTCCTGCAAATGCGGCGGCTTTACTCCCGCCGTCTCCTCGCGGTCCATCAGGACAATGACGCCAATTGCGGCAACAGCAATGACGATCAGCGCAATCAGAACTGTTGTTGCATTCTTGATCTTTTTCTTCTTTTTCATGGCCGTCAGTATTCGACCCCCGGAAGCGGCAATCTCATTGGCCCAGATTTTTCTTCATGATATCCCAGCTTTTTAAAATATCAATTGCCGTCCTGATCTGATTATCCCTGGCCAGGTCGGCCGTTTCTTTAGAGTCTCCGTTATTGTTTTCATCAGGATGCGTCCCCTCTTCTTTGAGCGGCTTGATGTGTCCCTTGAGATCCTTTTCCCGAAGTCTTTCCGCCATAAAAGCCTCCGGCTCTTCCGAAGGCCGCACTAATTTGACGACAATGTCGGGTTTGATGCCCTCGGCCTGTATGGAGCGGCCGTTGGGCGTATAGTACCGGGCCGTCGTCAATTTCAGGGCGGAGCCGTCCTCCAGGGGAATCACGGTCTGCACGGACGCTTTTCCGAAGGTTTGCGTCCCCACGATCAGCGCCCGGCCATTATCCTGCAGAGCCCCCGCCACAATCTCCGCCGCGCTGGCCGTGCCTTCATTTACCAGAACGACGATGGGCACGATGATTTCCTCGTCGCCGCTGTCGCGCGCCGTGACTTTGCTTTCCATCTTTTTCGTCCGGCCGCGGGTGGACACAATCACACCCGACTTCAGAAACATGTCGGACACCTCGATGGCCTGGGTCAGCAGTCCGCCCGGATCATTGCGTAAATCCAGAACCAGGCCTTTCATGGGTTTCGTTTTTTCGGCAACGTCGATCAGCGCCTTACGCAGGTCATGGGCGGTCCGCTCATGGAAGGAAGCAATCCGGATATAGCCGATATGGTCATCAAAGGTCCTCGCCCTGACGCTTTTTACCTGGATCACGGCGCGGGTCAGCGTGATATCCTTCGGCTGGACCATATTCTCGCGCAGAATCGTTATGGTCACCTTGGTATCCTTCGGGCCGCGCAGTTTCTTCACGGCCTCCATGATCGTAATGTCTTTTGTGGATTTACCGTCAATTTTGACGATCGAATCGCCGGACTTCACGCCTGCCTTGAACGCCGGCGTGTCCTCAATGGGAGACACCACCGTCAGTATGTCCTTCAGGATGGTAATTTCAATGCCGATCCCGCCGAAACGCCCCTGCGTCTCCACTTCCAGCTCCTTATAAAGCTCGGGCGTCATAAACGAGCTGTGCGGGTCGAGAGACTTGATCATGCCGTTGATCGCGCCCTGTATCAGAACAGAGGAATCGATGTCTTCCACATAGTTTTTCTGCACCATATCCAGAACTTCATTGAAGGTTTTAATCTCCTTGTAAATATTTTTGTCCCGTGCGGAAACCTTGCTGTCTGAATACGGCCCGAAAACGACAAAAAGCCCGAAGATCAAAACGACAAAAACTGGCCACTTCCCCGAAATATTTTTCATGCTCTGCCTCGCTGTCCGCCGATGATTTTATCTACGCCAATAGGAATGACTCTTGCTGCCGTCAGTATATACCAATCTTTTTTTTCTTTTCCATCTATTTCGGCAAGCGGTAAAAGAAAATATCAGAAAATCTTCAGAAATCTTACAAAAGCGCGCCGGTAAGCAGGCTTCTAGTCGATGATCCAGCTGGTCCGGCCGGCTTCATCCTTCAGGGCAATGCCCTGCGAGGCCAGCTCCCGGCGAATCTCATCCGCGCGATGCCAATCTTTATTCTCGCGGGCTTTTTGCCGATCGGCAATCAACGCCTCTACTCGATGAATATCAATTCCGCGCTTTTCAGCTTCGATGTCGCGGTCCGTCGAGAAAAACAGATCCGGGTCGGACTGAAATATCCCCAGTACGTCGCCAAAATGACGGAAGGCCTCCCGGGCAGTCTCCAAAATAGCCTGTCTGGCGTCTGGGGGCATCTTTTTTTCCACCATCATGACTTGGTTGACCAGTCTGGCCGCGTCAAACACAAAGCCCAGCGCCTGCGCCGTATTAAAATCGTCGTCCAGAGCGGCGTCAAATTTTTCCACAAATTCTCTTAATTTGGCCGCGAACTTGCCGCCCGCAGGCTCGGTTTTGGACCTGCCCCGATGAGCGTCAACCCCCCGTGCATCTTTCATCAAACGCAGGGCGGTGTAACAGCGGATCAGCGCTGTCCGGGCTTCCCGTAAAGAGACATCCGAATAATCCACCGGGCTTCGGTAGTGGCTCTGCAGCATGAACAGGCGCAGAACTTCCGGATGGAATTGCCGGACGATTTCCCGGATCGGAAAGATGTTTCCCAGGGATTTGGACATTTTTTCCGCGTTGATCTTCACGAAGCCGTTGTGCATCCAGTAAAGGGCCGGAGGCGTTCCGGTCGCTGCCTGGGACTGGGCGATTTCATTTTCGTGATGCGGAAAGATCAGGTCTTCGCCGCCTCCGTGAATATCAAAGGGCTCACCCAGATAGCGCCGGCTCATCGCCGAACATTCGATATGCCATCCCGGCCTGCCCATTCCCCACGGACTTTCCCATGAAGGCTCGCTTTCCTTGCTTTTCTTCCAGAGGACGAAATCCAGCGGGTTTTTTTTCTTGTCGTTTACGTCCACGCGGGCGCCGGCCATCATTTCATCCGGGTTTCGTCCGGACAATCCGCCGTAGGCGGAAAATCTGGCAACCGCAAAAAACACGTCTCCGTCCACTGCGTAGGCGATCCCTTTTTTCTCGAGGGCCCGGATCAGAGCGATCATGCCCTCCATGTGTTCCGTGGCTCTCGGGGTGAACGTCGGTGTCAGGACGTTGAGAGCGGCCATATCTTCATCGTGCAGCGCGATATAGCGTTCGGCGATTTCGGTAATGCCGACGCCTTCCTGATTCGCCCGATCAATGATTTTATCGTCGATATCGGTAAAATTTTTCACATACGTCACGTCGTAGCCGCGCGCCTTCAGGTGGCGGAAGACGACATCAAACACAATCGCCGCGCGGGCGTGGCCGATATGGCAGACATCATAAGCCGTAATGCCGCAAACGTACATTCCGACCGCGCCTTCCCTGACCGGCTGAAAGATTTCTTTTTTTCTGGTCTTCGTATTATAAATTTTCTGGGCCATTATCTTACCTTTTGTCAGGGATACAGCGGGGGCATCCCGAGACCGCTGTCTTCGGGCAGTCCGCAGACCAGATTCATATTCTGCACGGCCTGGCCGGCGGCGCCCTTGATGAGATTGTCGATGGCGGAAATAATGATCACCCGGCCCGTCCGCGGATCAACGGTCAGACCGATATCGCAGAAATTGGACCCGCAAACGGAGGAAATGTTGGGATGGGCGCCCGCGGGACAAATCCGGACGAATTTTTCACCGGCGTAGAAGGAGGCATACTGGGCCTGCAGATCCTCCTCCGTCACCTCTTTTTTCAGCGTGGCATATATCGTGCTCAAAATGCCCCTTTTGACCGGCAGCAGATGCGGCGTGAAGGAAATGACCAATTTTTCACCGGCCAGCCGACCGAGCTCCTGTTCGATTTCCGGGGTATGCCTGTGCTTTCCGACTTTATACGCTTTATATCCGCCGTCCGCTTCGCAAAAAAGTGATCCGACAACAGGATCCCTTCCCGCTCCGCTTACGCCGGAGGCCGAATCGGCGATGATCGAGGAGACTTCCAGAACCTTGCTTTGAAGCGCGGGCGCGAGCCCCAGAATAATGCTGGTCGGATAACAGCCGGGATTGGCAATCAACGGCGATGTTTTAACAGCCTCCCGGTAAAGTTCCGGAAGCCCGTAAACCGCCTGACCGAACAGACCGACGCTGGAGTGTTTGGCGTACCATTGTTCATAAATTGCCTGATCCCGCAGGCGGTAGTCGGCGGACAGATCAATCACCTTTTTCCCCGCATTGATAAAAACGGGGGCGATAGCCATGGACACGCCATGCGGGAGCGCCAGAAAAACGACATCGCAAAACCCTGCGATTTCCCGGGGCGAAGCGTTTGTGTAGGCCAGAGCCGTCCAGCCGGATAAAGACGGAAAAACATCCGAAACCTTCATACCGGCATAGCGCCTCGAGGTGACGGCAACCAGTTCCACCCGGGGATGTGCGGACAAAATCCGGATGAGTTCCTGCCCCGTATAGCCGCTGGCGCCGAATATCGCTACTTTCGTTTTCATGTAAAACTCCAAAAAAAAGGGGAGCCGGAAGCCCCCCTGAAGAATTAACGTTTGGAGAATTGGAATCTCTTGCGGGCGCCCGGCTGGCCGTACTTCTTTCTTTCCTTGACACGGGCGTCTCTCGTCAGAAAACCCGCTTTTTTCAGGATGGGGCGCAACTCGGGGTCGCATTCCAGAAGAACTTTGGAAATCCCGTGCTTCACCGCTCCGGCCTGACCCGCCACGCCTCCGCCACTGACATTGACGTAAAAGTCGAACTGGTCCTTTTTACCCGTAATCTCCAGGGGCTGGCTAATGATCATTTTCAGGCTGGGACGCGTAAAATATTCTTCATAGTTTCTTTTGTTCACCGTAATGCTGCCGCTGCCCGATTTCATATAAACGCGTGCAATGGCGCTTTTTCTTTTTCCGGTTGCATAATAACGTTGTATTGTCATGACCTCTCCCAAAAGTAATTAATCCATTAACAGCCCGGGCCATCAGATCGTCAGGGCTTGCGGGCACTGGGCTTCGTGCGGATGCGCATTTCCACTGTAAATCTTCAGTTTCTTTAGCATTTTTCTGCCAAGATGATTCTTTGGCAGCATCCCGGCCACAGCAATTCGAATCAGATTCTCCGGTTTGGAAGCCAGCATCTTCCCGGCTGCCGTTTCTTTGAGCCCCCCCGGGTAACCGGAGTAGGAATAATAAATCTTATCCGTAAGCTTCTTGCCTGTCAGCGTGATCTTTTCGGCATTGACCACCACAATAAAATCGCCGGTATCGACATGCGGCGTATAAATCGCTTTGTGCTTGCCCCGAAGGCGCAGGGCGATTTCACTGGCCAGCCTTCCCAACACTTTGCCGGAAGCGTCAACCACGCACCAATCCTGCCTGACCTCGCGGGCTTTTGCTGAAAATGTTTTATTCATAAACCGCCACCTAGTAAAAATTTAAAGATGGAAGCTATGCAATTCCACGCTCTTTGTCAAGGAAAATGTTTGGAAAACAGTTGAATTCCTCTGCCGTGACCTGAAACACGGGCAAACCGCCTTCCAAAGCCCCGCAGGGAAAGGCCTTGCCGGACAAACAGAGCGTCACATTTAAAAAATACCCAGTCCGGCCAGGGAGAATTTCAGCAGAATTCTTGCGTCATCGTGGGTCTTGGTGTAGTCCACCCCCACGCCCCAGCATTGCGCCCGATAGACCAGGCCGACCGTATTTTCCACCGTCCGGTCATTGAATTGATCCCTTCGAAGAATCAGATTTCCGCTGAACCCCCGGGTGAGATTGAGTTTTAGGGTCATATTAATTTCCTCAAGAGAATCAAGCGTATAGCGATACCCCAACGTCAGATTGTCGCCGCGTCCATCACGGAGTCCCAGATCATAGTTCATCTCCTTCCAGCCGACATAAGGGTTGTATTTATTGCGCGCGGCAAAGGAAACATAGGGATGTGGCTTCAGATCAAATTCAATCCCCAGATCCGAGACCGGCCGGCGTTCCGCAATGGAACCGGCCATGTCTTTTTTGGCTTCGTTGATGTCGTACACCTGAAACAGCTTAAAACGCAATAATTCAAAGTAGCTTCTCGATCCGGATTTACCCTGCACCCTTGCGGTCACTGTATTGGTCAGCGCCCAAGCCACCGCATTTTGTTCCGTTAAAACATCGGTTTGCCCTATATTGGAAGAAAGGGAATTGGCCATGAAGGAGTTCACCCTGGGGATGAAATCGGGAAGATTGTCCCGGTCCACGCCGGGAATGTACGAATAGAAAATTTCAGGCTTGATTTCATGTTTGATTTTGTCCCAGTTTTGAATTTTGACCGCAAACACGCGCGAGATCCGGCTGCTGAAGCTCAAGCCGGCATTATACACGGTGCGGTTGCCGCTTTTGTTGTCCGAAGTGGCCTGTGCATCGTCGCGGTTCCAGTAAACCTCCCGCAAAGTGATTTGAGGGGTAATCTTCGCGTAATGGGAAATATTAATCGGCAGAGAAATCGTCGGCGCGATATCCAGATAATGTCCCTTCTGCCCCTCGCCCCGGTAAAAATAATCATAGTTGCCCGTAAATTCGTAATACAGGGGAGTTGAAAGAAACTGCTGCTTGATGCCCGTGAACACGATCTCCGGATACTGCTGAAGAGTTCGGTCGTTATTGACGGCTGAAAAGTCGTCCGTGGAGCTGACGCGGGCCATCAGGCTGAAATTGTTCCATCCCTTATATACTCTGGCGGACGATTCCAGAGACGGCAGAGACTCGTTGCCTTGAAAAGGGACCTTCCGGAACGGGTCCAGCTCCGTCGTGGAGTAATTGGACAGATAATAGTTGTGGGCATTGAAATCCCGAAAATACCAGGAATCGGAAACTCGCCGTAAGTCCGTCCGGATATAAAACTGCGAATCAAAATTCGTTTGATGATTCAGATAATAAGACCAGCGTCTGTGCATCCCCTGCCAGTCGCGGCTCTGGTTGCCGACCGCGGCGGTTTCCGTGACGTGCCTGTTGTCCTCCATAAAGTCGCCGTAAAGGGTACCGAAGGACTTGCTGCCGGCGAAATACCGGAATTCAACGCCTTCCTTAAACCCTCTTTTTTCCATGTAGCGGGAAAAAAACGTCGCATCCATCTGAGGGGTAATCGCCCAGAAAAAGGGGATTTCGATGTCGATTCCGTCTTTATCCTTCGAATAGCCGAGGTAGGGGAAAAGAAGTCCCGACTGTCGCTTGGTTTTAGCGGGAAACGCGACCAGCGGCGTATAGAAGACCGGCAAACGCCTCGCCCTCAACCGGGCGTCTCTCATCCATCCATACCCTTCCAGCGTCACTTTCATCGAACGCCCGGCAATTTCCCAGTCCGGCCGGTCCCCGTCGCAGGTCGTCGCCACCGGCTCCTCGATAGAATAGGTATTCTCTCCCGTTTTTTCGATTCTGCTGCCCCGGATGTAAAAATGATTGCGTGCGTAAAAAGCTTTGGAATCGTAGGCCACACCGGTTTTATCTTCTACGTTGACGACAATGGTATCTCCCTGCAGCCAATCCCCGGCCATCCGGAGCAGCGCATTGCCCCGGGCGGTCGCCAGGTTGGTTTTACGGTGATACTCAACACTGGCGGCGGTCAGAATTCCATCGCCGTAAAAAACTACAACATTGCCATCGGCCTCGTAAAGGTCCCTTTCCTGATCATAGGACAGCGTATCGGCTTCGATTTTCACCGGCGCGTCGTCGGGCACTTTCACGTCCTGGGCCCAGACACCGCTCCGGGCAACCCCCAGGACGAAGATCACTCCCAGAATCATGACCGTATGTCGTTTCAGAGAAATCGGCAAAATCTTCATCATCCCGTCTTATGACATGCAAGCAACAAAAACACTCTCATCACTTTTCACTTTTTGTAGCGCGACTGGCTTTACCACAAGAATTCATTTGATGAAACGACTGTTTTACCTCTCCCGCAAGATACAGGGAGCCCAGAGCGCAGATCATATCTTCTTCTTCCGCCATTCCCAGCGCCAAAGAAACCGCCTCATCGACCGTCCCCGCCACTACCGCTTTAAAGCCCGTTTCTTTCAACAGGCAGGCGAGACGCTCCGGAGGCACGGCTCGCCCGGTCGGAAGCGGCGGCAAAATCGTGACCGCAGCCAGGGGCGCGATCTTTTGCAGCATGCTGCGGTAATCCTTATCCGACAAAACGGCAAAAATCAGAATCAAACGCCGGCAAAAAAAAATCTCCTGCAGCGCGCGGCACAATGCCCGAACGCCGGAAGGATTATGGGCGCCGTCCAGCAGGAAAACCGGCCGGGCGCAAAGAATTTCCATGCGGGCCTCCCAGCGTGTTTTTCTTAAACCGGCGCGGATCGCCTCATCTGTTATTTTTAAACCGTTTCTTTCTACGATCTCCAGAGCGGCCAGCGCCAGCGCCGCATTGGCCAATTGATGCCTGCCGGCGAGCGCAATGCGAAGAGAGCTGATTCTCCGGTTAAGCCCGTAATAGTCAAGCGTACCGTCTTTTTGCCGGATCATTTCAAAGTCCTTCCCCAGACGGTATAATCGGGCTTTTTCCCGGCGGCAGACAGAGGCCAGATGATCCGCCACCTTCCGCTGCGTGACGCCGGTAATGCAGACGCCTTTCTGCTTGATGATCCCGGCCTTTTCACCCGCCACCGCCGTCAAGGCATGGCCCAGATAAGCCGTGTGCTCGAGTCCGATATTGGTGATTATGGAAACCAGCGGACGGCAGACATTGGTTGCATCGAGCCTGCCGCCAAGCCCGACTTCCATCACCGCAATGTCCGCCCGCGCCCTTTGAAAATAAATAAACGCCGCCGCGGTCAGCGCTTCAAAGTAAGATACGGGCTCAGCTGCTTTGGCCTGAATTTCCGACAGAATACGGCCAAGATCGCGCCCGGGAATTTTTTTCCCGTCCAGCACAATCCGTTCCCGGACATCCGTCAGATGAGGCGAGGTATAAAGTCCGGTCCTGAAGCCCGCCTCCCTGAGGATGGAAGCCGTCATCGCGGCCGTTGATCCTTTGCCGTTGGTACCCCCGATCAGCAGGGTGAAATAATCGTTCTGGGGAGAGCCAAACCGCTCCAGCAGCCCGGTGATTGCCTCCAGGCCGAAACGCATGACGTCGATATTCAGGCGGGAAAGATATGCGCCGGGATTCAAGGAATTCATGGGATTGCCGGTAAATTAAAGACGAATAACCTGACCGTCTTGAACGATGTTAATTTTGCTTTCCGGAATCGAAGCGACCTGACGGTGGATAATTCCCGCATACCTCGGTTTCATATGGTAGAGGTAAATATCGGGTATGGCGCCATTCAATTTCTTCAGTTCCGCCGCAAGCGTCCGGGGAGTGAGATGGCCTGTTTTGTCCGCAAGGCTTTGCATTTCGGAAGGCAAAGACGTTTCCACAAAAATCGCCCGGAGGCCTTTTGCGGCCCCGGCAACTTTCCACACCTCTTCGGTAGGCCCCGTATCACCGAGGAAAAGGACCGCTTTTCCCTGCGACTCCATCAGAAATCCCATGGTTTCCACGGTATGATGAACAGGAATGGCCCGCACCCGCCAATCGCCCAGGATTTTTTGACGGCCGGCTGTGAGAATCTCAAATTTGACCAGAGGGTTTTTAGCGCTGGGGATTCTGGAAAAATCAGGCCAGATTTCGTTGTTGAAAAGATGACGGTGGAGACTTTCAATAACCCCCCGGCTGCCGCAGATTCTCAGCGGAGTCTTTCGCTTCGCGTAGCTGATATTGTCCGCAAGAAACATAATGTCGTGCACATGGTCCAGGTGGGCGTGCGTGACCAGTATGTAATCGATGAGAAGCTGCTGTCGAAGCGTCAGGACCTGCGTGATAGCGCCTGCATCAATCAGGATGTTTTTCCCCAGCAAAAAACTGGTCGTATTGTGATTCGGCAACTGTGAGCCGTGACAGCCCAGAACCCGTATCCTCATGTCATGCTCCCGCCGTCCGTGATCGTAAACGGCATACGGCAAGGGAGAGAAACCTCCCTTCTCTCCCTTGCTTTTTCAAAACGCGGTGTTGATTCTGCCCCCCACTTATTCATTCATCGCATATTCGCCGTTCAGAACATAAACATATTCCTTCCAGACTCGCTCATATTGGGCGTCATCTCCCTGGGCCCTGATCAGCATGATTTCTTTGCAGTAGGCTCGCTGTTCGTCTTTCGTGTTGTGCATGCCGTAGATTTGCAGGGCGAACCGGGCAAAATCGCGCACCATGAAATCAAAAATCTGATTGAGCACGTCGGGATCGGTGTTGTCAAATTTGGCCTGTTCCAGAATCAGTTGACCATAGACCACGATGGAGAACATCTCCCCCAGCGGCAGAGAAAACAGCGGATCCATATCCTGAGCCTTGTCCGGACCGGCTTTCTCCAGCAATTCCCTGAACAGCTCAATCTGTTTGATGAAAGTGGCCACATTGGGAAGCTGCTTATTCGCTTCGAAAACCGGTTTGTAGTCATGGAACTGAACAGATCCCAGACCTTTGGTCGGTCCCTGATCGAAGAGAAACATATCATCCTTCAGGGAGAAATCGGGCGCAATCGGAGGATAAGCGGCGGCATTGAAAAAATAGTTTTTCATGAACTTGCGGATCAGTTGAACATTGACGTGAACCGTCCCCTCCAGCTTGGAAGGCCCCCGAATATCGCTGGCGCCGAGGGAAAAATAGGTGTCCTTTTCAAACCCCTTGGCGGCAATGACTTCCCACAGAAGGTTAATCACGTCCTCGGCCTGAAGCGTCACCTTCATTTTGCTGGTGGGATTGTACAGCAAGTAGCGGCGGTCCTGCGCGTTGGCGTTGCGGAAATAGTCGGTGGCGCGGCGCTGGTAGAGCTTCATGCCCACAATCCTCAGCCAGGCGTCCATGAAATTCTTCTTCACATGCGGCATGGCGGTCACGGGAATGCCGTAAAGAATCCGGTTTGCGGCATGGGTGATGGCTTCATAAAAGCAGTGTTCGGCGACACCGAGGGAAGCCGGACCGATGTTGAATTTGCCGATATTCACGGTGTTCAGCGCGGAATCCCAGGCGTGCGGTCCGCGCGACAGAATATCGTCTTCGGTAATGGGATAATCATGAAGCGCAAAGTTGGATACGTATTCCTGGTGAGAAATGACGTTCTTCTTCAGCTCATAGGCCTTGTGGCGGTAATTGGTGACAAAAAAAGTATAATCGTCCGTGCCGTCCTTCACCTTGCCCAGCGTGGAAACCATTTCCGCCTCGTTGCCGTTGCCGATGTAGTATTTTTCCCCGTTGGCCACCCAGGTTCCGTCCGGTTTGGGCGTCAGGCTGGTTTCAGTAGAATAAATATCCGCGCCGTGCGTTTTTTCGGACAGACCGAAGGCGAAGATCGCCCCTTTTTTGAGCAGGTCGGCCGCTTTTTGCTTGGCTTTTTCATTGGGGCTCATCCAGATGGGGCCAAGTCCCAGGATACTGACTTGGAAGCAATACCAATAGCCCAACCCGTAAAAGGCCAGAAGTTCACTATATTCGCTGTTGCGGGCAGTATCCCAACGGCAATCCGGATCGCCTCCCCCATACCGGCTGGGGGTGAGAAGTTTGGCAAAGATCTGTTCCTTGCCGATAAAATCAATAAATTCGCGATACCAGACTTTCTTGTTGTAATCTTCCGTGATGCGAGTTTTGCCCATCTTCTCGAAGAAGGCAATGGTTTTGTCCATGATGGCCTTTGATCCTTTATCGGACATCAGGGACTGGTACTTTTTCGGCTGCAACAGATAATTCATATGGCGCTCCTTTCGTCCCGGGAAAATGAGTTTTATGCCGTGAAATCTACGCTATTTTAAAGAAAGAATCTACTTCAAAATTATTCCTTTACGGCGCCTTCGGAAGCAGGCTCAGCCAGGTGTGCCGCTCCAGAAACGAACCGGGGACATTGTGCTCCATTTCTTCAAACAGGGCAAAGGGGGCGGCAAAGGTCATGAAGTTGCCGTCGCCCAACTGCTTGCGCACATAAACGCGGGCCGAAAGATCGGTCAGCCCCACCACCGCTCGGGGTCTGTCCGACCGTGCCTCCCGGTAAGGGTAAATGCCGATATTCTGGCAGCCGGCCGCATACGGCATGATCACATTTTCATTGCCGCCGCGGGCGTAATTGGCCAGCACCGTCAGCGCGGAAAGCTGGTCGGGATTGACAAAAAACAGAATCGTCCGCGGTTTTTCCTTTGCCGGATCGATCGAAGACAAAGGCTTGAACACCACATAAGCAGCCGGCACATCCATCATCGGCAGGGCCTCGACAAATTTTTCCGTCAGCTCCGGATTTTTGATATAGCGCTCGCCGTTCAAAAAATTTTCATGACTCTCGCTGGTCATAAAAGCCTTGATTTTTTCGGCAATCTCCGGCCCGCCTGGGCGTCCGGCATTCCCCGACGACAGAAAATGGCAGAATCCCTCCATACCGCCGGGAAAATTCAGATACTGATTGCCGAAACCCAGCCCCACCCCGCCGCCGAAACAGCCGAACGTTTTTCGATCCGCCACGGCGGTCCTGCCCTTGGCCGCGGAAACGGCCAGCCACATCACACAGCCCCACTTGCCCTCGGTAAACTGCATCGCGCCTTCCGGCTTTTCATCCGACCACAAAATCGCCACCGGCTCATATTGAAGTTGAATCGCTTGGGCTATTTGACTTTTCATGTTGAATCCTCCTGAACATTTGACCGGATTATACTTTTCGATTTGAGAAAAATAAAGATTCTTTTTCACCCCTATTGTCTCATCAATAAATATTACCGAGAGAAGCGAATGTTTGGTGGCCCGGTCCGGCAATCCCGCCGTCCATGCCAGCGCCGTTTTTCGGAAGGTCCCGGACGCGAGCCCGGCACAAATCTTTTTCAAAAAATAATCTATTTGACAGAACGCACGGGGATAGCCAGCACGCTGGTATCGTCCGACTGGGGATACCATGAACGGTTACCATAGCCAAAAGTGACGTCCTCGTAAAAAATCAATTTCGCACTCTTTTCGTCTTACCGGCGAAAGCCGGTATCCAGTAATTACAGTTGGTTATGGACCCCGGCCTTCGCCGGGGTGACGGTTTGGGTTACTTTTTACGAGTTCATCAAAAGTGAAGTAGGCAGCCTCGGAACCACGCGTTTCGAATGACCATACATACCAATTTGGTATATCGGGTACTGTCAACTTTTTTGTGTAAAATTTTCATAGGCCAATTTTTTGAAGAAAGGCAGATTCTTACGCACTTTTCCAACAGGGTTTGACCGCCAATGTAATTCCATTTTCAAACTTATAAAAGCCAGAATCCGATAGCAGGCCGCTTCACCAGCCAGTATCTCTATCGGCCTGGTTCTTCTTCTGAATTCTTTGTTGAGCCGTTCAATAGCATTGGTGGTGCGTAAAAAGATACATTCCTCTTCGGGAAAGTTGAAAAAGGTTAAACAGGAATGAATGGATCTTTCCAGACAGCTCGCCGCTGAACCTCATAATCCAGATACACTCTCTTCGATCCGATCGGAACCATCCGGAATCGCCGGGAAAGTGTCCCTCGAAGGATAACGTCCCGACATCGACAGTCCGAACACCGAAACTTTCCCCGCTTGCGCTTGACCGAGAAGATAATGGCACCATCCTGGTATCGGCTGTGAACATACTCATCGCCAACCAAACCAAAACCGTGATACAAAAGACTCGTGGACATGCCCCCCTTTTGTAATTGGAAATCTTCGGCAAATTCCCTTTTGGGGGTATGTCCATTTTCCCAACTGCTAAAAGTACGCATCAACCGGATGAACCAAAAAAAGAGTTACGGCAATAAACCGTAACTCTCTGTCCCGTTCTTCACGGGGAAACGTTTGCGATTTTTTCGGAGGCGCTATTCCGCCGGGGCGTCTTCTTTCTTTTTCTTTGGCTTCTTCGGGGCCCCTCCTTCAGCCGAAGCAGCCTTCTTTTTGGGCTCTTTTTCAGCCGCTGCCGCCTTCTTCTTTGGTTTGGCTTCTTTTTCCGGCGCGGCCGGGGCTTCCTTGGGCGCATCCTTTTCCGCCAGTTTTTTGGCTTTGGCCTGTTTCAATGCTTCGATTTTTGCAATGTTTTTATCAAAAGCAGCAATGCGGATGTCCGTTTCACGAATTTGCGATCGCAGTTTCTTTACCATGGGGTCTTTTTCTTTGGCGTCCCCAAGCGATTCCAGTTTCTGTAGCCGGAGTTCCAGCTTCTTTTCCAGTACCCGGCGTTGCTCCATTCTGACTTCCCTGCTTTTTGATGCCATCTTATCCTCCCTCGAAAATTGACAAAATACCTTGAATTGCCGGGGAAAGTAGCAATATTTTCATCAGAAAGCCACCTTTTTTTAAGGAACGGTTGCGACCGTTCCTTACTATCCACCCCGGTCATTTACGCCGTAGCAGGCCGACAGTTTCGATATGCTCGGTTTGCGAAAACATATCAAGGGGTTGCAAGCTCTCTAGAACATATCCGCACTCGTTTAAATATTTTACATCGCGCGCCTGCGTTGCCGGATTGCAGGAAACATAAATGAGTTCGGGGCATTTCATCCTGGAGATAGCGGCAAGCGTCTTAGGATCAAGACCGGCGCGCGGGGGATCCAGAAGGATAAGGTCAACCGCATCCTGCCTTTCGGCCATGCCGCTTAAGACATCCCCGATGTCGGCGCAAATAAACTCCGCATTTTGTATCCCGTTTCGCTCGGCATTTTCCCGCGCGTACTGAACGGACTTTTCATGAATTTCAACGCCGGTCAGCCGTTCGGCACTTTGCGCCAGAAAGATGGAAAAAAGCCCCGACCCGCAGCAGGCATCGAGGACGGATGCCCTTTTTCCCAGACCGGCCAGGCGGCATACTTTATCCACCATGGCGTCCGTCAGATATAAATTGGTCTGAAAAAATCCCGAGCGCGGAACAAGAAATTCCCGCCCTTGCACGGTTCTCACAACAGCATCGCCCACGCGGCCGTGCGGATTCGACCAGAAGATCAGATCGCTGCCGTCTTGTTCAAAGCGCTCCCGCGATCTTGCCTCGATGATCTGCTGATTGATCGATTCATCCATAATCTCGCAGCGTTCAATATCCACAAGTCTGCTGCCGGAGGCGTCCATGAATCCCAGATGAAAGCCCTTGCGCGTTTTGGCTGTGTGCAGTTCGGCCTTTCCCCGGTAGCCATAAACGCGCGGCGACGCCATGACTTCTTCAACCGGCGGGTCCGGTAATTTGCCGATTTTTAAAAAAGCCTCTTTTACCTGGGCCTGCTTGATGTTCAACTGATGATGGTAAGCGATGTGCTGATAGGAACAGCCTCCGCACCGGCCGTAATACCGGCAAAGCGGCGTCGTTCTCTGCGGGGAAGGCTCTACAATGCTCAGCAGACGCCCCCGCGCGAATTTTTTCCTGCGCTCAACGATTTCAATGTCCGCAACGTCTCCCGCGGCGGTGAACGGCACAAAAATCA
Organism: Smithella sp.; assembly: GCA_012510495.1. Lineage (GTDB taxonomy): Bacteria > Desulfobacterota > Syntrophia > Syntrophales > Smithellaceae > UBA8904. The sequence continues at coordinate 26,302 of JAAZHX010000034.1, forward strand.
CCAGACCGTCGGCCCGCCCGACGCCTGCGCCGCCAAAGGCAACCGATTGAATGTTCAAGCGGCAGTATTCTCCGATTCTCATGATCCTCCTGACGCGGGGCACTATCCTATATTGCGGGAAGGGAGTCAACCGGGCGGACGCATTTTTCTTTACAACTCTTTTTTTTGTTGTTATTGATACGCTCTACGAAAACGACAAGGAATCCATAATGTCCGCTCAAAGAAATTCCATTCTCTGCCCGAACTGCCGCAAGCTGATCAGCCTCGATGAGCCGGCCTGCCCCTACTGCGGACTGGTGCGCCCCGGCCTGCATGAGACGGCCGGAAAACTGCAAAACATTTTTTTCGCGTTTGAGCCGGTGCAGACGATTCTGTACGTCAACATCGCTTTTTTTGTGCTGGCGCTGCTCCTGGACCTGCAGGGCATTTTCACGGGAGGCAGCCCCCTGGCGTTTCTTTCCCCTTCCAACCAAAGTCTGCTCGCGCTCGGGGCAAGCGGAGCCATCCCCGTCATGCATTACCACAACTTCTGGAGCGTTGTTTCCGCCTCGTTCCTGCACGGGGGCATCCTGCACATTGTGTTCAACATGATGGCGCTCTATCAGCTCGGCCCTTTCGTGCTGCGTGAATTCGGGCTCCACCGTTTCGTGAGCATTTACATCCTGTCCGGTATCGTCGGCTTTGCCGTTTCGGTGCTGGCGGGCGTTTCGCTTACTATCGGCGCGTCCGCTTCCATCTGCGGGCTGATCGGCGCGATTATTTATTTCGGGAGAAGCCGCGGAGGCTCTTACGGAGAAGCCATTTTCAAGCAGTCGCTGGGCTGGGTCGTGGGACTGATCATCTTCGGGTTCCTCTTCAGCGGCATCAATAACTGGGCGCACGGCGGCGGACTTCTTTCGGGCCTGCTGCTGTCCTATGCGATGGGCTACAACGACCGGAAGCCGGAGAGCGCCTGGAGCAAAATTCTGGCGTACGCCTGTGTGATCATAACCGCAGCCGTTTTGCTCTGGGCGGTTGGATCTTCGGTATATTACAAATTTTTAACGTGAGTCGAGCGCGCCATGCCTCTTGTTTCATCGGGCAGACATGGGCCAATCGCCAGCAGTGGATTTCATGAAGACAAAGATGTATATCCTGATCGTTGCGGTTTTTCTGTTGTCCGGCTGCGACGCCACAATGACCATGGGTGGGAAAGTTCTGGGCGTCAGCTCCGGAAAATTCATCTACCAGGACGGTTATCTGTCCACGCAGTACAAAGCCAACGTCGATCAGGTATGGCAGGCCGGTGAAAAAACCGTGACGGAACTGAAAGGCAACAAGATCGAAAAGGACCGCAAAATCACCGGCGGATCCCTCAAGACCGTCATCGCGGACGAAAAAGTGACCATCCTGATCCAATATGTTGAAAAAGATATGACCGATGTTTCCGTGATGCGCGGCGTCGGCGGCAGCAATATTGCTTCACGGTTGATCCTGGACAAAATCGCCGCCAATATCGTCAGACCCTGACGGCGCGGCTCGCCGTCCCGGCTGACCCTCGAAAAGAGAGTTCCGTACGGCTGTTGAATAACCCCCGGGCCTGTCCGCCCACGTCCCCTGCCGGGACGATCTCACCACCGGATGGGGTGAGCGACAAAGGAGAATGCCATGCACGCAGTCATTATGGCCGGAGGAAAAGGAACAAGGTTCTGGCCGCGCAGCCGGGAGAAAAAACCAAAGCACCTGCTGGACATTATCAGCGACCGGACAATGATTCAGGAAACTGTTGACCGGATCAGGCCGCTCATCAAACCCCGGAATATTCTGATCGTGACGGGGAAAAAACATGCGCGGGAATTGATCAGGCAACTGCCGGAAGTTCCCGCGAAAAACATCATCATTGAACCGGTCGGGCGCAACACGGCGGCCTGCATCGGGCTGGCCGCCATCCACATTCAGAAAAAAGTCAAAGACGATGTTATGGTCGTCCTGCCGTCCGACCACGGCATTGCCGACCCTGACCGGTACCGCAGCGTCATCGCCGCGGCGGTCCTGGCCGCCGAAAGAGAAAGCGCCCTGGTCACCATCGGTCTCACCCCCACCAGCCCGCATACCGGTTTCGGCTACATGGAGGGCGGCGCGTCCGCGGGAAAGGCGGCAGGGGAAAAGCTGCTGCGGGTGAAGGCGTTTCGCGAAAAGCCTGACCTGGAGCAGGCCCGGCTTTTTCTGCAAAGCGGCAATTTTTTCTGGAACAGCGGCATGTTCGTCTGGAAAGCTTCGGCCATCCTGAGAGAAATTGAAAAGTTCCTGCCGGATTTGCACTCGGGACTGATGGCAATCCGCCCTTCCCTGGGAACTTCCTCCGAAGCCCGCACGGTGTCGAACATTTACAAAAACCTTGCGTCAGTTTCCATTGACCACGGCGTGATGGAAAAAGCCAAAGACGTCTTCATGATTCCGGCCAGTTTCGGCTGGAGCGACGCGGGCAGCTGGGACACGCTGTGGGAAATCTCCCCGAAGGATCAAAAAGGCAACGCGCTTGCGGGAGGCTCGCAGGCCATTTTTGAGCAGGCCGAAAACACGTTCGTTTACAGCCCGGACAAGCTGGTGGCGCTAATCGGAATCAAGGATGTTCTGGTGGTTGAAACGAAAGACGCCCTGCTCGTCTGTAAAAGGGAGCGATCGCAGGACGTCAAGAAAATCGTGGACGCGCTGGAAGCGGAAGGAAAGCATCAGTTGCTTTGAGTCTCGGCGGGAAAGGCCTTCAGATAAACCGGCCGTCCCTGCACAAAAAAATTGCCCGCCCGCAGCGCCTTGATGATCGCGTCAGGGTCCGTCCTTTCGTCGTCATAGGCAATCACCAGTTTGTTCGGTCTTTGCGTCTGATGCTTTTGAACCCCGTCAATTTTCTTCAGGATAGTCCCTATCCTTCGGTTGGCGCCTCACGAAAAACACCCGGGCAACGTCAACTGCGCAAATCTCTCCGCCGCACCGGCCGTCCCGGCCGACAAGATCAGAAATAAAAATATCGCAACCAGTCTCTTAATTTTTCTCATTTTGCGTCTTCCTGTCACCCATCGCTCATTGCTTCTTGCCATCTACTATTCCACGGCCTCAAAAAACGCAACGGCAATTTACAATTGACAGGCCCTGATTATTCTGGAATAAAAAACCCGACCTTGAAAAGAAAGAAATAATTATGGTTCTGTCGCTATCGTATCCCCTGATTCTGGCCTCCGCTTCGCCGCGCCGGAAAGAACTGCTCAACGCCGTCGGTTTGACATTCAAAATCCGTCCGACCGACGTGGATGAAACCGGTCTTCCCGATGAAAGCCCGCGAGCTCACGTCCGGCGGTTGTCCGGCGAAAAGGCGGCCGTCATCGCCAGCCGCTATCCGAAGGCCCTGGTCCTGGGTGCGGACACCATTGTCGTGATCGACGGCCAAATCCTGGGCAAGCCCCGCAATCAAAAGCAGGCGCGCGTCATGCTGCGGCAATTGAGCAACCGAAAACACACGGTCTTTACGGGTTTTACGATTGTCTGCAAGCAAACGGGAGCCGCCAAAACGGGCGTCGTGCAGTCCGCCGTACACTTCAAGGAAATCAGTCCGGAAGAAATGGACTGGTACGTCAACAGCCGGGAGCCGTATGACAAAGCCGGGGGCTATGCCGCCCAGGGCATGGGCGCGTCTTTCATCCGGTCCATCCGCGGCTCCTACACCAACGTCATCGGGCTTCCCCTTTGCGAAATCGTGGAAGCGCTGAGATCCATGAACACCCTTCATTTCAGGTAAGACGCATGAGACAGGAAATCGAAACCAACATTCAGAAGATCCGCAAAAGAATCGCTGCGGCCGCAGCCCGCGCGAATCGTGACCCGTCAGGCATCCGGCTGATGGCGGTCAGCAAAACCGTGGAGCCCGGGCGAATCCTGAAGGCGCTGGACGCGGGGATTTCGCTGCTGGGAGAAAATTACGTCCAGGAAGCCCGCGAGAAAATCCCCATCGTCGGCAGCGGCGCCGAATGGCACATGATCGGCCATCTGCAAACCAACAAAGTAAAATATGTCGTCCGGCTTTTCGACTGGATTCATTCCGTGGACCGTCTGGAGCTGGCGCGGGAACTGGACAAACGGGCCTCTCAGCACAACCGCCGTCTGAACGTGTTTGTCGAGGTCAATGTCAGCGGTGAAGCCTCGAAAAACGGCGCCCCGCCGGACGGCGTCCCGGAACTGGTCCGTCAGATTTCCACGCTTCCCAACCTGACCATCCGGGGGTTGATGACCATGCCGCCTTATTCCGACAACCCGGAAAATTCCCGTCCGTACTTCCAGGCGCTGCGCAGACTGCGGGATGAAATCCATGCCGCGGCCATCCCGAATGTTCGGATGGATGAACTCTCCATGGGAATGACTGATGATTTTGAAGTGGCCATCGAGGAAGGCGCGACCATTGTCCGTGTCGGCCGCGCCATCTTCGGGGAAAGACCCTATCCCCCTCAGTAGCGGCCAGCAAGAATGATAATCGTTGGGGCGGCGCTTTCAGACGGCAGTCCTGATTGCAGAGGATAAACGATGACGATCCGGGAAATCATTTTTGAGGCAACGCAAAAGCTGGAGGAGGCGGGAATTCCTTCGGCGCGCCTGGACGTGGAAGTTCTGCTGGCCTTTCTTTTGCGATGCGACAGGCTGGCGCTCATCAAAAACCCGGATAATACGCTCAGCGAAAAACAATCGGCCGATTTTGGACGGTTGATCGCCAGACGGGCGGGCGGAGAACCGGCTGCCTACATTACGGGCCGGAAGGCTTTCTGGTCCTTTGCTCTGGATGTTGACCCCGGCGTGCTGATTCCCCGCCCCGACACGGAAGTTATTGTCGAAGAGGCGCTGGCCGTTTTGCGGCAGGAATCCTGGAGCCATCCGCGCATTCTGGATGTCGGCACGGGAAGCGGCGCGATCGCGCTGGCGCTGGCCTGCGAGACTCCCGGCGCGTCCATCACCGCCACGGACATCTCGGAGGCGGCCCTTGAAACGGCAAAAAAAAATGCCGCGGCCCTGAAGGCGGAACAGATCGTGTTTCTCCGGGGCAATCTCTTCGAGCCGGTTGACGGCCGGTTTGACCTGATTGTTTCCAACCCTCCTTACATCGGGGCGGATGAATACCAATCCCTGCCCCCGGGCGTTAAAAATTTTGAGCCGGAGGAAGCGCTGCGGGCGGGCCAAACAGGTCTGGAATTTTACAAAAAACTGATCGATCAGTCCTATGGCCACCTTGCAGAAAATGGCTGGCTTTTGCTCGAAATCGGCGCTAGACAAAAACAGGAGGTTTGCGCCATCTTCGAAGCCCATAAGAATTTTTACGAACACATCGCTGTGCGCGCAGACTATGCGGGGTTTCCGCGCGTCATCAAAGGAAGGAGAAGGTAAGTGGATAAAATTGTTATTTCCGGCGGCAGGCCGCTCCACGGGGATGTTCAAATCAGCGGCGCGAAAAACGCCGCCCTGCCGGTGCTGACGGCCGCGCTTCTGACCGGAGAGCCCTGCACGTTTTCCAATATTCCCGATCTGGCCGATATTAAAACCGCCTGCAAGCTCTTGAGCAATATGGGCGTGGAAATCGAAGGCGCGGGCACGGTAAAAATCAGCGCTGAAAAAATTACCAACAGCATCGCCCCCTACGATCTGGTTAAGACGATGCGCGCGTCCATCCTGGTTCTCGGGCCGCTGGTGGCCCGCACGGGCCGGGCCCGCGTCTCTATGCCCGGCGGCTGCGCCATCGGAGCGCGCCCCGTCAATCTGCACATCAAGGCGCTTCAGGACATGGGCGCGACGGTGGATTTACAGGGAGGCTATATCGAAGCCAGGGCCGACAGGCTCAAGGGCGCCGATATTTATTTTGATCTGCCCACGGTGACCGGCACGGAAAACATCATGATGGCGGCAACCCTGGCGGAGGGCACCACCGTGCTCAACAACGCCGCGCGGGAGCCGGAAATCGTCAATCTGGCGGAAGTGCTCGCGGGTATGGGCGCCAAAATCAGCGGCGCGGGAACGGACGTGATCACCGTCACCGGCGTGCCCGAGCTGTCCGGAACCGAGGCGGCCATCATCCCCGACCGGATCGAAGCCGGCACCTTCATGATCGCTGCCGGAATCACCGGCGGGGAAATCAACGTGTTGGGGTGCATCCCCCAGCACCTGGAAGCGCTGATCAACAAACTGCGGGACGCCGGCATGAACATCCAGCCCATTGAAGAGGGGCTGCGCGTCGCCGCCGGAAGTAAAATCACCAGCGTGGATGTCACAACCCTTCCCCACCCCGGCTTTCCGACGGATTTGCAGGCACAGATCATGGCCTATTTGTGCGTCGGCAGCGGCCTTTCCGTTATCACGGAGACGGTTTTTGAAAACCGCTTCATGCACGTGAGCGAACTGAGGCGTATGGGCGCGGACATTACGATTCAAGGCAGCAGTGCCGTGGTGCGCGGCGTTCCCGAGTTGAACGGCGCGCAGACCATGGCCACGGATCTGAGGGCCTCCGCCTCACTGATTCTGGCGGCGCTGGTCGCCCGGGGCGAAACCGAGATTTCGAGGGTCTATCACATCGACCGGGGTTACGAGAACATCGAAAAGAAATTCTCCGCGCTGGGCGCGGACATCAAAAGGGTGAAATAAGATGAAAATTCTTCGAGCCGACGCGGAAGAATTCCGTGATTTTTTCGGGGTCCTGCGGACCAGGGGCGGCGCGTTTTCGCCCAGACTGCTGGCGGATGTGGCCCGGATCGTCCGGGAAGTGTCGTCGCGGGGGGATGAGGCCCTGTTTTCCTACACCCGGAAATTCGACGGCCACGACCTGACGCCGGCCACCGTCGAGGCAACGGACGCGGAAAAAGAAGAAGCGCTGGCCGGTGTAAAACCGGAGGACCGGGACGTGATCCGGCTTGCGGCTGCGCGCATTGAAAAGTATCACCGCCGGCAGATCGCCCAGGGATGGTCCATGAAAGAGGAAGACGGCGCCGAACTGGGGCAGCGGATCCTGCCGCTGGCACGGGTGGGCGTTTACGCGCCGGGCGGCAAAGCTTTTTATCCTTCCACTATTTTGATGGCGGCTATCCCCGCGCATCTCGCGGGAGTCAAAGAAATTATTCTGGCAAGCCCCGTGAAGGACGGCCGGCTTTCCCCGATCATGGCCGCGGCGGCCGAAGCCGCCCGAGTGGATCGCATCTTCAAAATAGGCGGCGCGCAGGCCGTTGCCGCCCTGGCGTACGGGACCGAAAGCGTGCCGCGCGTAGACAAAATCGTGGGGCCAGGCAACGCCTATGTCGCCGCGGCCAAGAAACTGGTATTCGGACAGGCGGCCATCGACATGATCGCCGGCCCCAGCGAGGTGGCCATCATCGCCGATTCAACCGCCAACCCCGTCTTTGCGGCGGCGGACATGCTGGCGCAGGCCGAACACGATGAAAAGGCGGCGGCCGTGCTGTTCACGCCCGATTCCGATCTGGCTCGTGAAGTCGCCCGGGAAATCAAACGGCAAATGAAAACTTTGCCCCGGGAAAAAATCATCCAAAAATCCCTTTCTTCCTTCGGCGCGATCATCATCACGGCCGATATCGACGAAGCGACGGCGCTGGCCAATCGCTTCGCGCCGGAGCATCTGGAATTGATGGTGGAAAATCCGACGAACGTTCTGAGGCACATCCACAACGCCGGTTCGGTGTTTCTGGGGTCGTATACGCCGGAAGCCCTCGGCGATTACATTGCCGGCGCCAACCATATTCTGCCCACGGAAGGCACGGCGCGGTTCTCTTCGCCTCTGGGCGTTTATGATTTTTACAAACGGATGAGCGTTTTATCTTTTTCCCGGGCGGCGTTCGAAAATCTTTCGGAGCCTGCGCAGCGTTTCGCCCGGATGGAAGGGCTGGACGCGCACGCCCATTCGGTGCGCGTCCGTTGTGCCACCGGCAGGGATCAAACGTAAAATCGTCCGGACGCGATAATCGGCGGGTCCTCATGATCGATCGCGTAAACGATGTTCTTGTTCATTTCCGCCTTGATCAGCTCAACGACCGGGCGTCTCTTGTTCTGAAGGTTGGCGAATTTCATCACCTCGTCCATTAACTGATCGATGTGGCAGGCCTTGGTAATGATGTGATGCTCCTCGCACTCCTGCGCGGTGCAGCGCTTTCCGGTCATGATCATCTCGTCAAGCTTGTAACGGGGAATGGCTTTTTCCATCGCCGTCATCATGCCCGGCAAAAACGGAATGCCCAGATCGACTTCGGGAAAGCACATGAAGCCTCGGTCCGACCGCATGAAGCGAAAATCAAAGTAACAGCACAGGATGGCGCCGCCGGCAAAGGCGTGCCCGGTGATGGCGGCGATGGTGGTCAGCGGATAGAGGGTTATTTTCCGGAACAACTCCATCATGGTTTCGATAAATTTCTTGGCGGTGGCGGTGTCGTTTTTCTGCAGGATCGGCATCAGCCATTCCAGATCGATGCCGTTGCTGAAAATTTTGGCATCCGCTCCCCGAACAACCAGCGCGGTAGCCTGCGTTTCTTTTTCCACATGATCCAGAGCGTCAATAAATTTCTGCAGGAAATCCTGATTCAGCCGGTTTTCCCCCTCATTCAGCGTCACGACGGCCACATGGCCTTCCAGCTTGACTTCAATCGACATAGTTCTTCTTCCTTCAATGTTTTTTAACTGTTCAGAACAGTTTGTGCGTCTCTTTTTCCGGTACCTCGATGACCCTTATCCCTTTGCGGAAATATTTTCAACCCCAATTTCAATTCGTGCCCGACCTTCAGCCCCGCAGCCTTCGGCCTTTGAAGCCTTTCTTATTCCAGCGCCTGCCCGGCCTCTTCCTTGGATTGGAAAATATGCGCCGCCAGATTCCGCTTTTTCAGCTCGTCGCCCAGCTTCATGCGCAAAAACGCGCTGGTGGTGTAACGGGTGACATCGCTGTAGTATTCGGACACCACATATTTGACCATTTTGACGTACTCGTCTTCCAGATCCGGCGCGATCGAGAAGTTGTCGTAGTTGACAATCGTTTTGACGCGCCGGCCCAGCGGGGCGCAGACTTCCGTCACGCGCGAACGGATCGCTTCGATATCCTCCCCGTTGCGGACATGGAGGCCCTCAAAATTAACATAAAAGATGTTGGTCGCCGGATCGTAGGTGAGGCGCTCGGGGATCGGAATGCTCAGGAGATCGTCCTTGAGCCCCATCGGCGGAAGTTTGAAAATCCGCTCGTCCATCCGGCGGACGTTCTTCATGATGGGTTTGAATTCCACGTGCGCCAGCCGGTTGACATCTTTTTCCTTGCCGTCGCCGATGCCGGCCGCAACAATGAGAGTAAGGTTTTTCGGTTCACCCGTTTTCAGAAAACGATCTTCCAGCCCCCGCAGCAACTCTTCGGGGGAATAACCGACAAAACCATTGACGGAGACGGTGTCCCCGTCCCGAATCACCCGCATGGCATTCTCCAGGGACACCACTTTCCCCCGCTTCATGCCGGAGTGGATATCCGCAATCACCGGACTGACGACGCTTTTACTGTCCATGGGGCACCTTCCGTGCGGTTGTTACGCGGTCATGGTTCCGCCATCCACATAGATGGTTTCTCCGGTAATGTAATCCGCGGCGCCGGAAGCCAGAAAAAGCACCGCTCCGACAACATCTTCCGGTTCGCCGATTTTTCCCTTGGGAATGGCTCTGGCAATCAGCGCCTCCATCTCCGGATTCGACCAGATGGGCCTGCTGAAGTCGGTGCGGGTGAATCCCGGCGCAACCGCGTTCACGTTGATGCCGAGCTGCGCCCATTCCTTCGCCATGCAGCGGGTCAGGTGCTTGAGCGCCGCTTTGCTGCATCCGTAGGCGGCCATGCCCACTTCGGCCTTGTCCGCGCCGACTGTGGTGATATTGATGATCTTGCCGCCTTTCTGCCCGATCATCCGGCGGGCCACCAGGCGGCTCAAAAGCCAGACGGCCCGAACGTTGGTGTTAAAGCACTTGTCCCAGCCGTCTTCGCGCAAGTCCAGAAGGGTTCTCAGAAAACTGCGGGCGGCGTTGTTGACCAGAATATCAATCCGGCCAAATTCCTGAATCGTCGCATCGACAAGATTCTCCAGCTGATCATGAATCGTCAGATCGGCGGCTACCGCCAGAGCTTTGCCGCCGCTGCCGGAGATTTCGCCCGCCACGGCGTCGATCTCCGCTTTCGTCCTGCTGCACAATACCACATTCGCGCCGGCCTGAGCCAGGCTTTGAGCAATGACGCGGCCAATGCCTCTGCCGCTGCCGGTTACCACCGCCGTCTTGCCGGAAAAGTTAAAAACAGGTTTCATGAGTTTCGCCTCCTTCTATTGATGTCCTGTGGAAAACCGCCGCGGATGTTTTGCAAACCATACTTCCCGCGCCCGATCCCCTTGTTTCTACATCTTTGTTCCGTCGTCACAAAAGATCATTTTCGCGCCTTCTTCGGCAAACCGCGTTCCGATTCCGTCACAATAGCCATTTTGTTTTTCAGTCCTATACATCCCTGCCTGTTTTTTTAATTGGTAAACCGCGACGGCCTCGGCTCAGTCTGTCGGATCGATAGCGTTGAGTTTGCGGACAAAGTCGCCGATCATGCCGGTCGACTTTTCGTCATATACCTGAAAAAGGCCTTCTTGAAAACTCAGAGAAAGCAGCGGCTTTCTTTTCCGCAAAGCGCGCACGCCACACGCTTTTACGCCCGGCGGCCTCAAACGACGGAGAGTTTCGCGGGCTTCTCCATCAGCGCAGACCATAGGCTTTGCTTACATCCTGAACAAAAATAATTCCCTTTCCCGGCTCATCGATATCAAGTTTTTGCCTGATGGAAGAAACGATGGAATCTACAGAATCTTTTTCAGACAGAACCATTACCATTTCTTTTTCCGGCTCTATTTCCATGGAGAAAAGCTTGTTGGTCTCATGAATTCCCGAACCTCTTGCATTGATGATCGTCCCCCCCTTTGCGCCGGCCTGCGTTGCCGCCTCCATGACGTATTCCGCCCTGCCTCTGTCCACAATCGTAAATATGGCTCTATACATCGTCTCCTCCATACCCCTTCCTTTTTCGTTTTCTTCCAGATTGCCTTCATAGCACCTGGCTCCGAAAACATTGGCGATTGGAATGCAGAAAGCTATCCCGCGCCCGGGTTTATCAAGATGATATTTACCCCTCAGTATTTCAAGAGCATCGTAAGCAATGGCCTGTTCAGTGACCATTAAGACCATTTCTTTTTTGACCGTGCACAGCCCGAGAATGTCCAGCAGACGGTTTTCAATGGTCCCTTTTTCTAAAAAAACAGTGGCCCCTAAAACGCCGTTTTGCTTGGCTGTCTTAATAATTTTACCCCCCAGCCCGCAATCGACGATGACATAAAGCGCTTCAAAGTTTTTGTTTTCGCAAATATCGTTCATTTCATCCCGCTTCTTTCTTCCGAGATTTTATTTTAAAAATCATGCCCAAGACCTGCAAAGTGAGGACCGGGGTCAGCGTTACCATCGCGACAGCGCCAAATCCGTCAATGAAGACATTGACGCCTTCAATAGCTTCGGCTATTCCTTGTGTAAATGCCAGTATAAAAGTTGCGGTCATCGGACCCGATGAAGCCGTGCCTGAATCAAAGGCCATGCCCACAAACAACCTTGGAACAAAATAAGACAGAATAATGGAGATTGCATATCCCAAAAACAGATAATGCCACAGCTTGATTCCGGGCACGAGAAGTTTTAAGATGAACAGCACAACCGCAATGCCAACCCCTATACAGATCGCAGCCAATACCACCTTTCTTGGTATGTACCCGCTTGTGACATCTTCGATCTGGTGTGTAAGAATATGCACGGAGGGCTCGGCCAGCATCGCGACGAATCCTACCACAAATCCCAAAACAATCACAATCGACTTGTTGTTTAAGGACGCGAGCTGGTACCCGACCACGGATCCAATCTCCATAAAACCGGCATTGGCGCCGACGAGAAAAAGAACCAGCCCGATAAAGGTGTATAAAAGGCCTTTTAATATCGTGTTAAACGCTCTCCTGGATAATTGAAACGTTATTTTTTTAAAAATAAAAAGCAGGATGACCAAGGGAACCAGCGCAATCAAAGCCTCACCCGCGATAACCGGAGCTGCCTTAATAAACGGTCTGATGATGTGATCCGAATGTATCAAATCCAAACTGCCGTCAATCGTGCCGGAGATCTTGCCTGCTTTTGATACGATGCTCATTATCATGACCATGATAACCGTGCCGGTCGCGGTGATGCCCAGTAAACCAAAACTGTCCGCTTCGGACGCTCTACTATCCTTCCTTAACGCCGAAATTCCTCTAGCCAGAGCCAAAATAAACGGCACGACCAATACCCCTGTCACAGCGCCTGCCGAGTCAAAAGAGATGGCTAAAAATTCGGACGACAAAAACAGCCCCAGAATAAATGTGATCGCGTATATGACCGTCATGGTGATGTGTATCGGGATTCCATACGCGATTCTGACGAACCCAAAAGAGAGCAACAACCCGACGCCGATGGATACCGCCAGAACAAGGTTCAACTTGGGCACCAAGCCGGCCGTCACGGAATTCACCTGACCAGCGAGAATGTGCAAGTCCGGTTCGGCAATCGCGACAATAAACCCCAGCACGATTCCTCCGACCACGACGATGGTTAATCTATTGGTTTTAATTAAGTATGCCCCCAGAAGATTCCCGATGGGGATAATACCTATGTCGATACCGAACAAAAAGATGGACAATCCTATAACGATCAGCAGCGCGCCCAGAACAAACCTTAAAATTTGAGCGGTTTCCATGGACACAAGCGTAAAGCTCAATATCAATACAATCGCCGAAACCGGAAGCACCGACAGCAGAATCTCTTTAAATCTGTCAAGAAGTATATTCAAATATCAACCTTTCTTACACATTGCGCCGCAGGGGAAAATGTGCCTGTTGAACGCCGGAAAACAACTTGCGCAAAAGTGAAAAACCAGCGGAGGATCCATCTGTGCGGGAGTATGTTTTTTTATCCTGGCCTTCCCCGCCTCATCCGCGCGGATCACAGGGCCGGCCGTTTACGGAGGATTTCACGGCAAAGCGCAAAGTAGTCCTCTGCCCCGTGGCTTTTGGGGGCATATTCAAAAATGGACAGGCCGAAACTGGGCGCTTCGGCCACGGCAATGTTTTCGCGAATGACGGCCTTGAAGACGCGGTCGCCGAAGCGCTCGCGCACTTTGTCCATGATGGCGTTGTTGAGCCTCTTTCTCGCGTCATATCGGGTCGGAATAATCCGGTATGTCGGCGCGTTGTGGTTGTATTGCTTTTTAACGTCTTCGATCAGCGTCAGAAGCCGGCCCATGCCCTTGAGCGCCAGAAATTCCATCTGGAGCGGGATAAAAACCTCCCGACAGGCCGTCAAGGCGTTGACCGTCAGCAGGCCGGAAGCCGGGGGGCAGTCAATGATGATGTATTGAACATCGGAAACCTCCGTGAGCCGTTTTTTCAGAATGCTTTCCTTTTCGGGAAGTCCGGCCATTTCCGTTTCCAGGCGCGCCAGCTCGAGGTTGGCGGGAAGAACTTTCATGCCCTTGAGCGCCAGAATCGCCGGGGCCAAAGGCACGGTTCCCTTTATTACCGAGTAGATCGTTCCTTTCAAATCATGCGCATCGAGACCCAGCGAGTACGTCAGGTGCGCCTGCGGGTCCAAATCGATGACCAGCACCTTTTTTTTCAGCAGACTGAGCCCCACGGCAATGTTCAGCGCGCAGGTTGTCTTTCCCACGCCTCCCTTCTGGTTGCAAAAAGCGATGATGTAAGGACCGGACATGATTCAAGTTCCTTTTGCGTCATTTTGGGGTCTTGGGTTTCCACCTCCGGATTTCAGACCAGTTTTACCATGAAGTCTTTGATCAGCGATGTAATCAGCGCGGGTTTTTCCATCGGAATCAGGTGGCCGGCATCGGCCACCGACCCGAACTCCCCGCGCGGCAGGAGCGAGACGGCCCGGCGCAGGTCCACGAAAGCGATATTGGGGCTCTTCTCCCCTTCGATCAACAGCGCGGGACAGTTGACCTTTTTCAGGAGCGGCCATGGGTTGCAGCACCAGCCGCCCATGAACATGGCCGCTTCGCTCTCCGGCGCGCAGGCCAGCCGGATGTCGCCTTCCGGCATTTTTTCCATGCCAAAGCGTTTGTACAGATGCAGGATTTCTTTGTCCCAACTCGTAAAAAAGGAGCGGGATTCCAAATAAGCGTGAGCGTCCTCCTCGCTTGACCAGTAGTTAAGGCGCCTGATCGACTTGGATGCAAGCGGATGATCCTCCACGCTGGGTGTCAGGCTGTAGAATTCTTCCGGCAGAAAAATCGGCTCGATCAGGACCATGCCCTGCGCACGAACGCCGAAAAGGGAAGCGGCAATCGTCGAAACCGTGGCACCCATGGAATGGCCGACCTGCACGTGATTTTCAATGTTTTGCGCGCGACAGAATGCGGCCAGGTCCTCGGCGATCACGTTCCACTTCAGACCGCCTGCATGCGGGTCACACGACCGGTAATTGCAGATATAAGGCGCCCAAATGGAGTATTCAGGGCCGAATTCTTCAATAATCGGGTGCCAGAGCCAAGGCAGGAAGCCGGTGGCATGGCAGAAGAGCATCTGCTTTTCGCCTCCCGGATAATACAGGTAGGGCAATTCGGCGCCGCCCACATCCTGATGATTCAATTCGGGAATATCTCTCTTCGTCGGCAAATCAACCCTCTTCCGGTGAATTTTCCCCTGCCGGGGCAAGGCAAAGGCAGGTTTTCAAAAAACGAAAACGGCGGCGGCAATCACCGTCGTGAACTTATTATCCATACAGATTTTTGACTGGGTCACGTTCAGCGTCCGGACGATCTTGCCGCTGATTTTAAATATTTCCTTCTTTTCATCCCAGCTCTCATCCACATTGAAATCAATCCCCAGCGTGGAAGCCAGCATGGCCGCGGCCAGATCCTCGGCGTGGTCGCCGGTCTGTTTTTCTGTCATACCGAAGGCATGGTGTTCACTGATATACCCATAGGAGGTTTTATCGGCGGGGATCGCGCAGCCGACCGACGCGGCCAGAAGCCTCTTGGGTTCGTTTGAGCAGCAGCGGCTCATCACACAATAGGTGATGGCGCCCGGCGTCAGCGACTTGAGCCCCTGCGACTTGGGAATCATTTTGCAGCCGGGAGGAAAAATGCTGGACACCTGAACGATATTGCATTTTTCAATGCCGGCGTTGCGCAGAGCGCGCTCAAAGGAATGCAACTCATCCTTGTGCGTGCCTACGCCCTTGGTGAAAAAAATTTTTTTGGGAACGAAATTCTGCATCGATCTCTCCTTTTGAATGGGATGTGGTGCTTCCGGGACATGGACTAAACACCCATGAAAAGCATGGCCGTAATTTACACAAAATTTTCAAGAATGCAAAGAAAAATGACGGGGGCGACCGGAAGGCGTTTATCTTGCGGAAAACGTAAAAAGAGATTATAGGAAACAGCATCTTCCGTGAAGGATGTCCCCATGAGCAAAATGTGCCGACTGGCAGTGATTTTCTTTTTTATTATATCCGGTTGCGTTTCCGCGCCCGACATCATCCGGGACGTCCGGGAGCTGCGCCAGGACCATGCTGCCTATCTGACGGACATTGACGGAGGGGCAGATCCGCTCCCCGCGGTCCTGCAGACGCGGATGGACGAGGATTACAACGCCATTTTCTTCTCCGTCTGGCACCAGAGCCATCCTTTTCACGCCCGGGAGGAAAGAGTCCGCCATGATTTTAAAAGATACAGCTTCAGGCCCGGCTACGGCGAAAATAAAAAACCGCATCCCTCCTCATGGCTGAAAAAACTGCAGCGCAACGCCGCCCTAGAGGGCTACCCCAACGGGCTCACCCGCGGAATCACGACCCGGAACACAAATTTGCGGGAGCTGCCCACGAATGCCCCCCACTTCACGAGCGCCAACGGGGACAGCTCCGCCTGGCCTTTCGACAATCTGCAGCGATCGTCCGTGCCCGCAGGCACGCCGGTTTTTATTTGCCACGTCAGCGCGGACAAAGCCTGGGCGCTGGTGGAAACTTCCTTCACCTACGGCTGGATGCCGGTTGAAGACGTTGCCCGGGTCAACGAAGATTTTGTAAAAACCTGGGAATCGGGGCGCTACGCGGTCATTTTACGCGACTCCACTTCCGTTCTGGATCCGGACGGACGGTTCCTGGTGAAGGCGTCCGTGGGTAATCTCTTCCCTTTCACCGCAACACAGGACGGAAAGATTCAAATCTGTGTCGCGACGGCGGATCAAAACCGGCAAGCGGTGATCCGGCAGGGTTTTGTCCCGGCGGAAGCTGCGGCGCCTAAGCCACTGCGGTTCACCCCGGCCAACACGGCAAGAATCGCCAACGAAATGATCGGCGAACCTTACGGCTGGGGCGGTCTTTACGGCAGGCGCGACTGCTCGGCCATGACCCGTGATTTTTTTTCCGTCTTCGGCATCTGGCTGCCGCGACACTCGGAAGACCAGGTGAAGGAAGCGGGAGCATTGATCGACCTGCGGGGCCTGTCGCCTGAAGAAAAGGAAAGAATCATCATAGAAAAAGGCGTCCCGTACCTGAGCCTGCTGTGGCGCAAAGGGCATGTCATGCTGTATATGGGCGCTCCGCAAGGCCGGGCGCTCATTTTCCACAATATCTGGGGGATCCGGACAAAGGATTTGCAGGGGCGTGAAGGACGAAAAATCATCGGGCAGGCGGTGATTACCGGCCTGAAACCGGGCCAGGAACTCGCCGATGTGGATTCATCCGCCGGTTCCCTGCTGGACAATATCGCCGCCATGAACATTTTGTCCGCGGACGTCCGAGAGACGCCTGCGCCATGAACAAATACAAAATCGTTCTTGAGTACGACGGCGCCAACTACAGCGGCTGGCAGACACAGAAAAATGCCAGGAGCATCCAGGAAACGCTGATCGGAGCGGCCCGGAAATTTCTGGACGCACCGGTGGAATTGCAGGGAGCAGGACGCACCGACGCCGGCGTCCACGCGCTGGGCCAGGTCGCCCACATGGAATGCGTCCGCAAGATGAACGGTGACGCCCTGCGGATGGGACTGAACGATCTGCTGCCGGCAAACATCAACGTCCTGAGCGTGGAAAACGCCCATCCGCGGTTTCACGCCCGTCATTCGGCCGTAAGCCGCAGCTACCTGTATCTGATCGCAACCCGGCGCACCGCCTTCGGCAAAAAATATGTGTGGTGGGTCAAAGACAGTCTGCACAGCGGCAAAATGCGGCAGGCGCTGAAGGTTTTTGAAGGGTTTCATGACTTTTCTTCCTTTGCCGACAAAAGGATGGAAAAGGGCGCTTCCACCACCGTGCACCTGGAATCAGCACAGCTGATGGAATTCGGACAAATCATCGCGGTGCGCCTGGTCGGATCTCACTTTCTGTGGAAAATGGCGCGGCGCATCGTCGGCATGATCGTTGAGATTGGACGCGGCCGTCAGACTAAGGAAGACCTTGTCGGGATGCTTCGGGTTTTTTCTGACGTTCCCGCCCGTTATACAGCCCCTCCTTCCGGGCTTTTTCTGGAAAAAGTTTTGTATGAAGGCGACCGGCTGGCGGATATCCGGCTGCCGCTTCATCTACTGTAACGCCCCGGACGGTCCGGACGCCCCCGAGTCCATATTTTCAAAGAAAAACATTGACATACTGGTGGAACTTTCCTATATTCCCGTTGCCGGGAAGAAGCTGTCGACCACGTCACGAGCTTTAAAAAAAGAGTCCCTGGCCCGGCGGATGGACATCAGGATTGTTTCCTTTCCTGCTGAATCGAATCAAACACCTCGCGGCAAGCGGTCGAGATATGAAATGAACGTCATTATATCGCAGCAAGCTGTGAAGAATGAACGCTCGTCCCGCTTAAGCGGGATTCAACACCAGACACCATTCAACCCAAGATAAGTCGGACAGCCCTATGCAAGAGGTTAAGAAAAAAAAGCAGACATCCCTGGCAACCCTCAAAGACCTCATCAGCCGCAATCGCGAGTTCGACATCATCGATCTCTTTTCCGACATGCATCCGGCCGACATCGCCGATTTGATCGACGAGCTCAACGAAGAAGACCGCCTGCATCTCTTTAACCTGCTGGATGTTGACAAAGCCTCAGATGTTATTCTGGAGTTGTCAGACAACTCCAGAGAACAGCTCATCGAAGACCTGTCCAATGAACAGCTCACCGACATCATCGAAGAAATGGAGTCGGACGACAAGGCGGACATCATCGCCGAACTATCGGAAGATCAGGCCAGGGCCGTTCTCGATGCCATCGAGCCGGAAGAATCCCAGGAGGTTAAGGAGCTTCTCCGGCATCCCGAGGACACGGCCGGCGGCATCATGCAGTCGGAGCTGGTCTCCGTCGGCATACAGGCCACCATCAATGACGCTTTCCAGGCCGTTGTGGACGCCAAGGACGACATGGAAAATATCCACAATATCTTTGTCGTGGACAATGAAAACAGACTGGTCGGGACGGTCCCCCTGCAGAGCCTCATCACCATGAAGCGCTTTACGCCGATCGTTGACGTCATCGACGATGACATTCCCAGCGTCAGCGCGGACATGGACCAGGAAGAGGTGGCGCGCCTTTTTAAAAAATACGACCTGGTCTCGGCGGGTGTGGTGGACGCCGACAATCGCCTGCTGGGCCGCATCACCATCGACGACGTCGTGGACGCCATTCAGGAGGAGACCTCGGAGGACATCTACCGCATCGCCGGTTTGGGATATAACGACACCATTTTCAACAAAACTATCGATTCCGTTAAAAAACGCCTTCCCTGGCTTTACCTCAATCTGATGACGGCGCTGACGTCGGTCCTGGTTATTGGCTTTTTTGAAGACACCATCAAGATCATGGTCGCCCTGGTCTTTTTTATGCCCGTTATCGCCGGACTCGGCGGCAACGCGGGAGGCCAGACGCTGGCGCTGATCATCCGCAGCATCGCTCTGGGGGAAATCACCTTTGAAAACGCCAAACGCGTATTGGCCCGGCAGATTGCCGTGGGAGCGACCAACGGCGTCGCCGTGGGGCTGGTGATCGCGCTTATCGCCTATTTCTGGAAAGGCATTCCCATCCTCGGTCTGGTGATCGGTCTGGCCATGATCATCAGCGTATTCGCCGGCACGATGGTGGGCGTCCTGATTCCGCTGGCCCTCAAGCGTTTAAATTTTGATCCGGCGCTGGGTTCCAATATTCTGCTGACGGCTTTTACGGACGCTTTTGGATTTTTCTCGTATCTGACACTGGCAACCATTTTTCTCAAACTCTTGATGTGAGGTCCGGCCGTTCCGTTTGACCCATGACCGGATTAACGTCTGCCCAATCGGGGAGCGGCGATTGCCGGTATTCAGTTGACATCCGCAAGCGGCATTGCTTACAATACAGCCATAGGCGTATCCGTCGTGGAGATGGAGCGGAACACACCATGAAATGGACCGGAAAAAAAGTTGGGCTTGCCCTGGGCGGCGGCGGTGTCCGCGGCCTGGCACACATCGGCGTGATCCAGATTCTGGAAAAGGAAGGCGTTGAAATCGATCTGATCGCCGGAACCAGCGCCGGCGCGCTGATCGGGGGCGCTTACGCAACAGGCATGACCACCCGCGAGATAACGGCGAAAGTGGACGCCTATCTGAAGAGTTCGGAATTCGAGGAATCTGCCATCAAATCGATGGGCCTGTCGTTTTCCACGGGACCAAAGAGCTTTTTTCAGAAAGCGCAAATCTTTACCCGGAATCAATATTACCTGATCAAGGCCCTCTTCAGTCCATCCATCCTGCCCGTCGAAGACTTTCAGTCCCTCATCAATTACCTGATCCCGGATGTGGACATCCGCGCAACGCACATTCCCTTTTATGCCGTGTCCACGGATTTGATCACCGGCAAACAGGTCGTCTTGAGCGAAGGGTCCCTGCGTCAGGCGGTGCTGGCCAGCAGTTCCGTTCCCGGAGCGGTTGAACCCACCCGCCTGGGAGAGTGGCTTCTGGCGGACGGCGGCGTGACCAGCCTGGTCCCCGTCCACGCGGTGCGCGCGGCCGGGGCGGATATTGTCATCGCCGTGGTGGTGGACCGCGATCTGCCGCGGGGAACGGACATCGAAACGGCCAAAGACGTCTTGTACCGGGCCGGCGAGATCACCGCCAACACACTGGAGGCCGCCGAACTTCAAAACGCGGACGTCGTTATCCGCCCCGCCGTGGGGGACCTGCACTGGGCTGATTTCAGCCGGTCGCACACCCTCATCCGGATCGGAGAAGAAGCCGCCCGCGAATCGCTGGAAAAGATTCACGCTTCTCTTCCGCTCACCCGACGCTTTGCCCGGCACTTCCTGAACCGGGCGCAGAATCGCGGCCTCCGGCACACCGGCTCAGATCCGGGTCCGTCATAAAATTACCCGGTCCAATCACTTCCTGCTTCCTGGCGCGTCTCGCCTTCGCTTTGCTTTTCACACCGATGTCCGGCGCGGCGTCAGCCGCAGGGATATCTTCCTGGCCGGGGTCGAAAGACTTCAATGACGGCGATTACTTCGTCAAGGAAATTTTAGAAAAGATGATAAGGATTATTTACCCCTGTTTTGCTCTTGATTCAGAGTGGGGGAAAGAAGCACCAGCTATTACGTTGTCGCAGCTTAGACCGCTCATTAGCGCCGTGCTGCCGATGAAAAAGTTCGATCCCGTTGATCTCATTGATCTTGTCTCATGGATACAGATGAAGAACCATCGCGCTTATCTCTCTCATCGGAAACGGAAACTGGCCGCGTTGACGGTATTGTCATATGTATCGCTGTAAGGGTAAACCTGCCATTCCATTTCTTTAAGAATGGGGTTTGGTTCACCATCACGAAAGTCTCTTGCTTTTGCCAATGCGATCTCTCTTTTTTTCTTCTGTCATGACTTCGTTTGTCATTTATTTTCTCTACGCTAACGAAAAGCTCACCGGGAGCAGCGCCGCAGGTGAGACAATCCGGGTAGGCAGAGGGAAATCTCCGTTTTCCTCTTGACATTTCTTATCATGGCTGTCCCTCGAATTCCTTCTATCTACAGAGCCTTTTGCAATTTGGGGAACTTTGCATCCAGTGTCTTGTCCCATTGACCCAGGACCTTCCGGATGCTTTCCATCAGCTCCGTTGTATCGCCTTCGATAGTGACGGAGTGAATGGCATCGCCCTGCGCGATGGCATTGACGACTTTCTGATCATCGCCGCTTTCCACTTCGCCAAACACCGTGTGCTTACCGTCCAGCCAAGGCGTCGGCACATGCGTGATAAAGAACTGGCTGCCGTTGGTCCCGGGACCGGCGTTGGCCATGGACAAAATGCCGGGCTTGCTGTGGCGCAGCCCCGCTACAAACTCATCGGGAAATGTGTAGCCGGGACCGCCGCGGCCGTCTCCGTTGGGGCAGCCGCCCTGAATCATAAAATCGGAAATGACGCGGTGGAAGTTCAGCCGGTTGTAGTATCCGCGCCGCGCCAGGTTAACAAAATTGCCGACTGTCAGCGGGGTTTGATCGGCAAACAACTTCAGCCGGATGGCGCCTTTGCCGGTTTCAACAACTGCCGTTAAACTGTTTTTCATGTCTGTCTCCTTTTAATCAGCGTTGCGGAACTCTAAAGATCATCTCAAGATATGTCAAGATAAAAACCATCTTGCAAAAGGGTCGGAAGTGCGTTAAGGATGCTTAAAATTATTCACTTATTTCATATCGTTACAGAGGAGTCCGCATGAAAGCCAAAAGCGCCGGAAAGAAGATACTGGTCAGTGTGGTCATGGGCAGCGATTCGGACCTGCCGGTCATGACCGAGACGGCAAAAATTCTGGATGAATTCGGCATCGGCTATGAGCTGGTGCTGACGTCGGCGCACCGCACGCCGGAACGAACAACCCGATTCGCCAAAACAGCCGCCGGGCGGGGCGTGAAAATCATTCTTGTCGGCGCGGGCGGCGCGGCGCACCTGGCCGGTGTCATTGCTTCACAAACCCTGCTTCCCGTCATCGGCGTTCCCATTGACGCCACATCTCTCCGGGGTCTGGATGCGCTGCTCTCCACCGTGCAAATGCCCGGCGGCATTCCCGTGGCCACCATGGCCATCGGCAAGGCCGGCGCAAAGAACGCCGCTCTTTTTGCGGCGCGCGTTCTGGCATTGGAAGACAAATCCCTGAACGCAAAGCTTACCGCTTACGTAAAAAGGATGGCGAGAGATGTGGAAAAAAATCAGCAGAACCTGAAGGTTCTGTAAAAACCTTGCCAAATCCGGGAAACCCCTGATGCCCCAGATCCTGAAAATCAACACCGGTCATTCAGAAGAAGATGTCATCTTTAATGCCGCCGCGATCATTTCCCGCGGCTGCGTTATTGCCTATCCTACCGAAACCATCTACGGCCTCGGCGCGGACGCGACCGACGAACAGGCCATCCGCAAAATTTTCGAAATCAAAGGACGGAATTTTTCAAATCCCGTCTCCCTAATCATCGGCCGGCGCGAAGACGCGCATCCGCTGGTGCGCGCCATTCCGGAGTCCGCTCAAAAACTGATGGACGCTTTCTGGCCGGGACCGCTGACGATTGTCTTTGAGGCGGCAGGCTGTGTTTCTCCTCTTCTGACGGCAAAGACCGGGAAGATCGGCATCCGTCTGCCCGGCCACGACGGCGCCAGACGAATCGCCCTGGCGGCGGGAAAACCATTGACGGCAACCAGCGCGAATTTATCCGGTTTGCCCCAATGTGCAACGGCAGATGAGGTGATCGCGCAGCTCGGCGATCGGCTTGACGCCGTCATCGATCTGGGAAAAACGGGGGGAATGACCGCTTCGACGGTGATTGACGCCTCCGGAATCCGCCCCGCGCTTCTGAGGGAAGGAGGCATCACCAGGGAAGAAATCGTGAGCAGGACTGGTATTGAAATCGTCTAAAAAGGTTTCATCCCGGTCAGCGACCGGGCCGATGTTTCAAAGCCCACGCAGGTGATCCGGCCGAAGCAGCCGTCCATCCCGGCCGGTCAGAACCGAATCCACCAGGGCAATCATTTTGGATTTGTCTTTCTGAAGCGTGCCGGTGATCGGCAGATAATTGGATGCATGTGTGCCGACAAATTTCAGCGGGTCCAGGGTGATGTTTTCAAAAATTGTTTTCATCTCCGCCAGGGTTTCAAAAGGATCCAAAAGCTGAAATTCACCTTTCTGCACCTGGCGGTAGAGCACGGTTCCCGGAACAGGAGTGACCGTCAGAGCTGCAAGGTACCGGGGCTTCATTTCATCGCAAATCCGCGCGGTGGCAAGCGCATGGCGTCTGGAGGCCTCTCCCGGACCGGCAAGTCCCAGAAGAACCATTGCCGATAAATTGATCCCGGCCCCGACCAGTCTCCGCCCGGCCTCCAGCATCTCGTCGCGCCCGACTCCCTTATGAACCTTTTTCAGCAGCTCGTCGTCGCCCGTTTCGACGCCGATATAGGCTTTGGTCAGGCCGGCGGACCGCAGCGCCCGCAATTCGGCCGGAGATTTTGTCAGCGTGCTTTGCGGCCCGACATAACTGCCGACATGCCGCAGGGAAGGAAAGGCCGCATAAAGCGCCCGGATAATTTTCAGCAGGGTGTCCGTTTCGATGGCAATGGCGTCGCCGTCGCACAGGAACACCTTTTCCACGTCGCCGTAATAATCTTCGGCCAGGCGGATGTCCTCCAGTATCTCCTGCAGCTGCCGCACACGGTATTTTTTGTCTTTATACATGCCGCAAAAAGTGCATTGATTATGGGAACAGCCGACCGTGCACTGCAGGAGGTAGCTTGAGGCCTCGCTGAAAGGCCGGAATATATTTCCTTCGTATCTCAAAACACTCTCCCCGATAAAACCGTTAAAGTAAACGCTCCGCGCCGATAATTTTCACAACCGTTTTCATCATGCCCGGCGGATCCACGGTGAAAACCATCATAAAAGAAATTCTCCCGTTGGGCTCCACGCGATCATTCGCGCTGTTTTGACCATCCGGCAGCGAAAGCCGGATGGTCATTTCTTCTTCGGTCATGGTCGCCAGCTCATCATCATTCAAAACATTTCCCGCGTAGCTCACCCGTTCGCCCAAAACCACCCCATAGGCGTCCAGCAGTTCCGCTTTGACTTGCACGCGGGCAATGGGAAACCCGGCCTGATTGACCGCTTTGCCTTCCACAATGCGGATGGGCCCCAGAATGTAATTTTCGATGATCCGCTGCCGGACATCCTGAAATCCGACTTGCGAGGTCACGGGCACACTAACCGCCGGCCGCGAAAGGCCGACCGCGGAAAGAATGTTTTCCCATCCCTGTCCGCCCGCCTTCAGAAGACGTTCGCCCGGCGCGGGGAAAAAGACGAAATAAACCAACGCCGGGATAACGGCAACAACGAGAAGCGTCCACAGCGCGAACATCCATGTCCCGTTTTTCCTGCGCCGGGGAAAAGTAAACGCACCACGGGGCGCACCCCCGCGTGAAAATTCCCCGGAGATTTCAGCATCCGCCGCATCCCCGTTTTCCCGGTCCGCGGATGGAATATCTTGTTGCGCTTCATCGTCCGCCATTGTTCCCGTTTCCATCACGTCTTGGAGAAAGCCGATCAAATCCTCATCCCGGGATCTTTTGCCGGCGGGCAAACCTGCCGGCTCAAATGCCAGCCGTCTCCCTGTGCTCTCTGCAACGGCTTCCTGCGGGAAAGGATGGCGACTCTCCGGCGCAGCTCCGGCCGAATGAATTTTTTTGGGAGGCTCCTGAAAAAAAACGTGCAGGCAGCGGTTGCAGCGCACCCAGATGCCCTCTTGTGCGATCTTGGCGTCGTCAAAACGAAATTTGGTGCGGCACTGTTTACACTGGACAATCATCCGTTTTCCTCTTGAGCGCAGGCCGACGCGGGCTCCAGTACATACACGGCCGGCAAAAAGCGATACTGTTCATTGAAATCCAGGCCGTATCCGACGATAAAGCCGTCATCCATCGTAAACCCGACGTAATCCGCTTCAAAATGAACCTTTCGTCTTTTCCGCTTATCCAGAAAAGTGCAGACTTTGATGGATCGGGGATTTCTGCTTTTCAACGTATCCATAATATGAAGCAGCGTCAGGCCGCTGTCCACAATGTCCTCGACAATCAGAACGTCCCGGCCCTCAACCGGCAGTTCAACGTCCTTGGTAATCACAATTGCACCAGAGCTTTCCGTCCCGGCACCGTAGCTTGCCGCCCGGATGAAATCCGTCCGGCAGGGAACGGAAAGCGCGCGGATCAAATCCGCCATAAAAACAAAAGCGCCCTTGAGGACTCCGATCACCAGAATTTCCCGACCGGCGTAATCCCGGGATATTTCATCGGCCATTTCCCGGACGCGGCCGGATATTTCAGGCGGCGTCAGAAATACTTTTTTTAAAACATCGACCATGTTCGCACGTCTCCACGCTGATGAAATTGCCCGTTGAGGTTACTCAATGTTCTTCTTGTCTGTCAATCAAAATCAAACCCGCCCGCGATAAAGCGACGCCGCGGTTTCGATGTTGGACCAAATCATTGCCTCCGCTTGGGCAAGATCCTCCGCCGCGTGAAATTCAGAGGACAAACTGAGCAGAATGGCATTGAGCGGTGAAATCTCCCGGCCAAATTTTTCATAGTCGATATGGCTGATCATGTATTGCGATCCGTCAAAATAATATTTGCCCAGACGGTTGGCCTCCTCACTGCGGAAAGGCCAGGTCGTCTTCCAGCGGAAGTATTCCAACGCTGCATCCTTCAACGCCCGCCGGTCGAAGGCCTCCGGCCGGAGCTCCTCTCCGGTCCGGTCGGCAATCAAACGGAAATACGCGACCACCAGGTCGATATCCGTCAGGCACAGACCATACAGATACCAGTCATCGATGATTTTCAACAAAATTTCCTGCTGGGACCGGGGAATGAAATGATGGCTGGGGCACAGATGACCGGCGCAAACGTCCCGCCCGTAAAAGGAAACGACGCGCATATCGACGCCGTTGTTCTGCAGGGGATGCACGAGGCACCCGACTTTCTTTTCTTCGGCGTCCAGAAAACCGAGATATTCGCAGCAGTAAATTACTTCATAGCGCTTCCGGAAATCTTCCGCGGCAAACGTAGCGGCAGCGTAGCGGGGCAGATCGTCCGGCGACATAACTATTTCGTGATAGCGTTTTGTGCGGGCGGACAACCTCCTGACCAGCGACTCCCGTGAGCTGTCCACATAGTTGTAAAGACCGCAGCAGGCGCCGCAGGACTTGCCGGCGTCGGGCTGACACAGTGCCTTTATGGGATCTTCCATGGATTCTTTCCTCGGGTTCGCAAATTACCGAATGGTTTATAAAAGGATTACCATTGCAGGTCAAGAATAAAAATGATAAGAACTTCTCACCTTGCAAAAGCGCGGGAAAGAAAAACCATGAAGCGAATCGAGACCCTCCATCTGCCCAACGGCCTTGTTCTGACGGTCAACGATCTGTCGCGCCGCATCGCGGCGGACACGGTGAAAGTCGAGCTCTCCTTTCAGATGAAAGTCAACGTCGAGCCGTTCTTTTTTGCTTCGCCCGACGACCACCGGCAGCTTACCGGCATCTTCGGCGATGAGCTTATCTATGAGCACAAACTGGAAAGAACCTTCGTTGCCGAAGCCGAGGAATCGGCCACCCGGGCAGACCTTTTGGAAACCTTTAAAAAAAACTCTCTGGGCTATCTGTCAAAGCCGGATTTCGCACAAAAAATGGCTTTGTCTCTGCTGAAGGATATCCGGCGCAATCCCTTCAAGTACAGGAAATACCCTTTCCCCGAACAAGCAGAATAGACCCGAAACAGCGCAAATTCCAAACGGACCATAAAGCATGAGTCGGAACATTTTAGATGAGCTGTTGGCCGGCGCGGAAAAGCCCAGCCGTTATATCGGCGCGGAAGTCAACGCCGTCCGCAAGGGAAACGCCGGTGTGCGCTTTCTGCTGGCCTTTCCCGACACCTATGAAGTGGGCATGTCGCATCTGGGCCTGCAAATTCTGTATGCCATTTTAAACGCGCTTCCCGATGCGGCCGCCGAAAGATGCTTTGCCCCCTGGCCGGACCGGGAACGGCAACTGCGCGAGCGCCGCCTTCCCCTGACTTCCCTGGAAACCCAGAGACCCATCGCCGATTTTGATGTGATCGGTTTTTCGCTGCAGTACGAACTGTCCTATACCAATATCCTGACGATGCTGGACCTGGGCGGCATCCCGCTTGCGTCAGCCGAGCGGCGCGACGCCCACCCCCTCATTCTCGCGGGCGGCCCCTGCGCGTTCAATCCCGCGCCCCTGGCCGCCCACATCGACGCCTTTGTCATCGGAGAAGGCGAAGAAGCGGTGGTGGAAATCGCCGACATGCTGGCCGGGAGCAAAAAACAAAAATCCGGAAGGGCCGCCATGCTCGAAGCGCTGGCAAACCTCGACGGCGTTTATGTTCCGGCCCTGCACAAAAACAAAATCATCAAAAAGCGGAAGGTAACGGATATCAACCACTGGCTTCATCCTGTCTCGCCGGTGGTGCCGCTGATGCAAACCGTCCACGACCGCATCGTTCTGGAAATCGCCCGGGGCTGCACGCGGGGCTGCCGGTTCTGCCAGGCGGGCATGATCTGGCGCCCTTACCGGGAGCGAGACGCGCGGTTGATTTCGGACATGGCCAACCGCACGCTTGCGGCAACCGGTCACGATGAAATATCTCTTCTGGCGCTCAGCGCCGGAGATTACAGCTGCATCGAGCCGCTCATGCAAACCCTGATGCGGAAGCACGCCGCCGGACGCGTGGCCCTGGCCCTGCCTTCGCTGCGGGTCGAGACGCTGAGCCGGACGCTGATTGAAGAAATCAGGCGCATCCGTAAAACCAGCTTCACCCTCGCGCCGGAGGCCGGAACGGATAAAATGCGCCGGATCATCAACAAAGGCAACACGGCGGAAGATCTGCTGGCATCCGTGGACAACGTCTTTGCCGCGGGATGGAAAGCCGTCAAGCTGTACTTCATGATCGGTCTGCCGCTCGAAGAAGAAAGCGATCTGAACGGCATTGTAGATCTCGCCTATCAGGCGCTGCGTGCGGCCCGACGCCGGGGCCAGATCACCGTCAGCCTTTCGACATTTGTCCCGAAACCGCACACGCCCTTTCAGTGGGAACGGCAACTGTCGATCGACGAAACCTTCACCCGGCAGAATTTCATCCGCCGCCGGATGAACAACCGCAGCCTGGCCGTCAAGTGGCACGACGCCCGGATGAGCCTGCTGGAAGGCCTGTTTTCCCGGGGCGATGAAAAAATCGCAGCGCTGCTTTTGCGCGCCTGGCAGAAAGGCTGCCGCTTCGACGGCTGGAGTGAGATGTTCCGCTTCGATCTGTGGCAGGAAGCCCTTGAGGAAACGGAAATCCCGATAAGCGAATACCTGCGTGAACGCCTTGCAAACGAGTCTCTGCCCTGGGACAATATCGACTGCGGCGTGAGCCGGGATTTTCTGCTGCAGGAAAGGCAAAAGGCCCTTGCGGGAGACGCCACGCCGGATTGCCGCTATGAGGCCTGCCAGGATTGCGGCGTCTGCGATTTCAAAGACGTTCAAAATGTTTTTTCAGATGGGGACTTGCCGGCCCCGACGGTGGAAACCCTGCCGCCAGCCAAGGCCGTTCCTGAAAAAGTGTATCGCCTGAGCTTTGCCAAAACCGGCCGGGCCCGCTTCCTTTCCCATCTGGAGCTGGCCGCGTCGCTTGCCCGCGCGCTCAGGCGCAGCTCACTTTCCCTGTGCTACTCGGCAGGCTATCACCCGCATCCCAAAATATCTTTTGCCACCGCCACCTCGGTGGGCATGGAAAGCCGGCAGGAATACCTGGACGTCACCGCCCTGGCGTATCCGCAGGATTTGTCGGTCCTGGAAGACGAAATCAACGCGGCCCTGCCCGACGGCATGGCCATCACGGAACTTCAGGAGCTTTCCTTTGCCGCCCGGGATCTGGCCCGGTCTCTGTGGGGCTTCTCTTATGAACTGATTCTTCCTGCGGACACGGACGAGGAAAAACTCGGCGTCCTTCTTCAAAGCATCGAAAATTTTCTGGCGGCCGAATCGTTTCCCATTATCAGATTGTCCAAAAGGAAAACCGTCACCCGGGACATCCGACCTTTTGTCGAAGCCCTGTTCTTGAACGTCAAAGAAAAAACCGTGACGCTGACCGCGCGACACGCGCAGACCGGCTCCGTCCGCCCCGTGGATATTTTGAGGCATGTTTTGGGCTTTTCCGAGGAAGAGACGCAGCGGATCGGAGTCGTCAAAATGAAAACGATTCTTGTCTGAAGACCGCCCGGCAGTCTGAATATCCGAAAGGAGAAAACAAGATGAAAAATTTCATCAGGATCGGTTTCTGGCTGATGTTGTTCGTCAGCCTTCGGGATGCACAGACGCGGCCCAAAGCGTATGAAAACGCCATGATGGAGGAGCTTACGGTCATCAGTTTCGAGTAAGAACCGTTAACCCATCTCCAGCAGGATTTGATTCAGCTCTTTGATTTCGTCGCGCAGTTCGGCGGCTTTTTCAAATTCCATGTTTTTGGCCGCCAGTTTCATTTCCGCCGTGAGTTTCCTGATTAACGCCGGCAGGTCTTCTTCCTTCACGGGCAGTTTTCTGGTCTTATCCTCCACCGCAACCGTAACGTAGTCCGCTTCGTAAATGGATCCCAGGATGTTGCTGATCGACTTTTTAATGGTTTCGGGAGTGATGTTGTTTTCTTCGTTGTATTTTTGCTGAATGGTCCGGCGGCGGCGGGTCTCGGTAAGACAGGCCTGAATGGATCGCGTGATCTTGTCGGCATACATGATCACCTTGCCGCCGACATTGCGCGCGGCCCGGCCGCTGGTCTGGATGAGCGAGCGCTCGGAGCGCAGGAATCCTTCCTTGTCGGCATCCAGAATCGCCACCAGAGATACTTCGGGGATGTCCAGCCCCTCGCGCAGCAGGTTCACACCTACCAGCACGTCGAATTCTCCCAGCCGGAGATCCCGGATAATGCCGACGCGCTCCAGCGTATGAATGTCGGAATGGAGGTAGCGCACACGGACGCCCAGGCCGCTGTAATAGTCCGTCAGGTTTTCCGCCATGCGCTTGGTCAGCGTCGTCACCAGAACCCTTTCGCCTCTTTCGGCGCGGATGCGGATTTCCCCAAGCAGATCGTCCACCTGCGCGGCCGCGGGCTTGATTTCGATTTCCGGGTCCATCAGGCCTGTCGGACGAATGATCTGTTCCACGCGGACACTCTGCGCTTTAGTTATTTCATACTGAGCCGGCGTCGCCGAAATATAAATCCGCTGATTGGGCAGCGCCTCATATTCTTCAAACGTGAGCGGCCGGTTGTCGAGCGCGGAGGGCAGGCGGAAACCGTATTTCACCAGCGTTTCCTTGCGGGACCGGTCTCCCCGGTACATGCCCGCGAGCTGCGGCAGCGTGGCGTGGCTTTCGTCAATAATCACCAGCGCGTCTTTCGGCAGATACTCCATGAGGGTCGGCGGCGGCTCCCCGGGCTTGCGGCCGGTGAGATGGCGGGAATAATTTTCAATGCCCTGGCAGTAGCCCATCTCTTCCATCATCTCCAGATCGAAATGGGTTCGCTGCTCCAGGCGCTGCGCTTCCAGCAACATGTTTTGTTCCTTATACCGGGCCAGTGTTTCCGCAAGTTCCGTGCGAATGTCGGCCGTCGCCCGTTGGAGATTCTGCTGCGTCGTTACATAATGGCTGCCGGGGTAAACGGCGGTTTGCTCCAGCGACCCGATTTTCTTTCCGCGCAGCGGATCAATGACAAAAATCGCCTCTATGGTATCGCCGAAGAATTCCACGCGCAACGCCTGCTCATCTTCATAGGGAGGAAATATCTCCACGATATCGCCCCGGACGCGGAAGGTGCCGCGGTGAAAATCGATATCATTGCGCTCATACTGGATTTCAACCAGACGCTTCAAAATATCCTCCCGGGGAATTTCCCTGCCCACTTCGAGATGAACGATCATCCCCAGATAGGCCTCGGGCGAACCCAGACCGTAAATGCACGACACGCTCGCCACGATGATGACATCGCGCCTCGTCAGAAGCGCGTGAGTGGCCGCGTGACGAAGCTTGTCGATTTCCTCGTTGATGGCGGAATCCTTTTCAATATAGGTGTCCGTCGCCGGCAGATAGGCTTCCGGCTGATAGTAATCGTAATAGCTGACAAAATATTCGACGGCGTTGTCGGGAAAAAGGCCCTTGAATTCTTCATACAACTGCGCGGCCAGCGTTTTGTTGTGTGCAATGACAAGCGCCGGACGGCCCGCGCGCGCAATCACGTTGGCAACGGTAAAGGTTTTGCCGGAGCCGGTCACCCCGAGCAGCACCTGATGCTCTTTCCCGCGAGCCAGCCCTTCGGCCAGTCTGTCGACCGCTTGTGGCTGATCGCCGGAGGGAATAAAATCAGTTATGAGTGAAAATTTTTCCATCATTGAGCCCAAAGATATCATCCGTAGACGGAGGTTGCCATCCTCTGGTCAGAGAGCGCGGCCGACCGGGTGTCGGCCCGCAATGACGCTTTGAATATCTTTTCCTTCATCTTCTTATTCTGCAGGGAACAGTTGCGGCCGTTCCTTACAGAAACAGCACCGGCTCACGGAGAATCGCCTCCCGCGCTTTCACCGCGCAGGCTGCGGTTTCGGGATGCGTGTCCCGAAGCGCGGCGATCTGGCGCAGGTTGTCCGCCGTGCGCAGCACCAGCGACGCCATGTCCCCTTCAGCTACGCCGCTTAAGTGAAGCACATCGTCCCATTCCCGCCCCTGTGCCCAGTAATACATGGCCGCCCCGGCTGAAGGATGAAGCTCCGGGACGGCAAAGCCCGCCGTCGCAAGCCTTTGGAAAAGCGGACGAACCGCGATCAGCATTTTACGCAAAACAGCCGTCAGGGCGTGCGGAAATCCTCCGGCGGGAAGCTGCATTTCATCGTCGCGGTCATACGCAAAAACTGCAACCACGGCCGTCAGCAGCTTTTCATCCCCGGGCAGGGCGTTTTTCCGCAGACATTCGGCAACCGGAAGCGGATGGTCCAGTCTCAGGCGCGCCGCCCAGAAGCCGTCTTCCATCAGCTTTCCCTCCCGATCGACGAAGCGCTCCTTCTTCAAAAAATTCAGATGCCGGGAAAAATCCCTCCACAGCCGATCGGCGGCGGACAAGCCTCCTCCGGCGGTTTTGCTTTGCTGCCAGGCGGCAAAAGATCTTTCAAATATCTTCTTCACATCGGCTGGTGTCTGCGACAATAAAAGATTCAGAACCATGGCAAAGTCGTTCTTCAACCTGCTGGCAATATCCTCCGGCGCAGCGGACAGCATTCTTTTAACATGAGCCAATTCCATGAACCGTCCGGGAACCGCCAGCATGAAGCCGATGTTGTCCTGCCCGCGCCGGCCGGCACGTCCGATCATCTGGCGGAATTCCGTTGCCGACAGGGGCGCGAAGTCGCGGCCGTTGAACTGGTCGGAATTGAACAGCACGATCGTTCTGGCGGGAAAATTCACGCCGGCGGCCACCGTGGTCGTTGCAAAAATAGCCCGCAGGCGCCCTCTGTTCATCATCTCTTCCACCAGCAGTTTCCAGGCCGGAAGCTGCCCGCCGTGATGCGCGGCCAGCCCGGACGACCGGAGCGCCTTGATCTGGCGATGGCTGCCGAGCGAGGGAAACTTTTCCAGCAGGTTATCCAGGTCGTCGGTAAACTCGCCGTGATTTTTCATGGGCGGAAGACCCGCCCGGCAGGTAAGAGCCGTGTCGCATTCCGCGCGCGATTTCAGAAAGAAGATGGCCGGCAAAAGGTTAAATCTCTCCAGAACCCGGATGATCCCCGCGTAATCCGGCGGGCGGCCCGAACGATGCCGCGATGGGTCTCTTTTAAAAAATTCGCAAACCGCCGGCGCGGCCTTTTTCCCTTCCAGAAAGGGATGAAGACATCCCGAAGGATGCAGGAACATCGGGTACAGCGGCACGGGACGCTTTTCCTCGCGGATCACGGCGCAGGGCTTTTTCCGGATGGACTCCAGCCAGGCGGCAATTTCTTCGCCGTTTCCGATGGTGGCGGAAAGTAAAAGCATGTTCACGCGCGCCGGCAGATAAATCAGAATTTCTTCCCAGACCACGCCCCGGTCGGCGTCTCCGAGATAGTGCGCCTCATCAAGAATCACCAGATCACAGTTTAAATCCTCCCCCCGGTGCATGGCGTCGTAGAGCTGGTTGCGCAGAATTTCGGTTGTGCCGACGATAATCGGGGCCTCGGTATTTTCCTTGGCGTCACCGGTGATAATGCCGACGTTTTCGGGATCGAAATGCAGGCCGAACTCCACCCACTTGGAATTGGAAAGCGCCTTGAGCGGCGAGGCATACCAGGCGCGCCCGCCTTTTTCCATGACCGACAGGATTCCCTCCCTTGCGATCCAGGTCTTCCCGGAGCCGGTCGGCGCCATCACCAGGCAGTCGTTTTGCCGGATGGCAGCGAGCGCCCGCGTCTGGAACTCATCCGGAACGAAAGGCGTCGGATGCGGTTTGCCGATTTTTGCCAGAACGCTTTTGAGCGGAGAGGCAATCTCCGGCTTCATGAAAACCCTTGACTGCGGACGTCCGGTTTTTCGTCCGGAAACCGGATACTTGCACCGGAAGGGAATTTTTTTGCGGGGACTCTTTTCTTCCATGGTGATTTGCTTTTAGCACAGCCGTCCATAATGGTAAAGCCCGGCCGACGGTCACGGAGGCACTGTCAAAATCGTTCAATGTTTTATTCGCTTTTGAACAGATATTGAACGTTTCTTTAAAACAGAACGAAATGTTTCATTCTGCCAAAACCGCGCGATTGTTTTATCTGTTTATAATACTCAAATTAAATCATATAGATATAAAATATTTTCCAGGCATTGTTCCTCTGGCATGCTTATTTCATAATAAAAGGCAGAAAGACGAAGCACCAGTGAAAAAGGAGGAACGGAATCATGAAAAAAATCGTTCAAACAGCTCTTTTGTCCGGCTTCATTGTTCTGATCACGGCAACGTTCGGTTTTGCCCAGTTCAGCACCGGAACACATTCCGCATTCCCCTTCTTTCATTTGGGCTGCCTGATTGTCGGCGGATTGATTATAGTTTCCCTGAAGCGCAAATACGACAAACTCTATTTGAGTGAAGCCATCGGTTCATTTGCCCTTTACGCCATTCTGGTCGCTCTTTTTACGGCGCCGGTCGTCGATGCCATTAAGACAATGATCGCATAAACCCTTCCCTCCACATATAGTAGTAAAAGCCCCCGCGCTTTCTTCAGGCGGGGGTTTTTACGTCCGGCATGAAAAAACACTTTACAGCCTTGGGAATTTCAATTAATAAGCTTCGCGTTTAGGTTTTCAATTAAGTTCTTTCTAAAGGAGATAAAAGATATGGCTAAAAGAGTGTACACTTTCGGGAAAGGCATCAATGAAGGCCGGGCTGACATGAAAAACCTTCTCGGCGGCAAGGGGGCAAACCTGGCCGAAATGTCAAATCTGGGAATTCCTGTGCCCGCGGGATTCACGATCACCACGGACGTGTGCGTGGACTTTTACAAGAACAACAAACAGATGTCCGCCGGCCTGGACAGGGAAGTGGAAACGGCTTTAAAGAAAGTCGAGAAAACAATGGGCGCGACCTTCGGCGATCCGGCCAATCCTCTTCTGCTTTCCGTCCGCTCCGGCGCCCGCGTGTCCATGCCCGGTATGATGGACACCGTTTTGAACCTGGGCCTGAACGATGAGACGGTCGAGGGCATCATCCGCCAGTCCGGCAACGAACGGTTCGGCTGGGATTCCTACCGCCGTTTCATCCAGATGTACGGCGATGTCGTCATGGGGCTCAAACCGGAAGACAAGGACGCGCACGACCCGTTTGAGGAAGTCATGGACGCGTTGAAAGACGAAAAAGGCATCAAGGCCGATCTGGACATGACGGTTGACGATCTCAAGGAACTGGTCGCCCGGTTCAAGAAACTGATTGTGGAAAAGCTGGGCAAGGAATTTCCGACCGATCCCAAAGAGCAGCTCTGGGGCGCCATCGGCGCGGTTTTCATGTCCTGGAACACGCCGCGCGCCATCCTGTACCGCAAGATGAACGGCTTTGACGACAACTGGGGCACCGCCGTCAATGTCCAGGCCATGGTTTTCGGCAACCGCGGTGAAAGCTGCGCCACGGGCGTAGCCTTCACGCGCGACCCGGCTACCGGCGAAAATCTTTTCTACGGCGAATACCTGATCAACGCCCAGGGCGAAGACGTCGTCGCCGGCATTCGCACCCCACAGCAGGTCACCAAGGAAGGCTCCCTGCGCTGGGCCAAAGACAACAACGTCACCGAAGAGGAACGGGTCGCAAAATATCCTTCGCTGGAAGAATATATGCCCGCCGCCTACGCAGAGCTGGTCAAGGTTTACACCAGGCTGGAGAAGCATTACAAAGAAATGCAGGACATCGAGTTCACCATTCAGGACCAGAAGCTCTGGATGCTTCAGACCCGCACCGGCAAGCGCACCGCCGCCGCCGCGGTGAAAATCGCGGTCGATATGGTCGAGGAAAAGCTCATCGACAGGAAAGCGGCACTCTTGCGCATCGAGCCCGCATCTCTGGATCAACTGCTCCACCCGACATTTGACCCGGCGGCAACCCGCAACGTCATTACCAAGGGTCTGCCCGCCTCTCCCGGCGCGGGAACCGGACGCGTGGTATTTAACGCAGACGATGCGGAGGAGTGGAGCCGCCGCAAGGAAAAAATCATCCTGGTGCGCATTGAAACTTCGCCGGAAGATTTAAAAGGCATGTCGGCGGCGCAGGGTGTGCTGACGCAGCGCGGCGGCATGACCTCGCACGCGGCGGTCGTCGCCCGCGGCATGGGCAAATGCTGCGTCTCGGGATGCGGCGAACTGGACATCAGCTATTCGCAGAAAACCATCAAGGTCAACGGAAATATCATTAAGGAAGGAGACTACATCTCGTTGGACGGTTCCACGGGTGAAGTGATGCTGGGCGAAGTGAAAACGATCCCCGCGCAGCTTTCCGGCAACTTCGGCATCATCATGCGGTGGGCCGACGAAGCCAAGAAGCTGGGCATCCGCACGAACGCCGACACGCCGCACGACGCGGCCGTCGCCCGCGATTTCGGCGCGCAGGGCATCGGCCTTTGTCGCACCGAACACATGTTCTTTGAAGGCGAACGCATCAAGGCCGTGCGCGAAATGATTCTGTCCGACAGCCTGGAGGGCCGCAAAAAAGCGTTGGCCAAACTGCTCCCCATGCAGCGCGAGGACTTCTACGGCATTTTGAAAGCCATGGAAGGCTACGGCGTCACCATCCGTCTGCTCGACCCGCCTCTGCATGAATTCGTTCCGCATGAAGAAAACGCCCAGATGGAAATGGCCCGCGAACTAGGCATCTCCATCGACGCCGTCAAAGCCAAAATCGTGTCGCTTCACGAATTCAACCCGATGCTGGGCCACCGCGGCTGCCGCCTGGGCATCACCTTCCCGGAAATCACGGAAATGCAGGCCCGCGCCATCTTTGAAGCCGCCTGCCAGCTCGTCCGCGAAGGCGTGGACGCCAAGCCCGAAGTCATGGTCCCGCTGGTCGGCGCCGTGAAGGAACTAGCCTCGCAGAAAGCCATCATCGTCGAAACCGCTCAAAAAGTCATGGAAGAAACGGGCGTAAGCGTCGAATACTCCGTGGGCACGATGATCGAAGTGCCGCGCGCGGCTGTCACAGCCGATGAAATCGCTAAAGAAGCGGCGTTCTTCTCCTTCGGCACCAACGATCTCACGCAGATGACCTTCGGCTACAGCCGCGACGACGCCGGCAAGTTCCTGCCCGACTATATCGCCCAGAAGATCCTGCCCGTCGATCCGTTCCGCGTGCTCGACCGTGACGGCGTGGGCCAGTTGGTCCAGATGGCCGTGGCCAAGGGCCGGGGCGTCAATCCGAAGCTGAAAGTCGGCATCTGCGGCGAACACGGCGGCGAACCGAGCTCCATCGAGTTCTGCCATCTGACCGGCCTCAACTACGTAAGCTGCTCGCCGTTCCGGGTGCCCATCGCGAGGCTCGCCGCTGCTCAGGCCGCGCTGAAAAATCCGTCCCCCGCGAAAAAAGCGGCGGCCAAAGCAACCGACAAAATCCTGGCCAAGGCCAGGACGCTGATCAGCAGCGCCAAAGCGGTAAAGAAAGCCGTTGCCGTGGCCGTGAAAACAGCCAAAGCCAAACCGGCAGCGAAGAAACCGGCGGCGAAAAAAGCTGTTGCGGAAAAACCGATCGTGAAGAAGGTGGCAGCCAGGAAACCAGTTGCCAGGAAAGTGATTGCTAAAAAAACGATTGTGAAAAAAACAGCGCCGAAGAAAGCCGTCGTAAAGAAACCGGCTGCCAAAAAAGCGTCGACAAAGAAAGCCCCCGCGAAAAAAGCGGCGCCCAAAAAGACCGCCGCGAAAAAACCCGCTCTAAAGAAGGTAGCAAAGAAGAAATAAGTTCTTCCGCGATTTTTGACTAAAAAACAGTCGGGGCCGGCCTGAACCGCCCCGGCTGTTTTATTCCGGCCGCCGCCTCATGAGAGCCCATACCCATTCAATTTTGATGAACTCGTAAAAAGTAACCCAAACCGTCACCCCGGCGTAGGCCGGGGTCCATAACCAACTGTAGTTACTGGATACCGGCCTTCGCCGGTATGACGAAAAGAGTGAGAAATTGACTTTTTACGAGGACGTCACTATTGACTATAGCTCGATTACCCTGTAGTATAGCTATAGTGCTGTTATTGGCAACTATTAATACCTTAAGGAGAGAGACCATGAGAATTTACGCTCGAGTTTTTGTGTCAATTGTTGCCCTGATTATCCTATCTCTGAGTTCATCTTCATTTGCTCAGAACTTAAGTGAACTAAAAGGCGTTCAACTTCTCGATGGAACAAAAATTTACGGTAAAGTCACAAAGTTAAACGTGAATGACGTATTGATCCAAAAAATAGATGGAACAACTGTTACAGTTAAATTTGATGAAGTATCCAATTTCCTGAAAGATCAAGCGTCAGGATACACAGCCAGAGATGAAAAAACAGCTTCTGATGCCAAGAAGGGTGACGGACTGTATATCGGAGCCAACCTGGGGATAACGTTGTTGAGAGATTTTGATATCAAGGATATACAACCAACCTTGAGCGTTCAATCTGATCCCGGATTTGCGATTGGAGCAACTGTTGGATATGCTATCGATTTCATTAGAATAGAGGCAGAGGTCGCCTATCAAAAAAACGGAATAGATAAATTTAAAGGTTTGGATAAAACAACCTATACATCGGATAATACGTCTAATATAACTTTTTTATTGAATGGCTACTTTGATTTCAAAAACAAAACTATTGTCACTCCATTTTTAAGTGCCGGCGCCGGTGTTGCAAGAATAAGTATCAGTGAAATCAATGAAAAAGTAAATATTTCAGGAAAAACTTACAGCGTTTTGATGCCAAGTAGCCACGCTACGGTATTTGCTTACCAGTTGGGGGCAGGTCTTGCCTTTGCTGTCACTAAAAATGTGACATTGGATGTTAAGTACCGGTATTTCGGAACCACTGATCCAAAATTTGATGATGCAAAAGTGAATGACGGAATCACAGACACATTATTTCGTGATGTACAAGCGAATTATGCAAGCCACAACGCTTATTTAGGATTGAGATATTCATTTTAACGGCTTCGGACCTTCATCTCCTCATGTTCCTGGACAAGGTGGGTCGCGTAGTCTCTGAACGTCCAGCCGAGAGCCGTTTCGGTGATGACGGCAAAGATCAGCTCCTGCGGGTCCGGCAGGACCGCCTTGAAGGAGCGCATCACCGAAAAGACCTGTTCGCGCTCCAGCGCGGCAACCAGCACGACACGGCAGGGGAGATCCGGCAAAACCGGGTTTGATCCGTCCGGCGCCGAACCGGAAATGACGCACTCCAGCGCATCTCCCACGTTTCTTTCCAGCATGGCGTCGGTCACGGGCACCACGACCAGTTCGCCTTCCGCGCCGCAGGATTCGTTAAATGACGCCCTGCCTCTTTCCAGATCACCAGGGGACAACCCCAGACTGAAACAAATGATTTTCTCCCGCATATGAGCCACTCCTCCCGTCAGATCCGAAATAACAAAGACAGATTTTAGTCTCTTCAACCGTTATGCGCCCTGAATATGGTACAGGGATGCCGACAATTGCAAGCAAAAATCAAAGACAGTATAGTCAGCATCGTTTATATGGCCTGTCGAATCCGTCCGGATGGATAAATTCCACCTTTATGGCTGCAGCTGAAACCCCCGCTGAACCCGACCCTTTTCGACAGATTGTTCAACTTCTTTAAAATTTCTTTCAATCAGCGGGTCTTTCCTGCCCGGCTCCCCTAAAAGCAATATTGTGATATTTCTCAATTATATCATAATATTACAA
Organism: Smithella sp.; assembly: GCA_012510495.1. GTDB lineage: Bacteria > Desulfobacterota > Syntrophia > Syntrophales > Smithellaceae > UBA8904. The sequence continues at coordinate 65,863 of JAAZHX010000034.1, forward strand.
TAATAATCGCCCTGCGCTTCAATTCTGGCACGCAATTTTCATTAGATATAAGGCAAATAAAACAAATAACCCTCAAGGAGGAAACAGATCATGAAGAAGACCTTAGGAACAATCGTAGCGGCGGCGGCAGTAGTTCTTTTAACGGCAACCTTTGGATTTGCAGAGTATGCGGCGGCAGGGGCAGCCAATTTCC
>JAAZHX010000032.1 GCA_012510495.1 Smithella sp.
AAAGCGTCGTTGATCGTCGCGGTTTTCCTGACGGAGACCAGCTCCGACTGCATGATGCCGCCGGCCGTGTCGTCGGCGTGCTTGAGCAGCTCTCTGACCTCTTCGGATTCCTCCGGCTCAATGGCTTCTAATACGGCTTTGGCCTGATCGTCGGACAGTTCGGCGATGATGTCCGCCTTGTCGTCGGAGGCCATCTCCTCGATGATGTCGGTGAGCCTCTCCTGCGGAAGATCCTCAATGAGCTGCTCTCGGGAGCTGTCGGAAAGCTCCAGGATAACGTCGGAGGCTTTTTCCACGTCCAAGAGGGAAAAAAGCTTCAGGCGGTCCTCTTCTTCGAGCTCATCAATCAGATCGGCAATATCCGCCGCGTGCAAATCGGAGAAAAGATCGATAATATCGAACTCGCGATTATGGCTGATCAGATCCTTGAGGGTCTGTAAGGCTGTAAGTTCTTTTTTCCTGGCCTGTTTCATGACACTGCCTGTTAATGATTTGCTGAAGTTTTTGAGCGATTCAGAAAAATTCCGTAAATCTTGCTTTCTGCGCGACGGCAGATCGGAAAATACAATAATCCCGGCCCGACAAGATAATCGGCTGTTTTCCGGCTGCCGGACTATAAAAAAGTTCCTTGTGTCTGTCAATATTTTTATGAAATAAATCGAATAAATACCTTATGCCACGCCCTGATGGGCCTTTTGCCGGACAAGCAAGGCCAAATTCTCCGGCACTGCAAACGACATTCGCCCGGCCACAAAACAAAATAACTGAAAACGGCCCGCCCTTGTCGGGCAGAAGGCAACACTCAGTATGCGCTCGGGGAAAATTCGATTGGTAAGTGCCGGGCTGAAGGTTGAACCAGGAACAAAACATGAATAGACAAAGGGGAGGGAAAAGACGGCACTCAAATGATTTATACCGAACAGATCCCGCATCACCCCCATTTTATAATACGCTTCTCCTAGGTGAGTTTTTGCCGAAGCCGCAGCTGGTTGATCCTGTTTGACAGGCATGGCCATCAATGGTATTTTTCTCAAGACAACGCCCGCAACCCCCGGATGCCGCGCGCAAATATTCATCAGGAGACGAAATGAAAAAACAGACTGTTCTTTCCAGATTAAAAGAGAAAGAAAGACTGGCAAGACGGACTATTATCATTGACGCGGCGGAAAAGGAATTTGCGGAAAAACCGTTCCAGAAAGTAACCATGAGAGACATCGCCAGACGGGCGGGCATCTCGCCGGCGCTGATCTATCGACATTTTCCGGATCAGCAGTCTCTTTTTGCCGAAGCTTTCATGAAGGGAATCGGCAAAGTTTTCGAAAAAATATTTGTCACGATTGACGAGTCGGCCGACGGCGCGATCGAACAGGTCATTTCAGATTTTATCGAATATTTTACCTTCAATGATCAATACTTTCAGATGATGATGAAATTTCTTCTCGGCGGGCCGGTCGATGCCGAGCTTTTTGACAAGCTCACAAAGATTGAACGTGAAATCCTCGGACGCTTCGACAT
>JAAZHX010000202.1 GCA_012510495.1 Smithella sp.
CCTGTCTGGCTTTATTCATTTTCAACGTTAATGAACTGATCAAATCCTGGCAGTTACTTGTCGCATTATCCATAGCCGCCATTCGCGCGCCGTTTTCACCGGCTGACGTTTCCAGCAGAGCGCGATAAACAAGTACGTGCACGTACATCGGGAGTAATTTATGCAGTAAGACCTCTTCCGATGGTTCATAGGAATAATCAACCCGTTTATCCGGTTCATCCTCAATTTCCTGGCCGATGGATGGCAGGGGGAATAATCTGACCACAACCGGTTTCTGAATGGAAACATTCATAAACTGATTATAAATCAAATAAAGTTCGTCATACTCTTCTTTAATAAAAGGATTAATGACTTCATCGGCGATGGAAACCGCCAGCGTCATGTCAAATTTACTCAAAACATCCGTCTTCTGGGCAATGATGTTGGCTTTTTTGCGGAAATAATCCCTGCCCTTGCGCCCCACGGTAATCATGGAAACATCTTTCCCTTCGCCCGCTTTTTCTTTCAGAAATCTTTCAGTCGCTTTGATCAGGTTGGTATTAAACCCTCCGCAAAGGCCGCGATCCGATGTCATGCAAATCACACGAATTCTTTTCGGGTCGCGCACGGCCAGTAATGGATGTGACATGCTTTCTACGCGCAGGGCAAGACTGTTAAGCACATCCATGAATTTTCCGGCATAGGGACGGAAATTTTCCATTTTCAACTGCGCCGACTTAAATTTTGATGCGGCAACCATGTTCATGGCGCGCGTAATCTGTTTTGTCTTTTGAACGGCGCCGACTTTTCTTTTAATGTCTTTTAGCGAGGCCACCTACAATTCTCCTCAACTTATTATTTGAACTTCAGGACTGTCTATTTCCTGACAAAACCGTTAATATCTCTACCTATTCCGCCACAAAAACAGAATCAAAAGCGGTCATAATTTCCTTCATCTTCTTTTCGAGTTCGGGAGAGATTATCTTCTTATCTTCTATTTCTTTCATAATGTCGGGATGTTTGCTTTCAACAAAACTCAAAAGCTGCTCTTCGTATATACGAACCTTTTCGACATCGTATTTATCAATGAAACCCCTGGTTCCCGCGAAGAGAACAACGATTTCCTGTCCTAAAGACATCGGCTTGAACTGGGGTTGTTTGAGCAGTTCCACCAGGCGGACACCGCGATCCAACTGAGCCTGAGTCGCTTTATCCAGATCGGATCCGAACTGGGCAAAAGCCGCCAGTTCACGGTACTGAGCCAAGTCGAGTTTCAGCGTTCCAGCAACCTGCTTCATCGCCTTTACTTGAGCCGCGCCGCCGACGCGCGAAACGGAGAGACCGACGTTAATGGCCGGGCGAATACCGGAGAAGAACAAACTCGGCTCCAGATAAACCTGACCGTCCGTAATCGAAATAACGTTGGTCGGAATGTAAGCGGAAACGTCACCAGCCTGAGTTTCAATGACCGGAAGGGCCGTCAAAGAACCACCGCCTAATTCCTGGCTGACACGCGCGGCACGCTCGAGCAAACGGGAGTGATTGTAGAAAATGTCACCGGGATAAGCTTCACGTCCGGGAGGACGACGCAGCAGCAGAGAAATCTGACGGTAAGCGACCGCCTGCTTGGACAAATCATCGTAAATAATCAAAGCATCCTGACCGTTGTCTCGGAAGTATTCACCGATACTGCAACCGGCATAAGCGGCAATGTATTGAAGCGTCGCGGGATCGGATGCACAGCCGGCAACAACGCAGGTATAAGATAGCGCATCATGCTGCTTGAGTCTCTCCACAATTTGAGACACTGTAGATTTTTTCTGACCGATGGCAACATAGATACATTTCACACCGGTATCTTTCTGACGGATAATGGCGTCAATACCGATGGCTGTTTTGCCTATCTGGCGGTCGCCAATGATCAGTTCGCGCTGACCGCGTCCGATCGGCGTCATCGCATCGATCGATTTCAAACCTGTGTACATCGGCTGATTAACCGGCTGGCGCTGAATAACACCGGGGGCCACCATTTCAATTCGGCGAAACTCTTTGGTTTCAATCGGCC
>JAAZHX010000278.1 GCA_012510495.1 Smithella sp.
CATCGGGGTGGAGGTATCAAACTTCTCCGTAGAGGACACAAACTCCACATCGTACTGCTGGAACAGTTCCATCATGTTGGCAAAGTCCAGAATGGAACGGCTGATACGGTCAAGTTTGTAAACAATGACCTTTGCAATCAAGCCCCGCTTAATATCCCGCACCAGTTCCTGAAACTTCGGGCGGTCTGTGTTCTTGCCGCTGTACCCTTTGTCTGTGTATTCCTTACAGTTCCCGCCTTTCAATTCGTATTTGCAAAACTCAATCTGGCTTTCAATGGAAATGCTGTCCTTTTTGTCTACCGATTGCCTTGCATAGATCGCGTCTATCCTGTTATTCATTTTGTCGCTCCTTTTCTTAAAAAGAAACGGAGCTGCTGACAGTTCTATTATACCGCCAGCAGCCCCGCAAATCAACGATGGCTTCGGGATTTATGCCCCGGCTTCCTCTTTCTGCCGCTTATCGGCATATTTGCGGAACACCTCATAAAGCTGCTGCTCCAGTTCCCGGCGTTTGGTCGCTTCCTGCTCCGGCGTGAACACCGGGGAGAGGTTTTCCAGCGTGATTTCCTTTCCCTGAAAAGTCACGACTTCTGTTTCCTTTTTGTATCTGATATTGTTACTTATAAAATCACCTTTCCTTTCCATACTGCCGCTGCTGCCGTTTCAGTTCCGCCAGTATATCCGGCGGGATACGGTCAACCAGCCGCTGTAAATTGTCCAGTTCACTTTTCAGCTTTGCCCGTTCCATCGTATCTTTCATCTTGCCTTTTTCACTGGCCTTTGCCCTTGCTTCCAACTTCTCATTCTCCGCCAACAGGTCATTGATTGTGACCTTGTACTTTTTCAACTGCCCGGAGAAATTCTCCATCTGCGGGAACCACTTTTTCAGCATGGAGAGGGCTTCCTCTTTTTTCTTTCCGGCGTTCAGCGGGTTAATGCCGTCCAGTGTGGCTTCAATGGCTCTTGCCTGCCGGGAGAGGGAAACCGCCTGTTTGAAAAGCCGGGTGGGGATATGCTTCCGGCCTGTCTTGCTGGCACTCTCCCCACGCTCCAAGTCGGGATATTTCACCACCATATAGGCGTGAAAATCGTCCTGCCACTTCGTCAGGTTTGCCCGGTTGCCAATAATCTCTTTAGCGCACAGGCGGTTGTCCTTTGTCAGCGGAACAAAGGTCAAATGCAGGTGGGGCGTTTTCTCGTCCATGTGTACCACCGCCGACACGATATTTTCCCGCCCTACCCGGTGGGTGAGGAAATCCGCCGCCCTCTGGAAAAACGCCTGTATCTCCTTTGGGGATTTCCCCTTGAAAAACTCCGGGCTGGCGGTTATCAGCGTATCGACAAACCGTGTGCTGTCCTTGCGGGTTCGGCACCCGGCCTGCTCAATCCGGCTCTGAATGAAGTGGTAATAGCGTCCCTCCGGCTTGACGATATGGAAGTTGTATTTGCTCCGGCTTGTGTCAATGTCGGGATTGCTGGCATACTGTTCTTTCTGTCTTTCGTGATGGGCTTCCAGCGGCCTTGCCGGGTTGCCCTTGTGCTTCTCAAACCGTAAAATTGCGTGTTTTGCCATTCTGCTCCTTTCCCCATTCCTTTCCTATCCGGGGTTTTCCACAGGGAAAATCCCGCAGAAAATAGCTCGGATAGGATTGGAA
>JAAZHX010000122.1 GCA_012510495.1 Smithella sp.
GTATAAGATTCCCTACATTACCACCGTGGCCGCCGCGGTGGCCGCCGTCAAGGGCATTGAGGCCTGCCGCCAGGGCCACGGCCGGGCGAAATCCCTGCAAAGCTATCACGCGGAGATAAAATAAAAGAAAGTTTTAAGTTTTAAGGGTTAAGATTTAAGTATTAAGTTTTAAGTATTAAGTAGTTAAGTAGGGAACGGTTTTCAAACCGTTCCTTGTCTTTAGAAAGCAGGGAATGGCTTGCCACCCGCAAGGGTGGTCGCGACCGTTCCCTACCATCCACTATCCACTATTCACTATCCACTACTTACTCGATTGAATATACTCGGTGATTTTTTCCGCCAGCGTTTTGACGACAAATTCAAATTCGTCCACATCTTTGTCCAGCAGCGTCATGCGGAACCCCAGCAGCGGCGTGAAGAACGACGTCAGCGGAACCACGCAGATGCCGGTGGCCGCGAGCAGGTAGTACACAAACCGCTTGTCGTATTCGACGCCTTTCGTCAGCGTCTCGATATAGCCGAGGAGCTCCGGGGGCTTGACGGGAAGGCGCTGGCGTTCATTGAGCACAGACTCGTTGAAAAGAACCGTCATGTAAAAGGCGCCGTTGCTTTTGTTGGAGATGACAAACGGAACATCCTTCAAAACGCCGAAGGCGATGGCGGAAAGCTTTTCATAATGCTGCGTCCGCTGTCGCAGATAATTTTTGTATTCCGGATGCGTCATGATGCGGGGAATCGCCATCTGCGGCAGCGTTGTCGAACAGACCTCCGACATCTTCTGGTGCAGGATCGTGTTGATGAAGCGCGCGAAGATCGGGTCCTTGTCCGCGTTGTACACCTCCATCCAGCCGCAGCGTGCGCCCGGCCAGGGAAGTTCCTTGGAAATGCCCTTCATGGCGATGCCCGGCACGTCGCCGATCACGTCGCCGATCGGCACGGTTTTTTTGCCGTTGTAAACAATATTGATATAAGTCTCGTCGGCAATCACAAACAGGTCGTTTTCGCGGGCGATCCGGATAATGTTTTCCAGCACATGGACGGGATAGACAAAACCGGTCGGATTGTCGGGATTGATGATCAGGATGCCGACGATTGCCCGGTGGCTGCGCACTTTGTGCTCCAGTTCGCGCAAGTCCGGCGCCCAGCTGTTGTAAGGGTTCATCCGGTACGTGTTGGGCGGAAACGACGCGTGCAGCACTTCCGCCATCAGGTGCGTGGAGTAGGTCGGCTCCGGCATGATCATGCGGGCGTCCACCTGAATGGAACTGTAGGCGCGGGCAATCGCATCGCCCAAGCCGTTGAAGAAGATGATGTCCTCCGGGGTGATTCGAATCTTTCCCCGCGCGTTGGTGCGCTCCGCCAGAAAAGCGCGCGTGGAGTCCACGCCCTTGGTCGGCGAATACGCATAGGACATATCCTCCCTGAGGATGTCGATGAGGACGTCTTTCATCCAATCGGGGATTTTTTCTCCCTTTTGGACCGGGTCGCCGATATTTTCCCAGATGATTTTCAGCCCGTATTCCTGCATCTTTTTCGCGATCATCACGATATTGCGGATTTCATAGGTCAACCCGCTCCCGCCGCGGGAAATTTCAAAACGCATAAGTTGCTTAACTCCTTAGATATTTGTAAAGTGATGCATAATACATATTTTTGGTTTTATCCAGATTTTTTTGACGGGCGGGCTATTTTGCCGGACAAGACGCAATTTTAAAAGGACAAACGAAACATTTCATGCTATTGAGGCGCGCACGTCAAAACACAAAAAGGATTTTTTTACATGGAAGATACAAAAACGTTTGCTGAAATGTTCGAGGAATCCTACGCCGCCCCCAGGCGATTTGCCGTGGGGGAAAAAGTGGAGGCGACCATCGTTAAAATTTCCCCCGAATGGATCTTCATCGATCTGGGCGCCAAAAGCGAAGGCTATATCGACAAAAAGGAATTTCTCGACGAGGAGGGCCATCTGACCGCCCGCGAAGGCGACAGCGTGACCGCCTATTTCCTTTCTTCGCGCCACAGTGAAAGGCTTTTCACGACCAGACTGCTTTCCCGCAAGAGCGTGGATGAGTTTCTGGCCAACGCCTACGCCCACGCGATTCCGCTGGAAGCCACCGTTGAAAAAGAGGTCAAAGGAGGATTTTCGGTAAAAATCAGCGCGAGCGCGAGCGGTTTCTGCCCCTTTTCGCAGATGGAGCTCAGAAGAATCGGCAACGCCGCCGAGTATATCGGCAAAAAATTCGACTTCCTCGTGATCGAATACGGCGAAAACGGCCGCAACATTATCCTGTCGCGACGGCCGCTTCTGGAAAAAATCGAGCAGGAAAAGAAAGCCGCGCTGAAGGACTCTCTGCAAAAAGGCATGCTCGTCAAGGGGGTGGTCGTCTCCGTGCGCGATTTCGGGGCGTTTGTCGATATTGGCGGCATTCAGGCGCTTCTGCCGGTTTCGGAAATGACCTGGGGAAGAGTGGAGGACGCGAAATCCCTGTACAGGGCGGGCGACACGATTGAGGCGGTCATTATCAACCTCGACTGGGAAAACGACCGCATCACGCTTTCTTTCAAGGATACGCTCCCCGATCCGTGGGACGATGCGGTCCGCAACTACGCTGAAGGAAGCGTCCACCGAGGCCGGGTTTCCCGGCTGACGGATTTCGGGGCGTTCGTCACGCTGGAAGCCGGCGTGGACGGGCTTTTGCACATCTCCAAACTGGGCCGCGGCAAAAAGATCAAACACGCCCAGGACGTGCTCGCCAAAGACCGCGACATCGATGTGAAGATTGAAAAGATTGACCGCGAGCATAAAAAAATCGCTCTTGATCTGGCTTCCAATGGAGGGGAAAACGGCGGCTCGCGGGAAGAATCGGGCGGCGATTACAAAAGCTATTTGCCAAAGGCTTCCAAAACCATGGGAACCCTGGGCGATCTGATGAAGAAAAAGAAGTAAATAAGTGATGAGCAACGAGTGATGAGTGGAAAAAGAAGGAGGTTTCCCTCTCGCTACTTTTCACTTTCCACTCATCGCTTTGCACTGTTCTTACGAGTGACGAGCGAAGTGTGCTGCCCCCCGAACCTTCAGCCTTCAACCTCTAAAATCATCAACGCGTCCGCCGCGACCGGGTCCGCACCGCGGATCATGACGGGATTGATGTCGATCTCGGCGATTTCCGGGTGCAGAAGCGCGATCGTCCCCACCGCCTGAAGGATAAGAGACAGCGCCCCGGTCTTCACTTCCGGCAGACCCCGGTATTCACCCAGCAGCCGCGAGCTGCGCAGATCGGCCGGCATTTCGGCCGCGTCCGTATCGGACAGAGGCGCCTGCCGCAACGTCATGTCACGGTGGATTTCCGTCCAGACGCCGCCCAGACCGAAAACCACGCACGGCGCAAATCCGGGAAAGCGTGTCATGCCGACGAGAAATTCCCGGTTGCCGGAAACCATTTCCTGCACCAGCACGGGCGTGGGCTTCCCCGCCGCCTTTTGAATACCGTCAAACGCTTCCTTTACCTGCGCTGCGTTTTCGAGATGGAGCGCGATCAGGCCCCCGCCGCTTTTGTGCAGAATTTCCCAGCTGCACGCCTTGACGGCCACGGGATACCGGATCCGCTGGGCCGCTTCCACCGCATCCTCCCGGTTTGCCGCCTTTTCCTCCCTGGTGACCGGCACACCGTAGGCCGTCAGCACCTGCTTGGCCTCGTATTCATCCAGCGCTCCCCTCCCTTCGGCTTTCGCCCGCTGCAGAATTTCCAGCGCTGCGGACTGAGCTTCGGGCAGTAACGGAGCCGCGGAAAGAACGCGTTCCCGGACCAGCCGGTAGCGATGCAGGGACCCCAGCGCGCGGGCGGCATTTTCCGGAGAGCGGAAAACCGGAACGCCGGCATCCAGATAACCCCGGGTGCAGTCGTCGGTGTCGTCGAAAAACGAGGAGATTAAAAATGGAAGCGGATATTTGCCCGGCAACTGAAATGCGTCTTCTTCGACGGATCGGGTTCCCTTCAGAAAAGCGTCGCAGGATACGCCTTTCAAATAATCGCGCAGATGATCGAAGATTTCAACCATGAAACCCGAGTGCATGACGCCGTGCAGGATCATCGCGTCCACCTCGCCGCTTTTCATGATCATCTCCGGCAGCGTCACGGCAAGCTTCTGAATACCCAGGTCAAACGTCAGGTCCACCGGGTTGGCGGCCGAGGCATGCGCTTCAATCATCGGCCGGATGTCGCGCTGAAGCTTCTCGGAAAAACGCGGAACCTCCAGGCCCGCCTGATCGCACGTGTAGGCAATGGCCGTGCCGGGGCCGCCGGAATTGGTGACAATCCCCACCCGCCCGCCGCGAAGGGGCGGCTGCGTGGCGAGCGTCCAGCCGTGCGCGTAGAGATCCTCGATCGTCGGAACGCGCAGAATGCCCGCCTGTCTGAAAATGCCGTCGTAGAGAAAATCCGGCCCGGCCATGGCGCCCGTGTGGCTGGCGCCGGCCCGCGCGCCCGAAGCCGAACCGCCCACGTACTGCGCGACGACAGGCTTATGGGGCGTGATCCGGCGGGCTGCCTCCACAAACCGGCGTCCGTCCCGGATGCCTTCGATATAAAGGATCACGGCCCGCGTCTGTTCATCTTCGCCCAAATACTCCAGCGCGTCCACCAGATCGATGTCCGCCTCGTTGCCCAGGCTGATCGCCTTGCTGAAGCGGATGCCGTTTTTGCGCAGATACGGCAGAACCTGCGTCACATAGGTGCCGCTCTGCGACGCGAACCCCAGGCGGCCCGGACCGGTCGTAAACGGGGCCACCGTGGTGTTGAGCAAATTTTCGGAATTGATGATTCCCAGACAGTTGGGTCCCACAAACCGGATGCCGTGGCGCCTTGCGACGGACCTGATCTTTTCTTCCATGCTCCGGCCGGCCGAGCCTGTTTCCTTGAAACCAGCGGTAATGACGATAGCGCGCTTCGTTCCGATGCGTCCGAAATCTTCAAGCAGGTTCGCGATGGAGGAGCTCGGCACAATCAGGACCGCCAGATCCGGCGCGTGGGGCAGGGCAGCCGCCATCGGGAAAGCGGGGCGCCCGAGAACGGTTTTTTCCTTGCGGTGAATGAAACACACTTCCCCCGAATAGCCGTCCTTAAGGATGCTTAAGGCCTGAATGGTACCCATTTTTCTGAAATCATTACTGGCGCCGACCACCGCCACGGAGCGCGGATTCATCAGCAGCCGCAAAGGATTTTCCGACATGATTAAAGTTCCTTTCCCGCAGGAGATATAAGTGCGGATCATCCCTACAAATTAAAAGCGGTGTCTGTCAAGGCAAAAACTTCTGTTGAATATCACCTCTTCATGCTTTATGTTGCCCCGCGGGGGGAAAAGCGTCCGGAGGAAAATATCCGTTCGCCCCGCAATCGACAAAGATATGGAGAGTATTGAATGGGTTTAATCCGCCTGCTGATCAGCGACCCGGCCGCCTTCGTCATGCTGGCCGTCCTGCTTTTATACTCGGTGATCCTCCACGAACTGGCGCACGGCTGGGTCGCCTGCCGGATGGGCGATGAAACGGCCAAATGGCTGGGGAGGCTGACGCTCAATCCCATCAAACATCTGGACCCCATCGGGTCGCTCATGCTGCTCGTCATCGGCTTCGGCTGGGCCAAACCGGTCCCGGTCAATCTGGAAAACATTCCCGCGCCGCAAAGGCGCAAGGGACTTGTTCTGGTTTCGGCCGCCGGCGCGACGGCCAACATTCTCATCGCTTTTTTCGCGCTTTTGCTGTGGCGGCTTTTTTCCCCCGAACCTGGCGGCATGATGTATTCGGTCCTTTATACGCTGTCGTATATCAACATCCTGCTTGCCGCGTTCAATCTGATTCCGATCCCGCCCCTGGACGGCTCTAAAATTTTGATGGGATTCACCCCGGAATCGGTGAACCGCGTACTGTGTCAAATCGAGCCCTTCGGATTTTTTATCGTGCTGGGTCTGCTGCTTCTGGGAGCGCTGAATCCGGTGATTGCCGCGTTTCAATACGGCATCATCACGTTCATATCGCTGTTTCTGCCGGGATAGGCAAAGAAAGGAGAATGCCATGATGAATTATGCCGAGCTTTTACAGAAGAGGCGGGCCATCCGGGACTTCCTGGATCAGGAGGTTCCCCTGCCTCTCGTCGAGGAAATTCTTCGGGATGCGACACTGGCGCCGTCCGCCAGCAACAATCAACCCTGCCGCTTTGTCGTGGTCCAATGCCGTAAGGCCATCAAAAATCTTTCCGATGAGAGCAAGGCCTGCCTCCTGCAGGATCACAACGACGGGAAGATTGCCCTGAATCCCACATACGTGAGCCTGCTGGCGGATGAAAATTTCAATGTGTTCTACAACGCGTCCTGTTTGATTTTTGTCGCGGGGCCGAAATCGGTGGGCTCCCTGGACGTGGACGCGGCGCTCGCGGCCGGCTATATCATGTTCGCGGCAGCCGCCCGGGGACTGGGCACCTGCTGGGTCGCCCTGGGAGCGAATATCCGTGACCCGAAGCTCCGGGGCGAACTGGGGCTTTCTGAAAACCTGCGGATTGTCGCGCCGATTGTTCTGGGCTATCCCAAAGCGATTCCCGCCGCGTCCGAACGCCATGCGCCGGAAATTCTCCGCGTGATCGCGCAAGCCCGGTGAGCGACAAAAACTAAAGGCTTCTGGCCAGAGCCCGGATTCCACCCGCCGCGTCTTTTTTCCAGTGGATGCGGAGAATTTTCCGCCCTTTGTCCAGAAGCGCCTGCCGGTCCGCTTCCGCCTGCGCGGCCTTGAGCTCTCCGAAAGTCAGAAAGGAGTCGGGCTTGCCCAACTCATCGGGGATGCCGATGTCCGATTTGTTCGGGCCGGTCATTTGAATGAACAGGCCCCGGCCTGCGTCGCCCTTGTGCAACTGGCCCGTTGAATGCAGGTAGCGGGGGCCGTAGCCGATCGTGACGGCTATTTTGTACCGGCGGGAAATCGCCAGGCGCAGTTTCTGCAGCGCGTCATCAATGGCGCGCGACGGGCTTACGTAAACCTGCAATCCTCCGTACGCGCCCTCCCCGGCCTGCGCAAGAAATTTCGTAAGCGCAGCCGGAAGGGACCGGGCGGAAACATCGCCGTAAACCTCACAGGCGGTGAGCGACAGAGCGGGCCTGGGCGCAGGCCATCCTTTGTTTTCTCTGAACTCCGCAATCATCCGGTTCGTGTGCGCTTTGGTCGCTTCGACATCCGGCTGGTCGAAGGGATTGATCCCCATGATATGGGCGGCGACGGCCGTCGCCATTTCCCACAGAAACATCTGGCCGCCCAGATCGTAAAAGCCGTTGATCCGGATTTTGAGGATGGGATGCCCGGCGCCGGCCAATTGCGAAATCCGCCCCTCCCACTCTTCGTCGTCATGATAAAACACGACGAAAACGCGGTCATTCCCGTACAGGCCATCCTCCAGCGGCGGCTCATTCAAAACCGGCAGGATTCCCCTGCCTTCTTTGCCGAGGCTTTCCGCGAGAAGCTGCTCCAGCCAGTCGCCGAAAGGCTTCCAGGGCGGCGGCAATATCAGCGTGAGCTTGTCGCGGCCAAACTGCGCCAGTGTGCCCAGGGCGGCGCCCAGTAAAAACCCGGTGGAGCCGCCGCGACCGGAAAAGAAATCCGTCTTCTCCCGGTTGGCGACGGCCATCGCGTTCTGGAGCAGTTTTTCAATGGAGACGCCGATCAGCGCCGCGGGAATGATGCCCACCAGCGACAGAGCCGCGTAGCGTCCGCCGATGTTGGGGTTGTTGGAAAAAACGTATGGAAGCTGGAGCTGCCAGGCCTGGGTCAGCATCGGGCTGCCTTCGTCGGTAATGAACATGAAATGCTCGTTGGCCGAAACCCCCGGCGTTTGGGCGGTCAGGTTGTAAAAATAATGAAAAAGCGAGCGGATCTCCAATGTTTTTCCGGACTTGGAAGAAACAATGAAAAGGGTTTTGTCCAGGCTGAGCCCGCGCGCCACGCGCCGGATGACTACCGGATCGGTGGTGTCCAGAATCTGCAGCCTCGGGAAGCCGGGCGCGCTGCCGAAGATGCCGCTGAAGACTTCCGCCGACAGGCTCGACCCGCCCATGCCCAGAAGGACAACGTCGTCGATGCCGCCGTTGGTGAAGGGCTCCACGGAGGCGCGGATCTCGCCTGCGTGGGCGGACGTCTCCACGGGCGCGTAGAGCCACCCCAGACGGTTGACAATCTCCGCGGGCGAAGGCTTCCAGACATGAAAGTCGTTGGCCCAGATGCGCGCGGTAATGTTGTCACGGCTCATTTTATCCAGCGCGTTCGCGACGTAGCTTTGATAGGGCCCCAGTAAAAAAGAAATCCCGGCTCTCTGCACCCCTGTGCTCCTTCTTCAACTAACCGTCAGCAACTCTTTGGCCGCCGCGACAATGGCATCCGGCGTGAAACCGAACTTTTCATACAGCACCGGTCCGGGCGCGGACGCACCGAACGTGTCCATGCCGATGATCTTTCCCGCAAGCCCGACGTAATGCTCCCAGCCCAGCTTGCTTCCCGCCTCCACGGCCAGGCGCGATTCGGTCCTCGGCGGCAGGACCGAATCGCGGTATTCCTGCGGCTGTCGGTCGAAAATTTCCCAGCTGGGCAGTGACACAACGCGGACGCGAACTCCTCCCTGCGCCAGCCTGTGGCCCGCATCCAGCGCCAGGGCGACTTCCGAACCGGTGGCCATCAGAATGATGTTCGGTTCGAGAACGGAAGACTCCCACAAGATATAACCGCCTCTCGCCGCGTCGGAGGCGGGCGCACAGTCGGAGCGATCCAGAAGCGGCAGGTTCTGCCGGCTGAAAATCAGCGACGTCGGGCCGGTGGTGTTGGCGAGCGCCAGACGCCAGGCTTCAATCGTTTCGTTGGCGTCCGCCGGCCGGATGACCGTCATATTGGGAATTTGACGCAGGTTCATGATCTGCTCGACCGGCTGATGCGTCGGGCCGTCTTCGCCCACGCCGACGCTGTCATGCGTAAAGACGAAAATAACACGCAGCCCCATTAAAGCAGCCAGCCGCATGGGCGGGCGCATATAGTCGGCAAACGTCAGGAAGGTCGCCGTATAGGGGATCACGCCTTTGTGCAGCGACAGCCCCACAGCGATGGCGCCCATCGCATGTTCCCGCACACCGAAGTGGATATTGCGCCCCGAGTAATCCCAGGCGCCGCCCACCATGCCGTGCAGACCTTCCCTGCCGAGCTTCGGGCTTTGAAAATCGCCCATGCCCATAAGCCAGGTGCAGGTCGAGGGATTCAGATCCGCCGACCCTCCGATCAGATCCGGAACCCGGGCGGCGATCGTCTGCATCACGGCTTCCGAAGCCTTGCGCGTGGCCATATCTCCGGACCCGGCCGGAAATTCAGCCAGCTCCGTGTCCCAGCCCGCGGGCAGTTCGCCCGAAAGAGTTCTTTCCAGTTCAGCGGCCAGGGACGGATTTGTCCGCCGGTAGTCGGCCAGCGCCTCCCGCCAGCGTTGCTCATCCTTTCTCCCCTGGGAAACAACCTTGCGAAAATATTTCGCAACCTCCCCGGAAATATAAAATACCTGCTCCGGAGGCCAGGCGCAGGCCTCTTTCGCGCCGCCGAGTTCCTTTTCTCCCAGCGGAGAACCGTGTGAAGCACACAGGCCCTGCTTGTTCGGAGCGCCATAGCCGATGATGGTCCTCACGCAGATGAGCGACGGCTTTTCATTTTCTTTTTTGGCTTTTTTAATGGCCAGGCCGATAGCGGCCGTGTCGTTTCCGTCCTTGACCTTCTGCACCTGCCAGCCGCAGGCTCTGAAGCGCATCTCGATGTCTTCAGTAAAGGTAAGAGCGGTGGAACCGGCCAGAGACACGCGGTTGTCGTCATACAGAACGATGAGCTTTCCCAGGCGCAGATGGCCCGCTAAAGAGCAGGATTCTGCGGCCAGCCCTTCCATCAAATCGCCGTCGCTGGCCATGACATAAGTATAGTGATCGACAATCTGCTGACCTTCGCGGTTGAAACGGGCAGCCAGGTGCGCTTCGGCAATGGCCATGCCGACACCGTTGGCCAGTCCCTGGCCGAGGGGACCGGTGGTGACTTCCACGCCCGGCACATGCCCGTACTCGGGGTGCCCCGGCGTCCGGCTTCCCCACTGGCGGAAATTTTTAATGTCTTCCAGAGACAAATCATAGCCGGTCAGATGCAGAAGCGCGTAAAGCAGCATCGAGGCGTGACCGGCCGACAGAACAAACCGGTCCCGGTTCGGCCAGCCTGGATTTTCAGGATTATGTTTTAAATGTTTGGTCCACAGCGTAAAGGCCATCGGCGCAGCGCCCAGCGCCATGCCCGGATGGCCGGATTTGGCCTTTTCAACGGCGTCTGCCGCCAAAAATCTTATAGTATCAATACATTTCGTCTCCAACTCTTTTTTGTCCGACATAACATCTCCTTGCGTTTTTTCACGACAACTCACTTAAAACAAACCTGAAATTATTGCACGTAAAATTTAAGCCAGCGACTCATTGAGCCACCGCAGGTATTCCTCGCTGCCGTCAACCACAGGAACCGCAATGATTTCAGGAGTATCGTAAGAATGCAGGGCTTTAATGGCGGCTTCGACTTTTGGAAACAGGCTTTCCCGGGTTTTGATCAGGCACAGCCTTTCCCTGGTTCTCTCCACCTTGCCCTTCCAGCGGTACGTGCTTTCGACCGAATCGACAATCTGGACGCAGGCCGCGAGTTTTTCCCCGACCAGGCGCTGTGCGATGGCGCGGGCCTGTTCCTTCGTTTCTGTCGTTACAATTACCTGAATAAATCCAGTCATTTTCTCCCCTCACCCTTTGCAACGGCGGGTAACAGGCTGTTGCCCGAACGATATCTCTTTGAGCGGCCATTGAGAGTGTTTTGTCTAATAAATCTTGGCGAAGCGTAAGATCAGCAATGACAACCGTCTGAGCCGAAGGCGAGTTTTGTCATTGCCTGAAGCGAGCCTTAGATTTATACAAAACGCTCTCTGGCAAGCGAAAAGGGTATTTGGGCAACAGGTCGTGAAGGACCGCCCTACAATTTCCTAATCACCCATCGCTTTCCACTTTTCACTCATCACTTTTTTACCATCCACCATCCACCATTCTATACATCATAATTGCCGCCGCCTGCGGAAGGCTCAGCGATTCGGCGCCTCCCCCGCCGGGGATTCGCCATCGCTCATGGACTTCGCCGAGCAGGTAATCCGGCAGACCGTGGCTTTCGCTCCCCAAAAGCAGCGCAGCTTTTTTCGTCAGCGCGCGCGGCGGGACGCCCCGATGCGGGTCGCTGCCGACAAGAATGTATTCCCGCCGGATTTCCGGCAGCAGGGCCGCAATGTCGATATTCGTCAAAATTCTCAGGGAAAAAACGCCGCCCATCGAGGCGCGGACGGCCTTGGGGTTGGTCCAGTCCACCGAGTTGCCACTTAGGAGAATGCCGGAAAAGCCAAACCAGCAGGCGCTGCGGATCAGTGCGCCCAGGTTGCCGGGATTGTTAATTTCATGAAGGATCAAAATATGACTGCCGGACGATTGGAGAAAAGAAGAAGCGGAAGACTCCTTTTCGGCTTTGACGACCGCGATGATTCCCTCCGGCTCCCTGTCCCGGCTCAGTTTTTTCCACTCCGGACTTGTCAACTGATAAGCAGGAACTTTATTCTTTGCCTCACGGAAAATTTTCTCCCAGACGGAGATTTTTTCCGGCAGTACGAGCAGGGCTTCGGCCTGCCGGTCGCTTTTCAGCAGTTCTTCAACAACTTTCACCCCTTCGGCCAGAAATAAGCCTTCCGCGCGGCGAAACTTGGCATCGAGAAGCTTCGCCCACCTCTTTAACCGGTTTTGAGACACGCGGGGAATATTGGACAGCATATCCTCCTCACTCCTTCATGGCTACCGGGGGAATATCGCCTTCCTCTTTTTCCGGCCAGAGGATGGAGGAGAGGATCGAGGCGATCAGAATCGAAGCGATAATCAAAAGCGAAATCCCGACCGGCACATGGAAAAAATCCGCGATCATCATCTTGACGCCGACAAAAGACAGGATCGCCGCCAGACCGTAATGAAGAAGGTGAAACAGACGTATCAGTCCGGAAATGGCGAAAAACAGCGACCGCAGGCCCAGAATCGCGAAAACGTTGGATGTGTAAACAATAAAGGGATCCCGGGAAATGGCCAGTACGGCGGGAATCGAGTCGATCGCGAAAAGAATATCGGTGGTCTCCAGGGCGAGCAAAACGGCCAGCATCGGCGTGGCATACCGGATGCCTCCTTCGACGACAAAAAATTTCGCCCCGGAGAAGTTTTTCGAAACGGGCATGACGTAGCGCAAGAGCCGGATCGCGATGTTTTTGTCGGGATGGACTTCTGTCTGGCGGTTGAGCGCCATTTTGATGCCCGTGACAATAAGAAAAGCGCCGAAAATATACATGACCCAGTGGAAACGGCTGATCAGCGCAACGCCCGCGAAGATGAAGACGGCGCGCGTGATCAGCGCCAGAAGAATCCCCCAGAACAGCGCCTTGTGCTCGTAGGCGCGGGGAACATCGAAGTAGCGGAAGATCAGCATGAAGACAAAGAGATTGTCGATGCTGAGCGAGTATTCGATCAGGTAAGCGGTCACATACTCGATGGCCTTTCCATGGCCGTAAAAGAAATAAATCCCCGCCCCGAACGACAAAGCCAGCGTCACCCAGAAGGAGGTCCAGAGCAGCGCTTCCTTCATTTGAATGACGTGGGTCTTCCGGTTGAAGACGCCGAGATCCAGCGCCAGCATTGCCAGAATGAACACTCCAAAGAAGATCCACCATCCGGTCATAACCTTTGTTTCTCCTGCTTACAATGAACGGCCGAGCGCCTGGGCCGCGTTATGAATAATGTCCCAGGCCGGACTGAAAGGCGGCGAGTAAGCCAGATCCAGGTAGCCGATCTGATCCAGATCCATCCCCGCCCAGAGCGCGACGGAAAGCGTGTTGATCCTGTCTACCGCGCCGGAGGCCCCCACCGCCTGTGCGCCCAGCAGTTTGCCCGTCGAACGGTCGGCCGTCAGTTTGAGACCGATTTTTTTCATCCCCAGCGCGGGTGCCATGGCGCTGCCCCAGGTGATGTTGCTTACAGGCGCAAAGCCCGCGTCGGCGGCTTCCTTCTCCGACAGGCCCGTCGCGGCGCATTGGAGCGAAAACAGCCGGAAAGACTGGGCGCCGACGATGCCGCCAAACGTCATCGGCCTGCCTCCGATATTGCGCCCCGCGACGCGGCCCTGCTTGTTGGCGATGTCGCCCAGGGGAACATTCACCCAGCGGCGGCTGACGCGGTGAAAGGATTCGCTGCAGTCGCCAACAGCGTAAATGTTGGCAATGGAGGTCTGCTGGGAAAAATTGACGGCAATCGCTCCGGTCGGACCGATTTTCAAACCCGTCGCCCGCGCCAGCGTCGAGTCGGGCCGGACACCGATGGCCAGCAGAACCAGATCGCCTTCGTAGTCTCCCCGGTCGGTCAGAACGCGCAGCGGCGCGCCGGTTCCCTTTTCGACGGCCCGGGCGGATGCGCCTCCGACGAATTCCACGCCGCTTACCTGAAGCTCCTCGAGCATGACTTTCGACAGAGCCGCGTCCCAGCGATTGGCCGGCAGCGGATCTTTATGAATGATGGTTGTGGAAATGCCCGCGGCCGAAAGAGCCTCGCTCATTTCCAGACTGATGAAGCCTCCGCCGATCGTGACGACCCGCTTCGCGTTTTTTTCTTTGAGCCAGGCCTTGATGGCGATGGCATCCTCCAGGCTGCGCAGGGAAACCACACCCGGCAGGTCCAGTCCCGGCATATCCGGCACAAACGCGGAGGTCCCGGCGGCCATCACCAGAACGTCATAGGGAAAAATCCTCCCGTCCTGAAGCGCAACCTCGCCCTTTGCCGGATCGATGCCTTCCACGCGCGCATGGACCTGCACGTCAATGCCGCCTTCGCGGAATTTTTCCGGCGTGCGCGCAATCAGTTTCTTCTGATCCTGAATTACATCCCCGATGTAATAGGGCATGGGTCAGGCGGCAAAGGCGACAAACTTCCCCTGCTCCAGCATCGTGACATTCAGCGACGGATCGTTTCTTTTCGCCTCCGCGGCCGCGGAGCCGCCGCCCGCGCCTCCGCCAACAATCACCAGGTTTCTGCCCATAAGACACCTCCCGATTTATTTTGCCGCGGCGGATACCCGCCTGCGCCAGAGAATAATCGCAATTCCCGCCAGCATCATCAGAATGCACAACACCTGCCCCATGGTGTTGAATCCCAGGACAAATCCCAGATGCGCGTCCGGCTCCCGGAAAAACTCGATGACGAAGCGCACCAGGCCGTAACCGAAAATATACAGACCGACCATAAAGCCGTCAAAGGGATTGCGCTTGCGGACGCCCCACAGGACCATGAATAAAAACAGCCCCTCGAACAGGGCTTCGTA
Source organism: Smithella sp. (assembly GCA_012510495.1). Classification (GTDB taxonomy): domain Bacteria; phylum Desulfobacterota; class Syntrophia; order Syntrophales; family Smithellaceae; genus UBA8904. The sequence continues at coordinate 14,465 of JAAZHX010000122.1, forward strand.
AAGCTGGGACGGATGCCGCAGGCTCCCCGTCGCGTCCTGTGGAAAAAACATGCCCCACGGAACGGTCGTCGCGCGGCCCCAGAGTTCACCGTTGAGAAAATTGCCGATCCGGCCGAACAGATACCCCAGCGGCGCCGCCGCGCAAAGCCAGTCGCCGAAGCGCCACCAGAGGATGTTGCGCCGGCGGCAAAAATAAATCGTGACCAGCAAAACGCCGATAAGGCCGCCATGGTAGGACATGCCGCTCAATCCCACAAAGCGAACCCCGTTGGAGAGGTCAAACGGGAGGATAATCTCCAGCGGATGGGAAAGATAGTAGGAAAAATTATAAAACAGCGCATAGCCCAGCCGCGCGCCGATAATCAGACCGAGCATCGCCCACACCATGTAATCCTGCATGCCTTCCGTCGTGAAGGAAATTTCCCCGCGCTTGATCCGGTAGGCAAACAGAGCGTAAACCACGGCGAAAGCCACCAGATACATAAGACTGTAATAGCGAAGCTGAAAGGAACCGATGCTGAAAAGCACCGGGCTGATCTGCGAGGGCAGATGCTGCCAGAGGTTGAGAAAAGATTCCATCAGGTTTCCATTTTTAAAGAATATAAATCCGGCTGAAACGCGTTGTAAGACGGCAGAGAAAGGCTGACAACTGCCGCCGGTCAGTAAACCTGTCCCTTGACTTCATCCAGGTACAGCTCCGCGCTGTGCACGGCGTTGGCGCCGTCACCCGCGGCGGTGACCACCTGCCTGAACAGCTTGGCACGGCAATCCCCCGCGGAGAAAATACCGGGGGCGTCGGTGCGCAGATTTTCATCCGTCAGGATGAAGCCCGTTTTGTCCATCGCCACCAGCCCTTTGAACATATCCGTATAGGGCAGGCGGCCGACAAAAATAAAAGCGCCGTCGGCTGCGATTTCACTGATCTTTCCCGTCCGGACATCTTTCACTTTCACGCCCGTGACGAATTCGGAACCGGTAACTTCCTCAACGGTCGCGTTCCAGACGAATTCGATCTTCTTTTCGGCGAAGGCCCGGTTCTGCAGCATGCCCGCCGCGCGCAGCCGGTCGCGCCGGTGAATCACAAAGACTTTGGAGGCAAAATGCGTCAGAAACAGCGCTTCCTGGATGGCGGTATCGCCGCCCCCCACCACGACCACCGTGCGGTTGCGGTAAAACGGCCCGTCGCAGGTGGCGCAGTACGAAACGCCCTTCCCCGCGAATTGCGCTTCTCCCGGAACGCCCAGGCTCCGCCACATCGCGCCCGTCGCCGCGATAATGCTCAATGTTTTGTAAGCCCGGTCACCTGCCGCCACTTCCCAGACCACCGGCGAATCGGAAACTTTTCTCACGCCGGTGACGTCTTTGGGCAGGATTTCCAGGCCGAACTTCTGCGCCTGCTTTTTAAAAAGCTGCATTAGCTCAAAGCCGCCGATGCCTTCGGGGATGCCCGGATAATTTTCGATCATGTCCGTGATCGTGATCTGGCTGACCGTTCCCGCGCCTTCGACAAGCAGGGTTTTCAGAGCGGCGCGCGCGGCGTAGATGCCGGCCGTGTAACCGGCGGGACCGCCGCCGATAATGATCATATCGTAGTCCGTGTCGGGCAGGTTTGCGTGCGTCATGAAAAATCTCCTGAAATTTTGGTGACTGACTTTAATCAGGAAGAGGCGTTTTTGTAAAGGCCAAATTGACGGGCACCGACAGGATGACACGGCTCCGGGACCAAAGCCGGGCGGGCTTTTCCGAAATGATTTTCTTGACATACAAACCCGCGTTTCCTATAAATACCACTAATGCCGTGCGGGCATTTATGTCCGCTAAAATATTAAATGTAGTGCGTGGCTTCAGCCGCGCTGGTTTTTGCGGGGTTTACCCCGCACTGCATAATTCTGAGAACATGGCGGGTCTGAAGACCCGGACTACATTATGGAGAAGGTTCAGCGGGGCAAAATATCTTGACTTGACCGGACCGGCTTTCTATACTCCGCGCATCAAATTTGGGGGCGTCAAACATGGCAAAAAACTATCTGATGGCCATTGACGTGGGAGGAGGCTCCGGCCGCTGCCTCCTGCTGGATCCGGAAACGGGCAAAACCGTCTCGGCAAAACGAAACTGGACGCATCCGACCGCGCCCGGCACAAGCGGCCTCGGCAACCTGATCGACACGGACGGCCTGCTTGCGAAGATTGCCGAAGCCTCCCGCGAAGTTCTTCTCAAGGCCGGGACGGAACCGAACCGGATCGCGGGCATCGCCGTCGGCGGTATGCGCAACACCATCGTGGCGCTGGATCGGCAAAACAACGTTCTTCTGGCAACCCCCAACCGGGACGCCCGGGCCCTGGGCGAAGGCATGATGCTGGGCGCCGAACGGGGAAGCGAAGTCCACGCCGTCTCCGGGCACTGGCCGACACCGCTGTTTCTCGGCACGCGTCTTCTGTGGATGAAAAACAACGCGCCCGACCTCTTCCGGCAAACCGCCGCGGCCCTGTCCGTCACGGACTGGCTGGCCTTTATCCTGTCGGGAAAGATGGTTGCCGAACGCTCCCAAGCGGGAGAAACGCTTCTTTTCGATCTGCAAAAGCGCAGTTGGGCTTTCGATCTCATCGATTCGCTGGGATTTGACCGGTCGCTCTTTCCGGAGCCCGTTGATTCCGGCGCGGCCATCGGCAGTCTCACCCGGCAGGCAGCCGATCTGCTGGGCCTTGTGCCCGGCATCCCCGTGGCGGCGGGCGGAGCCGATACCCAGTGCGGTCTGCTCGGCGCGGACGTGGTGAAAGACGGCGACCTGGCCGTCATCGCCGGGACCACCATGCCCCTGCAACTGGTGACCGGCGAGCTGATTCTGGATCCAACCGGCCGCCTCTGGAGCGGTCTGCACGTCGTGCCGGGCCGGTATGTTCTGGAGAGCAACGGTCTGGTCACGGGCGACGTCATCGACTGGTTTGCCCATCTTCTCTATCCGGATTCTCCCGACGCGACGCTCAGTCTCTTTGCGGAAGCGGAAAAATCCGTTCCGGGAGCCATGAACGTTTATTCCACTTTCGGAACCGCCCTGTTCGACGGAAGAGTCGTCGGCTTCCCCGTGGGTAATCTCACCTTTTCCCACATGATCACAGGCGACGCCTCCCGCAGCCGCAGGCACATCGCCCGCGCCCTGGTGGAGGGAATTGCCTTTTCCGTCCGCGTCAACCTCGAACAGATCGCCTCCGTCTCCGGCAAAGAAATCCGCGATTTGAGGATCGCCGGAGGCATGTCCCAAAGCCCGCTGTTTTCTCGAATTGTCACAAACGTGACGAATACTCCCGTTTCCGTCCCGCCCACTGCGGAAGTGACGTCCATAGGCGCGGCCATACTGGCGGGCGTCGGAGCGGGAATCTTTGCCGATCCGGCGGCCGGGGCCGAAAAGGCAGCCTCCGCCCTGACCCGCTATCAGCCGGACGCGGCCGGAGAAAAATACCGGAACTTCTACGCGGGCTGGCGGCAGGCTTTTGACAAACGTGCCGATACCGACGCCCACGTCGGAAACCTGCTGATCAACGCCATGTTCGAACCCTCTGCGGCCGCGGGCAAGGCGGCCGATCCTTCTTTTTCGCCCGATATTTTTATCACCGCCTCGATGGACGAAACCGCGATCAGCGAACTGGAAGCGATCGGGAAGGTAACGTATGCGGAATGGCGGGAAAAGCAGAAGCTCTACGACGGAGGCGCAGAGCTGGCTGCGGCACTATCCGGCACACAGATTTTCATCACCGAAATGGACGTGGTGGATTTCCCGGCCATCCGCGAGGCGCGCAGCCTGCGCGCTGTCGTCACCTGCCGCGGAAACGCCGTCAACGTCGATCTCGCGGCTGCCACCGCCTACGGCATTCCCGTCATCAACACGCCGGGAAGAAACGCCGATGCCGTTGCGGATCTGACCGTCGCTCTGATGGTGATGCTGTCGCGCAAGATGCCGGGGTCGTTGGACTTCCTGAAGCACGGGCAGGTCCAATCGGGCGACATGGCGAAAATGGGGGAAGCCTATCTGAAGTTCCAGGGGAAGGAGCTTTGGAGGAAAACCGCCGGCCTGGTGGGGATGGGAAATGTCGGAGCCTGCGTCGCAGCACGGCTGGCGCGCTTCGGAGCGAAGGTCGTTTTTGCCGACCCGATAGTCGCCGCCGGGGAGGGCGCCCTGCTGGGCGCGCGCAAAGTATCCCTCGATGAACTGCTGGCCGTAAGCGATATCATCAGTCTTCACGCGCCGGCCATCGAAGCGACACGGGGAATGATCAGCCGGGAAGCTTTCGGGCGGATGAAACCCGGCGTCTTCTTCATCAACACCGCCCGCGCGTCGCTGGTGGACGAGGCAGCCCTTTTAGAGGCGCTGACGTCGGGCAGAATCGCCGGAGCTGCGCTGGACGTTTTCCCGACCGAGCCGCCGGGAACGGACGACCCGATCGTCTCGCACCCCAACGTGATTGCCACGCCGCATCTGGGCGGCAACACTGCAGAAATCGCGGCTCATCAGGGGGCCATTGCCGTCGATCAGATTCAAAAGCTTCTGGCGGGGGAAAAGCCGGAATATCTGCTCAATCCGGATGTTCTGGATGTTTTTTCCTGGACGGCTCCACGCCCCGAACCGGACGAAAAGAAACTTGAGGAACTGGCCAAAAACAAGCGGCCTTCTATGACGTCATAGAAACCAAAGGAGTAAAAACAACCTATGAGCTTATATGATCAATATCAAAAGGAAGTGCTGGAGGCGAGCCTCTGGCTTTCGGAGCACGGCTACTTCGGCTCCCTGCGGGGCACCGGCGGCAATGTGTCGGCGAGAATCACCGGCAGTGACCGCATGGCCATCACGCCGTCCTCCGTGAAATATTCGGACCTCGCGCCAACTGATATCTGCATCGTCGATTTTACGGGCGCCGTTGTCGAAGGGAAATACGCCCCTTCGATCGAGGCCGGAATACACGCGGCCGTCTATCGAGAACGGCCGGACGTCAACGCCGTGGTTCACACGCATCAGCTTTACGGCAGCGTCTTCGCCGCGCTGGGCGAGCCCATTCCCGTCCTGTTCGACGAAGTCGCCTTCGCGCTCGGCGAGAAGGTGGAGGTGGCTTCTTACGCCCTCTCCGGCAGCGCGGAGCTGGCCGCCAATGTGGCGAGCCTGCTCGCGAACCACGCCAACGCCTATATCATTCAGAACCACGGCATTCTCGCGCTGGGAAAAAACATGGACAAGGCGCTGCTGGCCGCGGAGCTTCTGGAAAAAATCGCCCGCATTTACTGTCTGGCTCTGTCCACGGGGAAGCCGGTTTCGCTTCTTCCCGACGCCACCCGGGAAATGGCGCGGGGTCTGAGGGACTACGACGTGGAGGCGGCCCGAAAAAAAACATAATCTTTCCCCGGCCCGCAAGAAAGACTAAAAAAGGTTTTTCATCCTTCGCGGCACACAGCGGCGAGAGACTTCGCTATTTTTTCCCGCCCGCGAGAAATTCCGGGCTGGCGTAAGCGGGATTCGGATAGGTATAAAATCCCTTCTTCGTCACGGCCCCGAGTTCACCCTTTTCCACATACGCTTTGAGGAAATCAGCGTTCACTTTAATCTGGTTGGCCGGAATCTCCTGGGGGTTGCGCGCCCAGTAATCGTTGACGTGCCAGACCGTTTTCAGACCCATCTGATCCATCATGCCGAAGGGGCCGATCGGCATGCGCATCACCCCCATCCAGGCCCGGTCCACATCCTCGATGCTGGCCACGCCGGACGTCACGAGCGTCATGGCGGCCGTGCAGATGCTGGAGAGCATGGCATTGAACACATAGCCGTTGCTCTCCTTGTGAAGCCTGATGGCGATCTGGCCGATGCTCTCGGCAAACTCGCGCACCAGCTGGGTCGCCGCCGGATCCGTTCCCGGATGCGGCATGACGTCCACCACGTTGCTGGCTCTCAGATCGTGAAAATGCAGCGCGAGAAATTTTTCCGGCCGGCCGGTATCCACGGCGAATTTCGAGGGCGTGAGGAGCGACGTGTTGGTGGTAAAGATCGTCCGCTCCGGGCACAGTTTGTTGAATCGGGCGAAGACCGACGCCTTGATCCGCGGATCCTCGGGCACGGATTCGCTGACCAGGTCCGCGTCGCGGGCCGCCTCAGCCGGGTCGGATGTCGCCGAAATGCGGTCCATGATTTCCCTGAGATCCTCCGTTGTGATCCTGCCTGCGGGAACAAAAAAGGCGGAGCCGAGTTTTTCCACACGCTTCATGGATGTCTTCAAAACCTCGTCCGAGATGTCATAGTAGGTTACGCGGTAGCCGTGCATGGCGCACACGAAACCGATCTGCTGACCCATGGCGCCCGCGCCCAGAATCAGCACCTTTTTAATGTCTTTGAGTTCCATAAATTGCCCCTTTCCCTGATGCAAATTTTCCTGCGCCGGGTTCCTATAGCACAGGTTCAACCGGAGTTCAGCCCTTTTCATGATCGTTTTGCGCCCCGGCATGTTCCGTTTAAGGATTTTCTTGACATCCCGAAGCGCGTTTTCTAAAATCCGCACACAAAAGGATCAGAAATCAACCAAAACCGGCAGCCGCATATCCGAAATCAGAGTGAGGATTAACCCGATGCGCTCCCTTTTCAACATCATCCGTGTTTTGTGGCTTTATCTGTGGGCAATCATCGCAACTCTCGTTCTGGCGATTCCCATCATCTCCGCGGGGCTTTTGAGCCGAACGGGCAATCTCGCTTTTTCCCTTTCGAAGATCTGGGCCTGGACCATGCTGGCCGTGTCTTTTGTCCGCGCGGAAATTAAAAACCGGGAAAGAATCCAGCCTGCCACCTCCTACATCATCATTTCCAATCACCAGTCGCTTTACGACATCCTCGCTTTGGTCACCACGCTGGGCATTCAGTACCGGTGGTTCATCAAAAAAGAAATTCTCAAGGTGCCGCTTTTTGGATACGGGCTTTACGCGTCGCGCAACATTTTCATCGACCGCTCCAACACAGCCCGGGCGATCGAAAGCATCAACCGCGGCATCGACCGCCTGCCTCCGGGCGTGAGCATCATGGTGTTTGCCGAGGGAACGCGGTCACCCGACGGAGAAATCCATGAATTCAAAAAGGGAGGATTCGTCACCGCCGTGCGGCGAAATATTCCTATCCTGCCGGTGACCGTCAACGGCAGCCGACGCATCCTGCCGAAGAGCAGCCTTGTCGTCCGTCCCGGAAAGATTCAAGTGGTCGTGGGCGAACCCATCGATGCCGGCGCCTACACCCTGGAGTCGGTTGACAAGCTGATCGACGAAACGCGCCGGATCGTCATCGCGAATTTCGATCCCGGCTATGCCGGGCGATTCCTCGGCTAGCGCAGCGTTTCAGTCAAAGCTTTACATGGATGTCATTTCGAACGCAGTGAGAAATCTTAATCCTATTCGTAAATAAAAAAACATTCCCCGTTGATCGATATCACAAGGTTATACAGATACACCACACTGGCGGGCAATTCCGTCCGCTGTTTCACGTCGGTATCCCCGGTGGAGGACAGAAACCCTGATCATGCAGAAAATATTTTTTGAAGCCGTGGCCGGCGGGAAAAACCTTATGTCGCTTCTCTGCGGAAACTACTGGCCCGGTTCCAGTCGCCTTCGATGCAGGCGATCGCGTCGGAATCAAGCTTCACTGGGGCGAGCGGGGCAACAAAGGCTACCTGCCGCCCGACTACGCAAGGGAAATCGTAGCCTGGCTCCGCGCAGGGAAAATCGAACCGTTTATTTTCGACACCACGGTCCTTTACTCCGGCGGGCGACGCACCGCCGCGGATTCCCTGAAAACCGCCGCCAGATGTACAGGGTGGCCTCGCTGATGCCTTCCTCTCCGGCCAGCGCAACGACCGACCGGTTGTGCGGTGCCATCATCTTTTCCAGAACAGCTTCTTTACGCTCTTTGGAATATTGCATGATAAGATCCTCCTCCGCCCCCCAAGGAAACTCCATTATAGAGAAGTTTAAATCATGCGACAACTATCCTGACACAGGGGGGGGGGTAACGAAAAGATAAGCCGGAGCGAAGTGGCGATCGGCTAAAACGGCTGGTTGGCGAGAATTATGAATAGCACGTTTTCCCTGCATCCTTTTTATTTTGAACAATTCTGTACACATTTAAAACCCATTTCCCCCATACAATTTTGAAACTTCTCTGGAACTGTGAGGTGGTCTGGCCTCTTCGGACAGGGAACAGGGTTTTATAAGTGTGAAGCTGCTCCGGGTTAATGGTCATGCCGCAGCCTGTTTCTGCGTTTGTGATTTGAAGTAAACCATACTTGGTGTCTTCCTGTCAAAGTTTTGA
>JAAZHX010000121.1 GCA_012510495.1 Smithella sp.
GTGAAACAGTGAACTCAAAACGTTAAATCCAAAAGTCACCTCTGGGGTGAGACAATGACTTAATCGTTAATCCAAAAGTCACCTCTGGGGTGAAACAGTGACTCAAAACGTTAAATCCAAAAGTCACCTCTGAGGTGAAACAGTGACTCAAAACGTTAAATCCAAAAGTCACCTTTAGTGGTCGATTTATTTAGACAGAAAATTGTCTTTTCTTAAGTGGTTTATCTCTAATGTTAAGCTACCTGGTTTAGGGTTACTCTTGCAAAATATACTTCTTCTGGATAATTGTAATCCAATGATTGATGTTCTCTAATTGTGTTGTACCTCAAAAAGTATTTTTCTAGACCTTGTTTACAAGCCTTAACCGTTTCATATTCTTTGAGGTAAATGTCTTCCTGTTTGACTGTCCTCCATAACCGCTCAACGAATACATTGTCCAATGCCCGGCCTTTTCCGTCCATGCTTATTTGTATCCCGTGGGATTCAAGTACTCCGGTAAATTCGGTGCTCGTAAACTGACTGCCTTGGTCGGTATTGAAGATTTCCGGTGTTCCGTATTTCTCCAGTGCCTCCTGCAGTGCCTCGACACAGAATCGTGAGTCAATGGTTGTCGATAATCTCCAGGCAAGTACAAAACGGCTATACCAGTCGATTATAGCCGTTAAATATACGTAACCACCCTTCAGGCGCACGTAGGTGATATCCGTGCTCCAGACATGGTTTACATGCGTTATAGATACGCCACGCAGAAGATACGGGTACTTCTTGTGCCCGATATTGGGTGTTGAAAGCAATTTTTTCGGATAGATTGCCCCTATTCCCATCATGTGCATCAGCCGGCGTACTTTCCCACGACCAGCTTTAAGTGAATAGCGTTTACGTAGAGCGTTACTTATACGCCGTGTGCCACGTGTCGGGTCTTCAGTATAAAGCTCATCAATGCGACGCATAAGCTCCAATTTAGTCTCGCTGATTTGCGGCTGGTAATACAGCGACGACCGCGTGACATTCAAAAGCTCGCACTGGTGACACAATGGCATGTCGTACGTCTTGTCAACCATGGTAAGCCTCACAGCAGATTCAACTTCATCAAGTTTTTTTTTAGAAAAGCAATGTCCATGGTCTGCTGCCCAATTTGCTGATGAAGAAGCTCTCGCTCTTGCCTAAGCTTCTGAATCTCTTGTTGGTCTTCTTTATTGCCACTGAAAACACTGGCTGCATTTGCAAGAAACTGTGCTTTCCATTGGCGAATCTGATTGGGATGGACTTCGAATTTCGTGGCTAACTCATTCAGCGTCAGATCTTCCTTGATCGCTGCAAGCGCTACTTTCGCTTTAAATGAATCATCGTGATTACGACGCTCTCTGCGTGTCTTGGGACTCATGATGGCTCCTTGGTTTGTTTAAAAATACCAGAGGAAACCACTTATAATCAGCTTTTTTTCTGTATTAAATTTTCAGACCGTTATACTTTCCCGGTTACATTCAGAATGCATCTGTGGATCTGCTCTGCTAAGTCGAGGGCCTGTTTTTTTGACAGATGAGCCCAGAGATCATTCGGGCCGCATTCTGAAGCTTCCGCCAGTGATATCCAGAGTCTTCTGGGGATTGGTATTGGTGTTTCGGCATGGATTCTTTTACCGGCGTTTGAGGTGCGCATAAGAGAGAGAATCTGGAA
>JAAZHX010000217.1 GCA_012510495.1 Smithella sp.
CCCATCAGCGCGGGGTGTGTCTTCAGGAAGCTTGTTTCATCCATTGGTAACCGGCCAGCAAACTCAAGTGTTTAAAAATGACGGCAGTGAGGAACTAAAAGCCCGGACCGCACCGGAAATAAAAAACAAACCTGCTGAACCAGGTCAGCCCCATCAGGCAGACACACCTGTTGAGCCAGGTCAGTTTCATCAGGCAGGTGCACCTGCTGAGCCCGGTCAGTTCCAACAAACAGATAAATATACCGATCCCACCTGTTTACAACAGACAACTAAACCAGTTGGAGCAGGTTTTTTACAACCGATAGATCACCACCAGGAAACGCCGCCATCTGCTAGCGGCAAGGAAAGGCTTCTTCGGGCGCGCGTGATAGGACAGGCCTTTGAATCATACATTCTTCTGGAGGAAGGTGAAGAGATACTGCTGATCGATCAACATGCCGCTCATGAACGGATTCGTTATGAAAAGCTGAAAAAGCAGTTTATTCTTCAGGAATCCTTCGGACAGGGCTTGTTAAGCCCGCTTGCCGTAAACCTTTCGGAACTTGAAATGGTCAGGTTTCATGAACTTTCGCAGTACCTTTCCAAGCTGGGGTTTGAAGCCGAGGTTTTCGGAAATCGCTCCATCCTGATTCGTGGCATTCCCTATGCTCTGGACAGCAGCTTTTCGGGGCAGGATTTTCTGGAGATCTTTGAAAATTTATCGTCGGAAGCGCTTTCGGTATCGGAAATAATCCCCGAGGAAACAATTTACATGATGGCCTGCAAGAGCGCGATCAAAGCGAACCGGAGCATGAGCGTGATAGAAATCCGGGGGCTTGTGGAGCAGCTGGCCAATGCGGAAAACCCATATACCTGTGTTCATGGAAGGCCGGTGATTATCAGCATGACAAAGAAAGAACTTGAGAAACGGTTTAAGCGAATTGTGTAATACTTCTGCAAAGCACCTGTATTACAGTATTCCGTCGGAGGATTCACTTTTAATGGATAAAGTTGTTGTCATTTGCGGTCCGACAGCGTCCGGGAAAACCGACCTGGCCATCGCTCTTGCTCAAACGATAAATGGAGAGATCATCTCTGCTGATTCCATGCAGGTTTATCAATTCATGAATATTGGTACAGCCAAACCCACCATGGAGGAAATGCAGGGCATCCCACATCATATGCTGGATGTGGCCAGACCCGACGAACCCTTCAGTGTTGCCTTGTACAAGGAAAAGGCCGATGCATCCATCAAAGACATTCTGTCTCGGAAAAGACTGCCCATTATTGCAGGGGGGACTGGCTTATATATCAACAGCCTGATTTACAACATATGTTTCAGTGAAACGGTCTGTGATGAAGCATTTCGTGAGAAGATGAACGCACTGGCGGCAACTGAAGGGCCAAAGGCTCTTCATGACAGGCTTAGAGCAGTTGACCCCGAAAGCGCTGAGCGGATTCATCTTAATAATACTAAAAGAGTGATCCGGGCACTTGAAGTGTATGAATTTACAGGGAAGCCCATCACCGAGCACCAAAGTGAATCCAGGCAGATCCCTGCGCCATACCGGTATTTGGTATTCTTTCTCGATATGGAAC
>JAAZHX010000136.1 GCA_012510495.1 Smithella sp.
GTGCCAGGCGGTGAACCCATGCTGAGTCTGCCCGCCAACGTACGGCTCTACCTCTGCGCAACGCCGACCGACATGCGGAAGAGCTTCGACGGCCTTCATACGTTGGTCCGGCAAGTCTTTGAATTGGATCCGCTGGACGGGCACCTGTTTTTGTTCGTCAACCGGCGTCGTGACCGGATCAAGCTGCTCTGGTGGGACCGCGACGGCCTAGCCATGTGGTACAAGCGGCTGGAGATGGGCACGTACCAGTTGCCCGTCGTATCCGACGACGCTCAGGGAGTCGAGATCGACGCGACGCAGTTGGCTCTGCTGCTGAGCGGCGTCGACCAGCAATCGGCCAAGAGGCGTAAACGTTACTTGCGTGTGGCCTGATCGTTGGGGTTCCCGGCGCCGAAGGCGATCGATGCTCACGAGCATCGATCGCCTTTTTGCATGCGCCGCTCCGGTGCCGGAAAATTTTCTGGATATTTTTTCGATTCGGGGCCAAAACCCACTTGCGCATTTTTGGAAACCGGCTATAACCTCTTCCATGTGCGAATCGCTGATCATTCCCGACGACCTGGAGACCTGCCAGCGGCAGTTGGCCGAAGTGCTGGAGGCACATCGTCGTTTGCAGGAGGTTTATGAGGAACTGCTGGCGACATGCACCAGCATGCAGGATTCGCAGGAGAAGCTGGAGCAAGAGAAGGAAACGCTCGAACAGACGATCAAGGAACTGATGAACCGGTTGTATGGACGCCGGAGCGAGCGGATGAAATTCTCGCCGGACCAATTGACGCTGGACTTCGCAGAGGCGGAGCCGATCGAAGTCGTCCCCGACGTTTCCGAGGAGGAAGCGTTTGCCGAATCGCGGGAGAAGAACAAGAAACGTCCACGTCGCCGCAAGAAGAATGGCGGGGGACGGTTTCCCGATCATTTCGAGCGGCGTACCGAACGCATCGAGCCAAAACTTCCGGACGGCGTCCGTGCGGAAGACTGCGAGTTGATCGGTGTCGACGTGGTCGAGATCCTGGAGTTCGATCGGCCCCGGCTGTGGGTTCGCCGTTTGGAGTATCCCAAATACAAGATTCCGAGCCAGCCGGAACGCCAAGTTGTGCAGGCCCCGCGGCAGGCCAACCTGATTTCTGGCGGTTCCTTCGGGTTCGGGATCGCCGCCGAAGTGCTCTACAACAAGTTTGGCCTGCACATTCCTCTTTACCGCCAGCAGGACCCGTTCGCCCAACTCGGTTGGACGCCGAGCCGTTCCACGCTCAGCCAGATCATCGCCAACAGCGTCGAGTTGATGCGTCCCCTGGCGCTGCTCGAAACACAGCGGATCCTGGCTTCGGGAGTGGTCAATACCGACGACACCCCGGTGACGCTTCTGACACCGGGCGAGGACCAAGGGAGCCGCCAGGCGAGATTCTGGATTTATCGCAGCCGTCAACCCGGGGGGTTGTACGATGCGTTCGCCTTTACCGACAGCCGATCGCGAGCCGGTCCGGACGAATTCCTGAAAGATTTCCAAGGCACGATCTGCGGCGACTGCTACAGCGGGTATGTGAACATCGAGAAGCTGACCGACGGGCGGATCGTGTTTTCGGCCTGCAATGCCCACGCGCGGCGTTACGTGTTCAATGCGCGCCAGCAGCATCCCGAGTTGAGCAGCCAGATTCTGGCCATCTATCGGGCGCTTTACGATATCGAAGAGCGGGGTAGCCGTTTGGATCCGACGGCGCGTCTGTTGCTGCGCCGGCGGGAGAGCGTTCCGTTGATGAAGGATCTGGAAGCGCTTTTGCAGGGACCGTCAGCCCAAGGCTTGTTGCCCAAGAGCAAACTGGCCACGGCGCTGGCCTACATCCGCAACAACTGGGAATCCCTCAAGCGATTCCTCAGCGACGGCCGTTTGCCGATCGACAACAACGACGCGGAACGCGACCTCAGGCGAATCGCTGTCGGAAGAAAGAACTGGTTGTTCGTGGGAAGCCGGAACGGCGGCGAGCGTACGGCCGTGATCCTCACGGTGGTCGCCAGCGCTCATCGGCACGACCTCGACGTCTGGGCCTACCTCCGCGACGTTCTCCAGCGTCTGGCCGAAGGCGAGGACAATCTGGAAGTCCTGCTGCCGGACGTCTGGAAGGCAAGTCATCCGGAGCACGTCCGCACGTTCCGCGAAGAGGAAAGAAAGTACCGTGCGGACCAGCGGCACGATCGGGCAGCCCAGCGACGACTGCAAGCAGTCAACTCCTGAAGTCGGCCCAAGCCGGCATCGATCCCTTGCTGACGGGCCCAGTCCCTCAAAGCTGTCGAACAGCACGTCGAATTGGCCGTCCCTCGCCTGCCTTCTCATCTTCGACGAGTCTTCCTGGGGGCTGGTTGAAGGCCCCACGCCCGGATTCAGCCCCCTGTCAGCGTCCTTGCCCCGCGCCCGCCGCGTTGAATCCGCCGCAGAAGACGCCCGTCGAGCGTTCCCGGCGACACCTAAC
>JAAZHX010000006.1 GCA_012510495.1 Smithella sp.
CATTGTCGCAGACCCTATTGTAGAGAATATATCATCCATAAAAGTTCTTGAAAACAATGGGTTTAAACTGAATGCTAATGGACTTTTTTGTTTTGATTTGACCAACACAGGAATAAAGATTTATAGAGCTTCCAAACAAGATGTCGGTATGATTACTTCGCTATTTCGAGATACTATCCAAAATATTAACTCAAAAGATTACCCGGCAGATGAAATAGATGACTGGTCGTCATGGTGGACTGACCAATATAAATGGCAGGAAAGAATTGAAGAACAGTATTTTATTAAAGCAATTATTGATGACAAGATAGTTGGATTTAGTTCATTAGCAACTGATGGATATCTTGATTTTATGTTTACTCATAAAGATTACCAAAGACATGGAGTTGCAAGTAATTTGATAAGGAAAATTGAAAGAAAAGCAAAAGAACAAGGCAATGATTTGATATATTCAGATGTAAGTATTACAGCGAAAGGATTTTTTGAAAGACATGGATATATAGTTGAAAAACAGCAATTGAAAAAGTCAAGAAACAAAGAATTGATTAATTTTAGAATGACAAAAAGAATAAATGGCAGCGCCCAATATATAGGAATATGAGCGGTCGGAACGACCCAGCGATTATTCTCGGTTGAACTACATCCCGCTAGGTCTGCAGCCTGCTTTTATGGACTTTAAGTCGGTTTTTGATGTTTTTGGCAAGGCCACCCGTGGTACCGTCTTCCCGTTTTTAAGCATTTGAACTTAAGAAGTGACTGGTCGTAGTGGCTGAGAAGTTGAAAATCTGTTCCTTTTTGGCTGAAAACCTACCGTTAAGGCAATACGATGCCGAACCTCATGTCAATGAAGTTTTTAAGGGGGTGTTTTGTAGGTTACTGCAACTTCGCAAAAAGCAATGAGGGCAGATTTCCTGCGGGTGACCGTATCCTGGGTAAGGTTCTAATGACAATCAGACGTCCCTCTTTGCAATGCGGACATTTGGTTAGGTCAAATCCAGTCAGCCTTAAAATGCGCTCTGAGGCCGTTTCATCGTTTTGGTCAGCTGCCATCTGCTCAATGTCGGGCTTTTCATCGGGCACAAATTGTAAATCCAGATGAAGCTTTGTAGAGTGATGATAAATGCCGAATCGACGAATACGCACATAACCATCGGGCATTACATGCAAAGAGAATCTACGCAGAAACTCTTCGCCGGTCAGTGATACCGGTTTCTTTTGTGCCCGGTCCCGGTAGTCTTTAGCTACGAAAGTTACGTGTGTTGGATCAACGTTCAAGATCCGCTGGTTGCTGATGGCAATGCGATGGGTGTATTGCCCCAGATACCTGATAACATGCTCGGCACCTGCCATAGAGGGCTCGCAATAGACCACCCACTTTTTTTGATGGGCCTTCTCTAAGCAGACTTTAAAGCCATCCATTGCAGAAAGTTTTCGCAGCTCCCTTTTTATGCTGTCCAGAAATTTGCCTTTAAAGGCAGCACTCAACTGGTGCACCGGATACAGATAATTATCATATTTGCCGATATGGCGCCATTTCCCCGACAAGGAATAACCGGCTGCCGGGACAATGCAGTGTAAATGCGGATGCAGAGAAAGGTTTTGCCCCCAGGTATGCAGCACCGCAACGGCTCCGGTTTCACAACCGTAATGTGTATAACCGAAGCTGTGCAGCGTACGGCTGGCAGCACGGAACAAGATGTTGCAATAAAGCCTTCTGTCCCACAGATAAATCTGGTTGAGCTCATGAGGTACCGTGAAAATGATGTGGTAGTGTTTCACCGCAAGTGTTGATTTCATCAGCTTCTCAACCCAAAGGGCCTGTTTGGTTCCCTGGCACTTGGGACAATGGCGATCTCGACAACTGTTGTAACTGTAGTGTATCACACCGCAATCCTTACACACCTGCTCATGACCACCCAAAGAGGCTGTGCGGCACTGGAGGATGTTGTACAAAACCTTGATTTGTTTGGGGGATAGCTCACCGCTCTGCAACAAGGATTTCCCAAATTGGCAGACAATGTGAGCCAACTCATGCTTGCTTTTGCAGTGCTTTTCCATAAAGGGTATCTAAAGGGCTGTGAGGGTTTATGTGCTGGCACTGAGCAACATGAAGATAAATCATTGTAGTAGAAATGTCGGCATGGCCCAATAAATCCCTTAAGGTTACGATGTTTAATCCCTGCTCCAATAAATGCGTTGCGTAGCTATGCCGTAAGGAATGAAGATTGACACTTTTGGCAATAGAGGTCTTTTTAAGGTTCTCCCGCATTACCCAGGATAATCCTTTAACGCTGTAGCGACCGTCAGGCTCTTTGCCATTGAACAGCCAAACATGCGGGTTCTCGGCTCTGAGATACTTCTCGAGTCCAATGGCCATAGTAGGGGACAAGGGAACTATTCGGTCTTTCTTGTATTTGCTCTGGCGAATGTGGATGACCATGCGTTCAAAGTCAATATCTGATATTTTAAGATTGATGACCTCTTGCCCTCGCAATCCGGCAGAATAAATGAGCGTAAGGATTATCCGGTGTTTAAGCAGTGTAGGTGCTGCAAACAGCATTTTCAGTTCCTGCTGGTTCAGGACAATCGGCAACTTGGTGTCCTGCTTTAATGAAGGCAAGGCAATGGCCTTTTTGTTCATGCCCAACAAACGGTAGTAATACCTAAGACCGTAAACCATGTGCTTGAAACTGCTGCGCGAAGGCGCCTTGGGATCACGTGCCAAAGCAACCAGGTACTCATTGATCTCGTCTTCGCTAACCTGTTCGGGTAATTTTTTAAAATGGATGACAAACAGGGCAATGCGCCTGATGTAATTATTCAGGGTGCTGGCGCTTTGGCCACGAAGTACCACCTGATGCTCCAACTTCACGGCCCTGGACTTGAATTCAGGGACAAGTACCATGGCACGCTCAACAATAGTTAAGCTTGTTTTTTTTCTCATAACAGTATTATTTTAAAGTGAATAATACAGTTATAACGGCTTGCGGCTAGAAAGATTTGTGTTATTTTTGAAAGGAGCTATCCCGTAGGGATTTAGTTCAATCGAGTAGACCGCCCCGCCAGTAATCACTGACGGGGAGAGCCTCTCACACCACCCGGCGTACGGGTCTCGTACCGGGCGGTTCCTTAAAACATGGGAAACTGGGG
>JAAZHX010000236.1 GCA_012510495.1 Smithella sp.
CCTGGGAACCCGCCGTAGCACTGAACGACCAGTTTGCGTCCGGTAACGCCGGAGTCGGCCGCGCTGCAGGAATTTACCGCATTCCACTCGCCTGTGGGGTTGAAAAGAAATTCCGTTTTTTTATCCACGCAGTCTTCGAGGGCTGCAAATGCTATTTTCTTCGCCTTGTCGCGAACCTTGAGACGGTCGCCCTTGACGTAACGGTAGTCGATCGCGTTGGACATGAGAACTTTCGCCACGCGCTGCGGCCTGCCTGTTTTTGTGTCGTAATCAACCGATACCTGCCCCTTTCCGTCCGGCGCGAAGATCGGATCCTGGCAATATTCAAAAGCACGCATCAATTTGTTCACCAGCACATAGGGAAGAGGAAGCAGTTCTTTTGTGTCATCGCAGGCAAAACCGTACATGATGCCCTGGTCGCCCGCGCCGATCTCTCCCTCCTTGTTCAGAAGGCAGCTTGTTCCCTGGTTGATGTCCGGCGACTGCGGAATGATGGCGTTGAGCACACCCATCAGGTGGCCGTTGAGACCGACGGCCGCGTGATTATAGCCCAGCTCCAGAACGGATTCCCGCGCGATTTTGTCTATGTCAACATAAACTCTCGAGCGCACCTCTCCGCCGACGATACATATCCCCTTGCCCAGAAAAACCTCCAGGCCGCAATGAGGCATATTGGCCAGATTGAGACCGCCTTTTTCTTTCTTTTCCTTGTCCAGGATGGCCGCAATCACATTGGCGGCAATGATGTCCGCTACCAGATCCGGGTGACCGACTTTGACGCTTTCCGATGAAATCTCCATGCTAGTTTTCTCCTGATATGTTTTTTGTGCGGGTTTTTTACGGTCTTATAAAAAAACCCGCGCTAAAGCACGGGTCGAATGAACGGTTTCATTGTTGTCAGTGCTTTAGCACATTTATAGAGCGGAGCAATTTACCTTAAATCACCGCTTGACAGAGGTTCATATCACACAAACGTATTAAATCAAGATTTTTTTTCATCATGCTCCCTTAAAGCCCGTTGGCCGCTTAGCGCACGATGACCACGGGGATACTGCCTGCAAGCTGATTTTTGATTTGCACAAATTCTTCGTCTGAAAATGTTTTTTCTTCGGCAAACATCGCCTCGAGTGTCTGCCCGGGCTGAAATCTCTGCAGGGCATAGCGCTTTGCGCCTACTAGCTCGCGCGCTATCGTCAGAATGTCTTCGGGCCTCAGAAGTGAAGCGGCCGCTGTCGTGCGAAATTCATGGGGGATTTTCGCTTCGATTATCAGGCGGATGCTTTCGCGCAAATCATCCTTTTCCAGAGGCGCTCTGACGACATCGGGATACTTTTCCAATGGAGCCTTCACGTCCATGGCGATGAAATCAACAAGACCTTCTCTGAGCAGGCGCTCCAGCACTGCCGGGCGCGAACCGTTGGTATCGAGTTTTACGGCGAAGCCCAGCTTGCGGATATCCATAATAAACGGAATTAAATTCTCCTGCAGCGCCGGCTCCCCTCCCGTGATGACGACAGCGTCAAGCCTGCCCCGGCGGTTTTCCAAAAAACTGAAGATGTCCTTTTCCTCGAGGCAGGGCCGGTACAGTTTTGCGTCCACCAACTGCGGGTTATGGCAGTAGGGGCAGCGGAAATTGCAGCCCTGCGTAAAAATGACCGCACTGATTTTTTCCGGATAATCAATCAGGGAAA
>JAAZHX010000273.1 GCA_012510495.1 Smithella sp.
TCGATAGGGTGTACGAGGGCTAGGTTATTTTTACTGCCCCAGTCTCATTCCCCAGATAATAACTTTGTGACTTGATATCTGTAAATCCCACGACCCACTGACCATCCTCGTTCTGGAGGGCAACGATCGCAAGCGCTGTACCGTCCCGGACGATGTAAACTTTCAGTACATCGGGATCATCTATCATCGGCAAATCCGATGTACCATGGTTGGTGAGACCACTCTTAATTGCCATGTCGTTTCGTGTTGCCGGGGTCATACCCCAAATGTCACCACATCCGACCCCCACTACCAGCATGATAGCTATTAGAATTTTCAGCATACCAAAATAATGAGTTTTCAAGGATAAATAATTATGTCTACCCTCTCCTCAGCATTGGCCGCCTCCCTCCAGAACTCAGATGCCATAGGGCCGCTCATTACCGGAGTCATATCGGGCAGGAACTTCGTCCTTCAGGATGAGATGGTTAGCAATTCACCTTATGCATGCCTGATGGTCGCTGACATGCCTTCGCATGGAGTTCCGTATTTGGGCGGCGATAATGATCGCGTCTCCGGGCAGATTGAGGTCCGGGCAGTGTCTGCCACATCAGAAGACGCCGCAAAAGCCCTGATCGAGGCGGTGAAAGCCCATCTCAGATCTCTATCCTCATTGCCCTGGGGCGGGGGGCAACTGCCTTTCGGCCTGGTGGGGTGGAGCCTGTATTCCGACACAAGCGACGATCTCCTTCAGTGGATCGAGATCCTCACGATAGATTTTAAGGCGGTGGAATAAATAACGAAAGTTCTCTTATCATCCCAGGCTTATGCTGGTGCGGATATGCGATTTATCAACCAGCTCATCCACACTCTGGCAGAACAGCCCTCAGGAATTCAGATCGGTTATAATTTTACTCAGACTTCGGTGATTGACGTTGGATTATCAATCGCTGCAACTGACTTTCTCAAGACCGATTTCGACTATTTCTTCTCTCTGGATTATGATATCATCTTCAACCCGCACGGCGATCCTGCCTATCCACCGGGTTATGAGATCAAGCGTCTTGTGGACTCGTGCAAGGAAACCGGTGGGATGGTTGGCGGCCCCTACCTGAAACGAGGGAAAGAAGACCAGCTATGCGTCGTCCCGCTAAAAGAGGGGAACGTTCTCATAGGGCCTGGCGGCGGTATCACAGAAGTCCGATACCTGCCCACCGGATGCACGATGATCTCCAGAGAGATCCTGCAGAAGCTTGCAGATCGCATGGAGCTGGTGAGGTACGAAGAAGGAACCTGGATCTATCCATTCTTCATGCCGATGATCCAGAAGGACCACGACGGCACGCCGATGTACCTCACTCTCGATTTCGCTTTCAGCCAACGGGTGAGGGACGCCGGTTTCAAGATATTTTTGGACACTCGCATTATCTTGGGGCACATGGGCTCTAAGATGTATGCCGTACAGCGGCGATGAAGTTCTAGACTGAGCCACGGAAAAAAGTAGCTACTTTGGAGGAAAATATGGTACTGACAATAACATTAGGAA
>JAAZHX010000090.1 GCA_012510495.1 Smithella sp.
CATTCATTGGAAAGACATTCAAATATGCATTTGATTTTTATTTCTTAATAGAGGGCTTTCGATGTTATGTTTTGAAATATAGAAATTTCTTGAAATATAACAATGAAGAACTTATAATAAAAATGTAGCAAATTGTCTATTAAGTTTTTAGACATTGCCCAGTCTTTATGATGATCCATGAAACCATACCAGAAAAGGTACTTGCCACAACGAGGACACATCGAATCTGTAGCGTCATCGAGAATCACGAACATCAAAAAAAGCATTTCGGATGCGCAAATTGATTACCATGAAGAATCATGGAGGGAAATCAAGGTTTTGCGCAAGGAGTTTCCGACGTGTTAGACGGCGAATTACAATCGGGTGTAACAGCAAATTAAATTTCCGTCTGACACCTATCAGACCGCGCGGTCTTGCCTGTAACTGCACATTCTTATCAGCTTGACCGCACAATCTCGTAGTCTTGTTTGAGGATAAAGATTCCTTGTTCTGAAACAAGGCCATGAGCATGGCTCATAGCCTCGAACTTTGAAAACTAAAAACTTCATTATGTAAGGCTCTGGTTGTCAACAGCAGCCAGAATGATATCCGTATCAATGGTATTTTTCCCAGCCTGTGATCCGAAGGCAAGAGCATCCGTCATCAGGTTATCGATGAGACGGGGGTTGCCCTGGGAGTATCCATGAATTGCAGTGAGCGCTGCATCATCAATGATGGATTTCGAGCCACCGGCACGCTCCAGCTTATGCAGGATATAGGCAGCAACCTCTTTATCATCCAGACCAGTATAGTTGTAATGGATGGTGATGCGCTGGCGCAGGGCTTCATGAACAGGCTTTCTTAAAATGTCGTTGAGGTGAGATTCTCCACAAAGTATCAGTGTAAAACAGTTGATGGAGTCATAGCCATAATTCATGAGCATCTTGATATCATTCAGAATGCCGGTGCTGAGATACTGGGCTTCATCAATAGCAAGTAAAAGTGGCTGGCGTTTCTCTTTATACAGGTAGTAGACCTGCTCCTGTATTGCTTTAAACATGCCGGTCTTACCGCCTTTGTCACTGACACCAAGGACAGAGCAGAACTGTTTATAGAATTCTGCAACGGATATGGTGGACAGGCAGAGGTAGACCATGTGGTTCAGGTTTGGGTTCAGGCTTTTAGAAAAGCATCTGAGGCAGTACGATTTACCCATGCCGGGTCTTGCAGTAAAGACACCGATACCTCTGGTATCTTTGAGATAATTCAGTCTGTGAGTCATTTCCTGAAAATCTCTGGAAAGATAAGAGTCTTTCTCGGAAATGGATTTATCAAAAGGGTTAAAGGAAAGGGCATAAAAATCGTTATACATCAGATTTACCTCCAAGCTTTGAGTAGTCTATCGTAGGTGCGTTGTTTCTCTTTGTATGGCAGTTGGCATTCTTATCCGTACGAAGCAGTGGGAAATGCATTCCTTCGTAGAGAATAAAGGCGGTATCCATGTCGGAAGGCTGATAGCGGATATCTACTTTCATGGAGATGAACTGCATGGGAACATCAAAGCTTATCTTGTTGATGGAGACGGTGGAATCCTTATTCACTTTTCTGGTAATGCGGTTTAAGAAGCATTCCTCCAGCCATTCACGGGACTGTGGTGTTCTGCTATGGGATTTTGTATCCTGATAGCGGGAAAAAGGTGTACAGTCGATGCCGGTGTGGAAGGTTGTATTGTAAGAACGCATGTAGTCCTTCAGCAGAGAGTTAAACTCTGCAAGAGAGGAAATGGATGCGACATCTAACGTGTACAGCCAGCGTTCCTTTAAGGTTCTGAAATGGCGCTCCACCTTGGCCTTCGAAGCCCCATCTCGAACACGGGTATGGAGAAGAACAGTACCAACGCTGCCACAGATTAGGGAAAGCTGTTCATTACAGTAGGGACCACCATTGTCCACATAAAGTTTATCCGGAATACCGTAGGTGGCAATGGCATCTTTCAGGACTTTCTGGAAGTTAGCAGCATTATCATTGTAGAAAAGTTCACCGCCGACAAGGAGCCTGGAGTGGTCATCAATGATCATGACACAGTAGACACGGCGGCACTGTCCGTCTTCTGTGATATGAGGAAGATAACAGGTGTCAGCCTGCCACATCTTGCCGAACATATCCTCTTCAAAGGCTTTTCGGTCACGGACATTTGGATTTCTGGCTGATTTTAGATCATTGTGCTTTATGAAACGCTGGACAGCATCCACGGATACGCTAGCAGGGATAAAGGAATCCGCAATCAGCTTCTGGTGGATCTGTGTGGCATTGAGTCTTGGAAAAGCTTCCTTTAAGCGATAGATTTCTTCTATGGCAGTATCAGGAAGTGCCCGAGAAGTTCCTTTGTCGGAACGTTCTCTTGGCATAAGAGCATCAATACCACCGAGACGATATTGAGAGACCCACTTTTCTACTGTTTTATAGTCATACTCCTTTGTAGTGCCATCAGGTAGCTTTAATGGATTTTCAGTTACTCTTTTGTAATAGGCGGTTTTTGTGGCATCAGGAAATAAGTCCTGGATCACCGGGGCGATGAGGGCAAATCGAAACTGTGCAACTAAAGCTGCATCTGATAAGTTGTTTTGTTCATTCATGGTAAGAATACCTCCTTTGGATTTGATAGATTCATCATAAACCGCGAATTAGAGGGAGGGTATTACCAGCTTGTGTGGAAGGTGAAAACCGAAATGAGCTAAATCTGCTTCCGGCCAGAAAGCGCAGTCGGGTTCGCATGGCTTTGTAAAAAAGAGAAGCCTGTAAGTCGGAAAAATGCAGTAGAAAACTCAGAAAAAGGCTCTTTCAGACATAAGAAACGGATGAAATCCCGTGGTGACTGTTCCGACAGTTCCAAAACAGAGAGCCAGACAGAACGGTTTTTTAAAAAGAGATCCCGCCAGCGGTACAGCATGGAAGGGGTGATGGAATAAGCCTCACAG
>JAAZHX010000293.1 GCA_012510495.1 Smithella sp.
CGGATGCCGTCTTGTCCGTCCACCACATAATTCTGCGGCAGCGTGTGCAGAATTTCCCGATCCACGGGAATGGCAATCGCCCTGGAAGCCTCGATGGCCCTTTGCAGATCGTCTTCGCTGACTTCCCGGCCTTTTACGGCGACAATACCCAGCGAGTTTTGTCCCTTGATATGGCTGCCGGCAATCCCGACATAGGCGGAGTTGATACGGCAGCCGGACATGTGCTCGGCGTCCTCCACGGCCTTCTTGATCGCCTCGACGGTGCTGTCGATATTGACCAGCCCTCCCCTGCGCAGTTCCTTGGCCGGTGTGATCCCCATGCCGATGATGTCTATGCCGGTTGGTTTTGCCTCTCCGACAATCGCAATGGTTTTGGTCGTTCCAATATCAATTCCCACCAGAATATTGTTTTTCTTTCCCATAATATCACCCTTCCCCATCACTGCCTATATTCGGTACTGCGGCCCTTTTTTCTGCTCCTGCGCATTTCCCGGCGCGTCTTTACGCTGAACGGTGACTTTGGAAATGTCGGCCAGATCCACAAATAAGCGACCGTTCTTCATCCCCCGTTTTTCCAAGTCCGCCAAGACAACATCCAGCTGGCGCACTTTGCCTGTAAAGTTGTCCCGTCCCAGCTTTAAATGCAATCCCCGGTCAGTCAGAACGGATAAACCGAAAATCTCATCCACATGAATTTCGGCAATCGTCCCCAGAGACGCGTACGAATCGGCAGACAGGGTTTCCAGCAGTTTCAACGCCTCCGCCAGCAGCGGGGACGGTTTGTTCTGAAGGTTCACGCCGGTCAGGATCGCCAAATCAACATCGTCCGTCCGGCTTAATTTTTTGAAAACGAAACCTGCCGCGTCCATCAGGTAAAAATTTCCGGTCTGCTTGATCAGGGCAATCGGCGTCCGCTCCCGAACATCCAGCACCAGCCGGCCCGGCAGCTCCCGGCCGACATAAATATTTTTGACCCAGGGATTGGCGGCGATCCGCCGCGCCACGGCATCCGTGTTGACCGCCAGAAGGTTGCAGTGCGGCTGAATATCCGCCAGCTGCAGGATGTCCTTTTCCGTCAGCTCTTTCACTCCGCGGACGGAAATCTCCCTGACTTCCAGCGCGGGGGCGCTCAGCAGCACGCCGTAAAGATAAATAAACAGGGCGCTGCTGACAACGGTGACCGCCAGCAGACATAAAGCTCCCAGCGATTCGTTCAATGCCCCGATCAACCGTCGCCGTACGCGGTTTTTTCTGGCTTCCAGACTGACTTTTATCTTTCGGCTCACGATTCTTCTCCAATGATGACAACTTCCGTCTCCAGCAAAAGGCCTCTTTCCTTTTGAACCGTTTCCTGCACCAGCCGGATCAACTTCACCATGTCGGACGCCGTGCCCTGCCCCTTGTTGATTATGAAGTTGGCGTGCTTTTTCGAAATCTGCACATCGCCCAGCCGACGGCCTTTCAGGCCCAGCTCCTCGATCAGCCGGCCCGCCGGCAATCCCGGAAGGTTTTTAAAAACCGACCCGGCGCTGGGATATTGCAAAGGATGTTTTTCCTGACGCCATTTCAATATTTCCGCCATCCGCTCCCGGATTTGCGCCGGATGGCCTTTCGACAAAGCAAAGCACACCCCGCAGATGATGACATTCCCGGGCAAATTGGATTTGCGATAGGCAAACGCGATCTCCTCCCGCCGCAGGGTTTTCTTTTTTCCTTCGCCGTCGATCAAATCCGCGGAAACCAGCGCGTCCTTGATTTCGGATCCGAACGCCCCGGCGTTCATCCAGACGGCCCCGCCGACGCTGCCGGGAATCCCCGTGCAAAACTCCAGACCCGTCAGTTCATTCTCGGCAGCCAGCCCGACAATCCGGCCCAGCGCGGCGCCTGCCTGTGCGTCGATCCGGAAGCGCCCGTTTTCCGCGGGCGTGCAAACGGCGCTGTCCAGTCCGCGCAACGAGATCAGTACGCCGCGGTATCCGCCGTCGCGTACAAGAATATTGGTAAGATTCCCGACCGGCAAAAAAGGAAGATGATTCTCCTTCAGCCTGCGCACAAGCTCCGCGAGCTGATCTTCGCTTTCGGGCATCACCAGCGCGTCCACCCGGCCGCCGAGTTTCAGCGACGCATGATGTGACATCGGCTCGTCGAACCATATCTTGCCGACATTCGTACCCTGAAGCACCGCAGAATTTTTCAAATGACCGGTCATGGGTTCTTTGTTCCCTCTTTGAGCTGCGCGAGAAACGTCTCGCCGATTTTATACACGCTGCCCGCGCCCAGCGTCAGGACGGTATCCCCGGGCTTTGCATTGGCCAGCAGAAATTCGATCGTGCCCTGCGGCTGAGCGATGTATTCCACGCAGGGATGGCCGCCCTCCTTGATCGCTGCCCACAGCGCCGCGGAATGAACGCCGGGAATCGGCGCCTCCGACGCCGGATAAATATCGTTGAGCACCAGCGCGTCCGCGTCTCCGAACGCCCTGGTGAATTCGTCAAACAGCGCTTTGGTCCGCGTAAAGCGATGGGGCTGAAAGACGACGATCAGACGGCCTTGCCGCATCTGGCGCGCCGCTGCCAGTGTGGCCATAATTTCGGTCGGGTGATGGCCGTAGTCATCCACAACCGTAATTCCGGCCGCCTTCCCCTTGATTTCAAGCCGCCGCTGCACGCCGGAAAAAGCCAGCAGTCCTTTGCAAAGAGTCGCCATGTCCAGACCCAGCTCGCGCCCCACGGCAATGGCGGCCATGGAGTTGTAAACATTAAAAAGGCCCGGCACCATCAGGGCAACGTCGCCCAGAGGCTCTCCCCTGTAAGACAGGGTATACCGGGTTCCGGCGTCGGAATGCAGGATGTCGCTCGTCGTATAATCCGCCGGATGCGAAATGCCGTATGTGATCACGCGGCGCTTGATCGAGGGGGCAATGGCGCGAACATGCTCGTTGTCGCCGCACATCACCGTGCAACCGTAAAAGGGAACCATGTTGGCAAATTTCAAGAAAGCGTCTTTGATTTCTTCAATGCCCGGATAGTAGTCCAGATGCTCGCGGTCGATATTGGTAATGACGGCGATCGTCGGCGACAGCTTCAAAAACGAACCGTCGCTCTCGTCCGCCTCCGCAACGAGAATGTCTCCGCCGCCCAGGCGGGCGTTGGATCCGATGCTGGCCAGCTTGCCGCCGATCACCATTGTGGGATCCAGTCCGCCTTCCGCCAGAAGAGTCGAGATCATCGAGGTGGTCGTGGTCTTGCCGTGACTGCCGGAAACGGCCACGGAAAATTTCATTTTTAACAGCTCCGCCAGCATTTCCGCCCGGGGAATCACCGGAATATTTTTGCGATGCGCTTCCAGGACTTCCGGATTGTCCGCCTTTACAGCGGTCGATGTGACCACCACATCCGCGTCGGCAATATTTTCCGCCGCATGCCCGACGGCAATGACTGCGCCCAGCTGTTGCAGGCGCTTCGTCGTGTCGGAGGTCTGGACATCAGATCCGCCGATGCCGTATCCGAGATTCAGCAGCACTTCGGCAATGCCGCTCATCCCGATGCCGCCGATGCCGACAAAATGGATGCGCTTGACTTTACGCTGCATGAATCCGGTTTCCTGGTCTTTGCTCATTTTCATTGTATCCTGTTGAATATTTATTTTTCCGCCACCAGCTTTATACAGGCATCGACGATTCTTGCAGCGGCGTCGGGCCTGCCCAGTGCTTTGGATTTTTCTTCCATGTCCCGTAATTTTTTATCGTCTCCCAGCAGGGACGCAACCTGCTCATACAGGGTTTCGGCGGTCAGAGCGCTCTCCCGGATCATAGTCGCCGCGCCGGCTTCGACCATTGCCCGCGCGTTCTCGGTCTGATGGTCATCGGCCGCATACGGGAAGGGGATCAGCACGGAAGCCTTTCCCGCCACCGTGATTTCCGCCAGCGACGTCGCGCCGGCCCGGCAGATGATCAGGTCGGACGCCTCGTAGGCCGACGCCATATCGGCAATGAACGGACGAACCTCAGCTTCCACGCCCGCCTCAGCGTACGCCTGACGCACCGTCTCTTCATCGCGCTCTCCGGTCTGGTGAAGCACCCGGATACGTTCCTTGATCTTTTGCAGCATCGGCAGCATGGCCACGACCGTTTTGTTGATGGCCGTCGCTCCCTGCGAACCGCCAAAAATCAGAATCTGTCGAAAAGCACGCGTCTTCGGGGCTTCATTCAGACGCGCGGCAAACGCCGCCCGAACCGGATTGCCCGTAACGCCGGTTTTCCGGGCGGGAAAACTTCCTTTGCTTTGCTCATAAGTCAGAAATATCCGATCCACAAATTTCCCCAAAATACGGTTTGTGTTTCCCGCCAGAGCGTTTTGTTCCGCAATGGCGGTTGGACAACCCATCAGATACGCCGCCATGACGGCGGGACCCGAAGCATACCCGCCGACGCCAATGACGACATCGGGCCGAAAATCCGCAAGAATCCGTCTGGACTGCAACATGCTGACGGGTATCGCCCAGGCGCCTTTGATCAAAGCCTTCAATCCCTTTCCCTTCAATCCCTCAACTTCAATGAGCTTCAGCTCGTATCCCAACGTTTTCAGGAGCCTGTGTTCAATGCCCCTGCGGGTTCCGATAAAGATCACCCGGTTTTGAGGATCGCGCTTCTGAAACTCTTCCGCGACGGCAATGCCGGGAAACAGATGCCCGCCCGTTCCTCCTCCTGCAATGATGATCCTCACCGTCGTCTCCCCGCCCTTACCCCGGGCTTTTTTATCTCTTCGCCGTTTAAGTCTTCTGCGTGGAAATATTCAACAGAATCCCCACCGTCATCATGCTCATGACGAACGACGTGCCCCCGTAACTTAAGAAAGGAAGCGCCAGTCCCTTCAGGGGAATGAGTCCCATCACTCCCGCAACATTAACGAAAGCTTGCAGCGCGATCAGCATCGTCAGCCCCGCGGCCAGCAGCGTGCCAAAAAGATTCGGCGCGCGAAAAGCGATCATAAAACCCCGAAGCAGAAAGAAAATGAACATGACAATGATGATCGTCACGCCGATAAAACCGCTTTCCTCCGCAATAACCGCCAGAATGAAATCCGTATGAGGCTCCGGCAGATAAAATAATTTCTGCATGCCGTCGCCGATGCCCTGCCCCGTCACGCCGCCCGATCCGAAGGAAATCAGCGACTGGATGAGCTGGAAGCCGGTATTGTCCGCGTCTTTCCACGGATCGAGAAACGCCGTTAGACGCGCCATCCGGTATCCCTTGCTTATGATCAGCCAGATACCCACGGGAATAAAGGCCGCACCCAGAAATGCCAGATGGGTGATCCGGGATCCGGCCAGAGACAGCATCAAAAGCAGAATCGACATGATGATGACGACTGTGCCGAAATCCGGCTGAAGAATGATCAGTCCCATAACCACAGCCGTCACCGACAGGGGAATCAGAACGCCCCGGCTGAATTTTTTCAAGTGGCGCGCCTTTCTCGTCAGCAGATGCGCCAGGAAAAGCACCATGGCCACCTTGACCAGTTCCGTCACCTGAAAGGAAAACACGCCCATATTGAGCCAGCGGGTCGCTCCGCCTCTTTTCATGCCGACATGCGGAATAAAAAGCAAAAGCAACAAAACCACGGAGATAATCACACCGGGATAGGCCGCCTTCTTGAGCAGTTCGTATGGAATTTTGGTCATGACAATCATGATCACCAGGCCGGCGAATACAAAAAACAAATGCTTTTTAAGAAAGAATTGACTGTCTTTGAATTTTTCCATCGCCAGAATGGAGCTGGACGAATAAATCATCGCCGTGCCCACGGTCACCAGAATCAGAGTGACCAGCAAAAGAATGATATCCGGCGTATTGGCGTCTTTTTTTGCAGCGTCCATTTAAAGATTCCTGACCACTTCCTTGAAATGATTCCCCCGCTCACGGTAATCAGCAAAAGCGTCAAAGCTCGCGCATCCCGGCGACAAAAGCACAATGTCTCCGGGTTTCGCGTCCTGATAGGCGCGAAGAACGGCCGCTTTCAGCGTCTCTTCCTTCGCAATCGGCGTCGTCCTGCCCAGTTGCGGCTCGATTTGGTCACGCGCCTCGCCAAACAGGATGACCTGTTTCGTTTTATCGGCCAGCATCGACTGCAGCGTGTCAAAATTTCCGTCTTTGTCCCGTCCGCCCAGAAGCAGAATCACCGGTGATGAAAAGGTTTGCAGCGCACGCACGACGGCATCGACATTGGTTCCCTTGGAATCGTCATAAAACGCAACCCCTCGCTTTTCCCCGGTAAATTCAATCCGATGGGACAGGCCCCGAAACTGCGACACCGCTTCCACGATGCTCTCCTTTGAACAGCCGCAGAAGCGCGCCGTCGCCACGGCCGCCATGACGTTCTCCGTATTATGCAAACCGGGAAGAGCGATCATGCCCGGCGGATAACGCTCATCGGAGGCATCGGGCCTGCTGTACACCAAAGAATCCTCCTGCACAGACAGGCCGGGCCGGAGCGGCCGGACGGAGCTGAACCGGACCACCGCGGTCCGTATCGATGCATCCAGACTTTCCTGATGCGGATCTTCGGCGTTCAGAACCGCCAGATCGTTTTCGCGCTGGTTTTCAAAAATTCTCCTTTTGATGCGGCGGTATTCTTCAAACGATCCGTGATAATTGACATGATCGCATGTAATGTTGAGCAGAACCGCGACATGCGGACGGAACGATTCAATCCACTGAAGCTGAAAGCTGCTGATTTCGGCGACGATGAAATCAGCCGTCTGCGCGGTGCCGGCATATTCGACGAGCGGATTCCCGATGTTGCCGCCGACAAACACTTTTTTGCCGGCCTGCGCCAGAATTTTGCCCAGCAGGGTGGCGGTGGTGGTTTTCCCGTTGGTGCCTGTCACGGCGATGATCGGCGCGCGGATGAACCGGTAGGCCAGCTCGATCTCGCTCAAGATCGAAATCTTTTTTTGCTGCGCCGCCGTCAAAATGGGATGATGGGGGGGGATCCCCGGAGACGGTACCACCAGATCCACGCCGTCCAGGCAGGTCTCGTCATAGCGTCCGACGGCAAGCCACGGCTGATGGGCGATTTGCTCGAACTCCCCGCTCCACCGGACCCGGGGTTTCTCATCAACAGCCACGACCGCGGCGCCGTTTCTGCCCAGAAACGCGGCGGCGGCAACGCCCGTTTTCCCCATGCCGATCACGGCTATTTTCCTGTCTGCCAGTCGCATGTTTCCTCTACCGTAACTTCAGTGTGCTGATCGCCACAAGCGCCAGCAGGATCGCAATGATCCAGAAACGGACAATGACCTTCGGCTCCGCCCAGCCCTTGAGTTCGAAATGATGATGGATCGGGGCCATCTGGAAAATTCTTTTCCCTCCCGTCAGC
The DNA here is from genome assembly GCA_012510495.1 of Smithella sp. Taxonomy (GTDB): domain Bacteria; phylum Desulfobacterota; class Syntrophia; order Syntrophales; family Smithellaceae; genus UBA8904. The sequence continues at coordinate 7,380 of JAAZHX010000293.1, forward strand.
TTGAAATAACCGACCTGGAAAATGACGGAAAACGTCTCCATCACAAAAACACCGCCGACAATCGCCAGAAGAATTTCCTGTTTGGTGATGACGGCCACGGTTCCCAGCGCGCCGCCCATGGACAGGGATCCGACATCGCCCATGAAGATTTCCGCCGGATGGGCGTTAAACCACAGGAAGCCCAGCGCCGCGCCCATAAACGCTCCGCAGAACACGGACAACTCGCCCGCGCCGGGCACATAGGGAATCTGCAGATAATACGCAACCTTGATGTTGCCGGCGAAATAGGCAAACAGCAGATACGTGACAAAGCAGATTCCGGCGGGCCCGGTCGCCAGACCATCCAGCCCGTCCGTCAGATTCACGGCGTTGGCCGCGCCCACGATGATGAAAACGCACAGCAGGATATAGCCCCAGCCCAGATTGGGCAAAACCGTCTTAAAGAAAGGAATCGTTACCTGTGTGCTGAACCCCGGCTTGAAATACAAAACGGCGCCGACGAACAGGGCGATCAATATTTCAGCGGCCAGCCGGACTTTTCCGGGCACTCCCCGGGAATTTTTAACGGCCAGTTTCCTGTAATCGTCCAGAAATCCGATCAGGCCGAATCCGACCGTAACCAGCAGCGCCAGCCAGATATACATCACGGAAAGGTTCGCCCACAGGATCGTGGAAACCGTCACCGCAAAGATGATCAGCATGCCCCCCATCGTCGGCGTGCCCTTCTTGACCAGATGCGTTTGGGGGCCATCTTCGCGGATCTGCTGATCAATCTGCATCTTTTGCAGCTTTTCAATAAACCATCTCCCCAGAACCAGACAGATCAGGAGGGCTGTGATGGAGGCGAAGATAGTCCTGAACGTGATGTAGCGAAACACATTGAAGGATGAAAACACTGTGTGCAGAGGATATAAAAATTCGTAAATCACTTTTTTTCTCCCGGCCTAAAGCGCCGCCGCGCGATCTTCGGCTTTTTTGACGCCGATTTCTTCGGCCAGCCGCGCCGCCAGCCTGTCCATTTTCATCCGCCGCGATCCCTTGACCAAAACCCAGTCGCCTTTGCCAAGCTTCCTTTTTAAAAAAGCCACGGCTTCCTCATCGTCTTGCAAAAACAGAATCTGCTCCGCGGCCAGCCCTCCCTCCCGCGCTCCCTCGGCCATTGCCTGCGCAAATTCTCCCTGAAGGAAAACCGCCGCCACGCCGATGGTCGCCAGAAGCAAGCCGACCTTCCGGTGCATTTCCGGCGCGGCATCGCCCAGTTCCAGCATATCGCCCAGCAGCACGAAAGCGTTGTGCGAATTCATCAGATCCCTGAGCGTCAGCAGCGCCTCCCGCACGGATGCGGGATTGGCATTGTAGGCATCGTTGATCAGATACGCGCCGTTTTGCAGGCGGAGGATCTCCATGCGTCCGCCGATCGGCTGAAATCCCGCCAGACCCCGCCGGATCGATTCGGCCCCGACGCCGCAGGCCAATGCCGCGGCGGCGGCGGCCATCGCGTTGTAGATGTTGTGGATGCCCGCAATTTTCATGCTCACCTTGTGTGCCTGCCCGTTCATCAGCAGATGAAAGCTCATCCCCCGGGCACCGTTTTTGCGGATGTCGTTCACGCCGACGTCAGCGCCGGCGCTCATGCTGAAGGTTACGCGCCGTCCGGACCACCGGTCGGCCGCCTGGCGCACCGCTTCATCGTCCAGATTCACAACGGCGACACCGGTTGAATCCATGTGCAGCCATAAATCGCCTTTTTCCTCCCGCACGGCCTCCACCGAGCCGAACCCCGCCAGATGCGCGGGACCGACATTGGTAATCAGACCGATGTCCGGCGCGGCGATTTGTGTCAACCTTTTGATTTCGCCGCGTGTGTTGGTCCCCATTTCCAGGACGGCCACCTCGTGCTGATCCGTCATCCGGAAAAGCGTCTGCGGAAGACCAATCAGATTATTGAAGTTCCCCTCCGTCCGGAGAACCTTTTTCTCCTGCTGCAAAATGCAGGACAGCATTTCGCGGGTGGTGGTTTTGCCCGAAGACCCGGTCAGCGCGATGACGGGAATGGAAAAACGCAGCCGGTGCGCATGGGCCAGATCTCCCAGCGCCCGCAGTGTATCCGCCGCTTCAATCACTCCGATCCGCTTATTCGCCGCCTCGACCCTGATTTTGCCCGCATCGGCCACCAGGACGCCGTCGGCTCCGTCTTCCACGGCCTTAGCAACGAAGGCATGTCCGTCAAAATGCTCCCCGGTAAGGGCAACAAAAAGATTGCCGGGGCGGATTTGTCTGGAATCGGTGGAAATGCCGTAAACGGTTTGATCGCCGTCTCCCGCCACCAGGCGTCCGCCGGTTGCGGCCAGCACCTGCGTCAGCGAAAACGCCGGAGACATCCGTCCGGAAAACTTCAACCGCAATGCCCGCGCAGCAACCAATCTATCGTCAAACGGCACTTTTTTTGTTCCCAGAATCTGATAATCTTCATGGCCTTTGCCCGCGATCAGAACGATATCCTGCGGCTCGGCGATCCGGACAGCGGCTTCGATGGCGGCCCTCCGGTCGGCCAGTAACGCGTAGGTGCGCCCGGCGGCGTCAAACTCCAGCCCTTCCGGCGAAACTTTTCTTGTCCTGGTCCCGTCGATCCCCGCTTCAATTTCACGGATGATCTCCAGCGGATCTTCACGTCTGGGGTTGTCCGACGTTACAATCGTCAGGTCACTCCATGTCGTCGCAATGCTTCCCATCATCGGTCTTTTGGCGCGGTCGCGGTTGCCGCCGCAGCCGAAAACCGTCAGGATTCTTTTTTGCTTCAATCCATGCAAATTCCGGAGAACCTGCTCCAGGGCGTCCGGCTTGTGGGCGTAATCGACAAAAACATGAACACCGCCCGAAGGGACGATCCTTTCCAGGCGTCCGGGAACAAACGACAGGCTCTGAATGCCTGCCGCAATGGACCGAGGTCCCGCTCCCAGAACCGACGCGGCGGCGGAAGCAGCCAGAATATTGGACAGGTTGAATTCGCCGATCAGTCCGGAAACCACAGGAATTTTCCCCCCATCCATGAGGATATCCGCCTGGATCCCACGCAGCGAAACGACCGCGCGCTCCGCGCTCACCCCTCCGGTATTCTCCAGACCGTAAGACAGAGCCGGAACGGATATCTCGCCCATCAGCTGCCGCCCCCGGGGATCGTCCGTGTTGATCACGGCTTTACACGGCAGGTTTTTCCGGCTTCGGGGCAGTAATTCGGCAAACAACCGCTTTTTTGCCAGGAAATAATCTTCCATGTTCCCGTGGTAATCCAGGTGCTCCGGGCTGAGGTTGGTAAAAACAGCCAGATCAAAGTCGCAGTCGTCAACCCTTTTCAGATCCAGCGCATGTGACGAGATCTCGGCAATCACGTGCGTAACCCCGGCGTCGGACATTTCGCGCAGAATTTTCTGCAGGTCATACGATTCCGGCGTCGTGTTCGGAGCGGGCAATGATTTGCCGTTGTAGCGGTAATTGACGGTCCCCAGAACACCGCAGCGAAAACCGGCGGCCGTCAGGATGGATTCCAGCAGATACGACACGGTGGTCTTCCCACTGGTCCCCGTAATGCCGACCAGGGTCAGACGGGAGGACGGGTCGCCGAAATAATTTTTAGCGAGCATGCCCAGCGCGCGGCGGCTGTCGGAAACCTGAATGGCCGTGACCCCGCCGGGAATCTCGATGTCTTTCTGATGGACAACGAAACGCGCGCCCCGCTTGATGGCCCGGCCGATAAAGTGGTGGCCGTCAAAGGCAAGGCCCGGAATCGCGACAAAAAGCGACCCCGGGCAGCACGAGTCTGCAACATAGCAAATCGATGAAACATCACCTTGCGGATCCGTTTCCGTCCGGACCGTCCGGACTCCCTGTAGTAATTGACGAAGCTCCATCATCCCTCAGTTTTTCATCTCAAAAAAAACTCTGCAAAGGCGGTCCTCATCCAAAAGCGCACCGGGCGCAGGAATTTGCTGCATCGCCCAGCCGTTGCCGGATACCCGTAGCTCGATCGACCGGGATTTCGCCATTTTCAACGCCTCGCGAATGGTCAATCCTTTGAAATCCGGCATACGGGATTCATCATCGATCTCATCGCCTGCGGCCGCCAGGTCATCTGCCAGGGAGGCATCCGCCGAAACCAATTGCAGATTATGGATCGGCTGGGGGTCAAACGCAGGGGTTTCGCGAATGTGCGTCTTAAAACAGTTGAGAATCTGCTCGCCGATGTTTTTAAACACCGGCGCGGCGGCTACGCCCCCCCATTTGTCCCGCTGCGGCTCATCCAGCATCACCAGAATCACCACTTGCGGATTGTCCGAGGGGAAAAATCCGATAAACGATGTCCGCACCTTTTCCGAGGAGTAAGCGCCCCGCTTAAAATCATATTTTTGCGCTGTTCCGGTTTTGCCGGCTACGGCGACATTCACAATATGGGCTCTCTTGCCGGTGCCGTCTTCGGCGTCAACCACGTCAGTCAGCATGGCCGTCATGCGCCTGGCCGTATCGGGAGAAACCACCCGGCGCACGGTCTCCGGAGCGAACATCTTGACGGGCTGATTATTTTTATCGGTGAATCCTTTCACGACATAGGGTTTCATGAGAACCCCTCCGTTGGCAATCGACGACAGCGCAGTGACCAGCTGAATGGCGGTGACGGAAACGCCCTGACCGAAACCGATGTTTGTCGTATCCACCCGCGTCCAGTTCTTGACGGGCCGAAGAACACCCGCCGCCTCGCCCAACAGGTCAATTCCCGTCCGGCCGCCAAAACCGAATTTTCTGATATACGAATAAAACTTCTCCCGGCCGAGCTTTTCGGCGATTTTGGCGGAGCCGATGTTGCTGGAGTATTTAATGATATCCCGCACGGCAAGATAACCATGTTTCTTGTAATCGGCCTCGCGAATCACACGGTTGGCGACCCGATAATGTCCATTCTCGCAGTAAAACCGGTCCGACTCCTTGACGACTTTTTCTTCCAGAGCGGCGGCGACCAGAAAGGGCTTGAAGGTTGATCCGGGATCGAAGGAGTCGGTGATGGCGCGGTTTCGCCAGGCTTCCGATGTCAGCCCCTTGATGTTGTTGGGATTGAATCCTTTTTCATTGGCCATCGCCAGAATTTCTCCCGTTTTCGGATCCATGACAATCGCGACGCCGCCTTTCGCTCCTTTCTCCAGCACGGCGTCTTTCAAATGCGTTTCCGCCAGATACTGGATTCGGCTGTCAATGGTCAAAACCAGATTGGCGCTTCCGCTTTTGGCAGAGGCATCATGTTCGACGTGCACAAAGAGTTTTTTCCCCTTGGCGTCCCTGGCCCACGTCAGTTTTTCCGGCGTCCCCCGCAAATATTGGTCATACTTTTTTTCCAGGCCCTCCAAGCCCTCGGCGTCAAATCCGGAAAACCCGATCAGATGCGCCGCCAGTTGCCCGTTCGGATAAAAACGCTTTGGCTCCTTGATCAGAAAAATCCCTTCCAGGTTTGCGGATTCAACCATCAACGCCTGCTGTGAAGAAATCTTTCTGGCCAGCCAGCAGAAACTCCTCGGCTCCGAAATCTTTTTCAGCACGGCCGACGGGTCCAGATTCAAAATGAACGCCATCTCCCGGGACACTTTCGTCCGATCACTGATTCTTGTCGGATCCGCACACACGGAATCAGCCAGCACCGACATGGCCAGCTTCTCACCGTTGCGGTCATAGATCATGCCTCGCTCGGAATGAATGGGGAGCGTGGTGGTGTGCTGCCGGACAGCCAGCTTTTTCAACTTCTCGCCGGATAGGACCTGCAGCTGAAAAGCGCGGGAAAGCAATGCAATGAACAGAATCAAAAAAATCGCCAAAATGCTGGCCAGACGGAATTTCAGCCATTTTTTCGAGTCTGCAGCCATGGTCACTTCCCCGTTTGTTTTAAAACAATCACCTGCTGCGCCGTGGGATAGGTCATCTGCAGTTTCGTCCGGGCGATATCTTCAATCCTCTGCGGCGACTTGAGCATCGCCAGTTCCAGCTTCAATTTTTTCTGTTCTTCCAGTAAATTTTCTTTGGCGTTCAATGCCGCGGCGACATCATATTCCATTTTGGTCATCCGGATGTGTGAGCCGACATAAATCAACGCAACAAACATGAGGACAAGAGCTACGACGATAAAGGTCGGATACTTCACGCCAAAGGAAGCGGCGTCGGCTTCTTTAACGAGCCGGCCCCGTGCCATCGTCTGAGTGCCTGCTGTCAGCGCCATCTTAAATCCTTTCTGCTACGCGCAGTTTTGCGCTGCGGGCCCGAGGGTTTTTCCGGACCTCCTCCCGGGACGGTATCAACGCTTTGCGCGTTAAAACTTTTACGACGGCCTGTCTGTGGCAAACGCAGCGGGGAATATCTTTGGGGCAAACACAGTCCGCCGCCAGATCAAGAAAGGTATGCTTCACGATCCGGTCCTCCAGAGAGTGAAACGAAATCACCCCCAGACGGCCGCCAACCGAAAGCGCGCGGGCGGCGGCTTCAATACCCGGAGCAATGACCTCCAATTCACGATTGACGGCTATCCGGATCGCCTGAAAGGTTCGCGTGGCGGGATGAATTTTCTGATGCTTCATGCTTTGCGGCATCACCTGCGCGACCAGCTGTGCCAGTTCTGTCGTGGTTTCGATCGGCGAAACCTGCCTCTTTCTGCATATTGCCCCGGCGATTCTCGCAGCCATTCTCTCTTCTCCGTACAACCGGATCACCTTTTCCAATTCGGACGGTTTAAAACCGTTGACAATATCATAAGCGCGAAGCTTTTCATTCCGGTCCATTCGCATATCCAGCGGGGCCGGTCGGCCGAAACTGAATCCTCTGTGCGCCTCATCGAGTTGATGAGAGGAAACGCCCAGATCCAAAATCACACCATCCACTTTTCCAATGCCGAGTCCGCCGAGCACAGAGGTCAGATCGGCAAAGTTCCCCTTGACGAGCGTGACGCGCGATTGAAAAGGCTCCAGCCTCTGCCGGGCGGCCAGGATCGCTTCCGCATCCCGATCGATCCCGATCAGGCGTGCCTGGGTGTTCTCCAGGATCGCCAAAGCGTGCCCTCCCCCGCCAATCGTGCCGTCCACGTAAATCCCTGTTTTGCTTCCAGTCAGCCACGACAGCACTTCCTCTCTCATCACCGGTTCATGAGTGAAACCGGTCGTCATGGTTATATCCCCAGGCTCTCGGCGATTTCGTTATCCCTGTCTATTTTCTCGCCGGCCTCTTTGTTTCTTTCTTCAAATTTTTCTCTGGGCCAGATTTCAATGTTTTTCAACATGCCCACCAGAACAACGTCTTTTTCCAGATTGGCATATTCCCGCAGGGACGGCGGAATCAGCACCCGTCCCTGACCATCCAGAGCGCAGTCCACCGCTCCGGACATAAAAAACCTTTGAAAATCACGAATCTTTTTATCCAGGATTCGCCGCTTTAATACTTCTTCTTCGATGAGCAGCCATTCCGCGTAGGGGAACACGATTAAATACCCGTCCCAGTTCGTGATGACCATTTTATTGTCATAATGCCCGGCGAAGGTATCGCGGAATCTGGACGGGAAGATAACTCTTCCCTTTTCGTCGATAGTGTGGTGATAATGCCCACGAAATACAGACATAACGCCCCTTCCCTCCACAATAAGCCACTTTGCTCCACTGGCCCGACTATAAAGAGGGAAAAACACTTTGTCAAGCAAAAAATGTATCTTTTTTGATAATTAAATAATTGAATATCACTGAGAAAATGGGATTACAAATCGGTGGGGCCTTGACGGTTTGCAAAATTAACAGTCCAAGGGTGCAGGAGAAAAATGCAACATTCCTGAACGTGGCAGAAGCATGAACCGGTTTTTAATTATATAATTAATTATATTATACAGATAGGCACATGTGTGCCGGCTATTGAACAGCTTTTTCGGCTTTCTCTTCCCGGTTGGTTATGTTGCGAAAACGAATCGTTGCGTCATGATGGGCCACAAGCGACGACGAAAAGTGGTGGGTGCCGTCCCTTTTGGAAACAAAATAGAGGTAATCCACTTTTGCGGGTTGAAGGACCGCCTGAAAAGAATCCAGCCCCGGGCTGGCAATGGGCCCGGGCGGTAAACCGCGAATCAGGTATGTATTGTAAGGAGATTTCCGTTTATAGTGGGACCTCAACACTTTCCCCTTGAAATCCTCGAGGTCGTAAACCGCCGTCGGATCAGACTGGAGAGGCATTCCCTTTTTTAAACGATTATAGAAAACCGCTGCAATCAGCGGTTTCTCTGCAGCATAGCCGGATTCTTTTCCTATCAGCGATGCAAAGGTTACAAACTGATTGACATCCAGACCTTTTTGCGCGGCCTGGCGAACCATTTCCGGCGAAACCTTGCTATGAAATCGTTCCACCATGATGCGCAAGATCTTCCGTGTGCTCATGGACCGATCCAGAAAATACGTATCGGGAAAGAGATACCCTTCCATTGAAGAACTCTGGATGCCCAGGGATGACAAGAATCCCGCATCCTGCGATAATTCAAAAAAATCCTTTTCACTGATCAATTTGTATTCCATAAGGCGCAAAGCAACCTGCGAAAGCGAACTGTCTTCGTAAATGATTACAGAATATTTTTTAATGTCTCCATGAAGCAGCTTGTCCACCAGACGATAAGGAGTAATGTTTGCAGCAAATTCATACTCTCCGGCGCGAGCTAATCGGGCTCCGCCTCTCACGGTTACCAAGGCATGAAACAAGAACCGGTTTTGAACCAGATCGGCGTCATGGAGGATTTTGATGATTTTAATCAGGCTGGCACCGGTCGGAATATCCACCACAACGGTTTTTTCTCCCGCCGAGCAAATCGGCGTCACGGAATAAATGAACAGAAAAGCGCCAAACAACACAGCCACGATCGCGGGGAAGGATAAAACATAACATATCATTTTGCTTTTCTTCAACTTCATCTAGTCATACCATCCGCTCAAAAACATCGTCCGGCAGGTGAAGCCCTGTGCGCTTAATCTTATTCGCATTTGCCGCCAGCATCCAGATAACTTTGCAAAATAAGACAAGCCGCCAGCTGATCGACCTTTTCCTTCCTCTTCCGCCAGTGGACGCCGGAGGTCCGCAGAATGTCTTCCGCTTCTTTTGTGGTCAGGGTTTCCGGCCATTTCATCACCGGCAGCAGGAAGGTTTCAGCAAGCCATCGGGCAAACCGGCTGACTTTTTCACATTGAATGCCTTCCGAGCCGTCGATGTGCAGCGGATAACCGACGACAATTTTCTGAACCGAATAATGGCGAATCCACTGACGAAAGATTTCCAGGTCGTTTTTTTTTGTTTTACGAATCAGCGTGGGAATCCCCTGAGCGGTCAGACCCAGCTCGTCGCTGACGGCTAAACCGATTCGTTTTTCGCCATAATCCACACCCAGAATGCGCAAAGACCACCTCTTTGTCGGTTTTCCTAACAATTCCGCATTGTATTTTCAAGAAGTAAATCATGATCCGCTCCGAAAGGCAGACGCTTGCATAAATATCATGTTGTTAAAATGACGGGAGTTTGTTATTTGAAACTATCTTGAAAAGCGAACCCGCGGGAAGAAGCATGCAACATTTCGTTTTGGGAACAGCCGGCCACGTAGATCACGGAAAGACATCGCTGATCAAAGCCCTTACGGGCGTTGACACCGACCGTCTCAAGGAGGAAAAGGAAAGGGGCATTACCATCGAGCTGGGGTTTACCTCGCTCGCGCTTCCCTCCGGCCACACGCTGGGCATCGTCGATGTCCCGGGGCATGAAAAGTTCATCCGGAATATGGTGGCTGGCGCGGCGGGCATCGACCTGGTTTTGATGGTCATCGCCGCGGATGAAGGCGTCATGCCGCAAACGAGAGAGCACCTGCAGATCTGCTCGCTGCTGGGCATTACCACCGGCCTAGTGGCGCTCACCAAAACCGACCTGGTGGAGAAAGACTGGCTGGATCTGGTGCGCTCGGAAATCGCCGACTATCTGCAGAACACGTTTCTTGCCGGCGCTCCCATTGTGCCCGTTTCAGCGTCTCAAAAACAGGGCATCCCGGACCTGCTTGCTCAAATCGACAAGACCGTTTGCCAACTGCAGGAGAAAACCGATGACGGCATATTCCGTCTGCCGGTCGACCGGATCTTTACGATGAAAGGCTTCGGCACCGTCGTCACCGGCACGTTGATCTCGGATAAAATCAGCGTCGGGGAAGAGGTTCATATCCTGCCGGAAAACATTTTCGCCCGCATCCGGGGCATTCAGGTGCACAACCGGCCCACGGAAGAAGTCTTTTCCGGACAGCGCACCGCGCTGAATCTTCAGGGCATTGAAAAATCAACGCTCGAACGGGGCAATGTTCTGGTGCGGCCGCAGACCGTCCGGCCCACTCAAAGGCTGGATGTGTTTTTTGAATACCTCTCCTCCAATGCCCGTAAGTTGAAAAACCGTTCCCTGGTGCGTCTGCACACGGGCACAGCCGAAATCATAACGAGAATTGTTCTGTTGGACGCCGATGAACTTTCTCCCGGCGACCAATCCTTCGCCCAGCTGATTCTGGCGGAGGAAGACGTGGTGGTGGGAGGGGATCATTTCGTGCTGCGCAGCTACTCCCCCATCACCACCATCGGCGGCGGTCGGATTCTCGACCCGCAGCCCGGCAAGCACAAAAGGAAAAATAAAAAGATTCTGGACGATTTGAAAATCCTGCAAAGCGGCGCTTTGCAGGACAAAATTTCCGTTCTGCTGGACCGCGCCGGTTTCAGCGGCCTTTCGCTTCGGTTTCTCGCTTTTCGTTTGGGCGTATCCGTCAAAAAGGTCCGGGAAGCGCTGGAAAAATTATTTTCCGGCCGCCTCGCCATCCTGCTTCCGGGCGACGACACCACAGCGCTTTCCGCACGCCTGTTCGCCCATCTGGAGGAGCGCCTGATGAAGAGCCTCGCGGACTATCACACGAACCAGCCTTTAAAAGAAGGCATCTCCAAGGAAGAACTCAAGGCGGCGCTTCCAGAGGCGGTATCCGGAAAGCTGTTCAATATGGTACTTGCCCGTCTTATTAAAAAAGAACAAATTGCCAGCGATAAGGACCATATAAGGCTGGCAACTCATCAGGTGCGGCTGGCAGGGGAGGATGATGTTTTACGACAGACCATTGCATCGGTCTATCTTCAGGCGGGACTGGCGCCGCCTTCCCTTTCCGATGTGATGACTCGATTCAAGGACCAAAAGACCAGGGCGCAAAACATCGTCAGACTGATGATTAAAAACGGCGAGCTTATAAAAATCAATGAGGAGCTTTGTTTTGCGCGCACGGCGATGGACAAACTGCGTGAAGACTACAAGGCACAGCTTGTCCGGGACGGCCAGGCCACACCGGCGACGTTCAAAGATTTAACCGGACTGTCGCGCAAATACATCATCCCGCTCATGGAATATTTTGACGCCAGCAAACTAACGGTGCGCGTGGAAGACCACCGGCTCCTGCGGGAAAAACCCTGAATTCCATTTTTAAGAAAGGCGGTTTATTTGAACACCAAAGACATCTATCTTCAGGACATCCGGCCCGGCGACAAAATTGCCTCTTCCTTTCTGGTTGCGGAAAAAAGCATGGCCTTTTCCCAGAAAGGGTCGGCTTATCTGAACGTCCGGCTCAAAGATAAGACAGGGGAAGTCGACGGCAAGGTTTGGGACAATGCCGCAGCGCTGGACCGGGTCTTTAAAAAAGGCGACGTCATTTTCATTGAAGGCCGCGCGCAATCTTACCGCAACGCCCTGCAAATTTCGATTCTCACGGCCAGCACCTGCGCCCTGCAGGATGTCGATCCATCGGACTACCTGCCGGTCAGCAAGCTGAACACCGCGGAAATGTTTGAAGACCTCCTCGGATACGTCGGGACAATGCCTTCCGGGCCTCTGAAAGAGCTTCTGGACGCCTTTCTGAACGATGAAAAAACGGCCGGCCTTTTCCGCCGGGCGCCCGCGGCCAAAGGGTTTCACCACATCTATCTGGGCGGTCTGCTGGAACATACGCTTTCCGTGGTGCGCCTGCTCGACGGTGCCGCCAAACATTATCCCCAGTTGAACCGGGATCTGCTGATCGCGGGTGGCATCCTGCACGACATCGGCAAAATTTATGAATTTTCCTACGATGGGCTCATTGAATACAGCGACGAAGGCCGGATGATCGGTCATCTGGTCATAGGCGTGGAAATGATCAATAAAATGATAGAGACGATCGCCAACTTTCCCGAGCGGCTTGCGCTTGAGTTGCGCCATATCATTTTGAGCCATCACGGTGAATTTGAATTCGGCTCGCCCAAACGTCCGAAAACCAAGGAGGCGCTGGTCGTTCATTTCATGGACGATCTTGACGCCAAGCTCAACGGATTTGAAAGTTTTGTCGAAGCCGACGCCGCCAATACCGATTCGGAATGGACAGCCTACAACCGTTTTTTTGAGCGCTATCTATACAAAGGAAAGTAGGGAACTGCCGCCAGCGCGCTGCCGTCAGACCGCAAAGGGCCTTCCCCCTGCGGCAAAAGCCCTCTTTACGGGACAATCTCCGCCAAAGAATTCCGGATATGCTGATTGAAATTCGTCTCCCTGTCGTTGATTGCGTTCATCGGCTCCGGGTGGTTCGCGAAACCTGCAAACGCCGGGACTCCGAAAGCAGACAACCGGCCACGCAGATTTCCATGCAATTTCCATCACATGGCTCAACATGAACCGTCACGAAGGAGACGGGTTACCGATCTATTATGGTATGTTTCAATGAACAGGCTATCCCGTGGGAGGTGCCCACTGTCATTTCAGGATCGACCTTGATATGGAATTCAATAAAACGAAAATTCCGGCTTTGCGCGTCTTTAAGTGATGAAAACCATGGATCTCAGGTTTGTGGCTGACAATTACAGAACGGATCCACTTCTCTTCGTCCGAAGACAGCTTCACGTCCATCAGATCCCCGATCGCTTTGGCGCTCAACTCGTAAGCCGCCTTCAAAATAAACACGGCGACAAAGATTGCCGTGACCGAAGAGTGAACGTCGTCGGCCGGAAGATGCGATGTCTTGACGGAGAACAAGGCGATAACGGCCGCCAGGGTATCTATCCCGGAATGAATCGCCTCGGACAGAATGGACACGGAGCCGATCAACGCGCCGACAAAAACTTTTAAAAACACCAGGGCGGTATTGGAAGCGATCGACAACATCGCCACGCGTTCTTGAAACTGCTGGATAGAAGCCAACAGACAATCCCTCTTGTTCATTTTTTTCAACCCAGATTACGCAATAGGGTTCAATTTTGGAAGGGTTACAGGCAACGAGAAGCGTGATGTTTTGTCCCAAAGCCCGAGAAACCACTCCCGGCGTTTCATGGCCAGTGATAATTTTAGAATGCGACGGTTGCCGTCTTTC
>JAAZHX010000294.1 GCA_012510495.1 Smithella sp.
CGACTTCTCGAGGGCAGGCTGCACCGGTATGACTAAAAGGGGCCGAAATTGACATTGACGAGTTCATCAATCCAAGTTTTTACAGCGAACCTGAAGGTTCGCACTACATCACACAGCCCTGAAGACTTGCACTACATCACATAGCCCTGAAGACTTGCACTACATCACATAGCCCTGAAGACTTACACTACTTTTTTCCCTTCACCCGGTTTTGCAGAAATTCCGTCAGCAGGCGCACGGGGACGCCCGAAGCGCCACGAGGAATATAGCCTCGATCTTTCGTGGTCCAGGCCGGTCCCGCAATATCCAGATGCGCCCAGGGGTACTCCCCGACAAACTTGCTCAAAAAGGCCGCTCCCGTGATCGCTCCTCCCATCCGGCCCGCGCTGTTTTTATAATCGGCGATGTCGCTTTTGATCAAATCGCGATAATGGTCCCACAACGGCAATTCCCAGACCAGTTCGCCGGTCGCGTCGGCCGCTTCCCGGAGGGCCTTCTTCATCCGGTCGTCCGTTCCCAGCATTCCGGCCACCTCTTCACCGAGAGCCACGACACACGCGCCGGTCAACGTGGCAATGTCAATGATCGCCGACGGCTTGAACCGGCAGGCGTAGGAAAGAGCATCGGCCAGAATCAGGCGGCCTTCCGCGTCCGTGTTCAGCACTTCTATCGTCCGGCCGGAATGGGATTTTAAAATATCGCCCGGCTTCAGCGCGTTGCCGCCGGGCAGGTTTTCCGTGGCCGGAACCAGGCCCACAAGATTGACGGGCAGCTTCAGATCCGCCGCCGCCCGGATAACAGCCAGCACCGCCGCGCCGCCCGCCATGTCCGTCTTCATCTCGTCCATTTTTTCGGCCGGCTTGATGGATATGCCGCCGCTGTCGAACGTCAGGCCTTTGCCCACCAGAGCTATCGGGGCCTCATTTTTTTTGGCCCCCGTGTATTCGAGCACAATCAGCTTTGGCGGCTGATCGCTGCCGGCGGCCACCCCCAGAAGTGCATTCATCCCCAGCGCCTTCATCTGTCCTTTTTCCAGGACATGGCAGGTGACGTTTTTTCTTTTTGCGACAGCTCGCGCCTGTTCGGCCAGAATCGACGGCGTCATCTCATTGGCGGGCGCAGAAACCAGATCGCGGGCAAAACACACCGCGTCCGCAATGATTTTTGTTTTTTGAACTTCATCCCGGATAAGCGCATAATCCTTCTGACCGGACACAATGGTCATCTCCTGCATATCCTGCAATTCTTCGCGTCCGACCGTTTTATAAGGCGTGTAACGGTAAAGCCCCAGAACCGCCCCTTCCACCGCCGCGGACACGACTTTTTCCTTTTGGCCGCTCAAAAGGCTCAGATCCAGCGACACGGCCGCTTTCCGAACCTTCAATCCGCGAAGCTCCTGCATGACCTTCGCAAAAGCCCTGCGGATTTTTTCCGGCGTCAGTTCGCTTTTTTTGCCCAGTCCCACCAGCGCGATTCTTTTGGCCGGCAGAAAACCGCCGTAGATCATCGACACCTGCGACGGCTTCGCCTCAAAACCACCACTTTTCATAATATCGTTCAGCAGCCCGCCGCATTTTCGGTCGATATCCGCCGCGGGACCGGCCGGCGTCTTCTCCCCTTCACAAAAAGCCAAAACAAAAGCCTCAGTTTTGACATCGGCAAGACTTCCCTTTTTAACCGTAATCCTCACTTAACCCTCCATTTCAAAGCAAACTGACGTAATTTCAAACGCCAACCAAAACGAGCACAACCGGCACAGCAATATCGCGGGCCGGCTGATTGGTGCTTATTCCCAATGATTTCATGAATTCTCCGTAAAGAATTTTACCGGGAGTAACCGGTTCTAATAATTCCAAATCTTTCATTTTCTTTACAGCGAAAAGTTTTAATCATGGTGAAAACATATTATGCAGCTCGTAATATGTAAAGCATAATTTAAGGATCGACAAGCTGCCTTCAATTTTCATTAACAAAAGCCGCCAACAAGGAATAAACTTTTGATGAACTCGTAAAAAGTCAATTTCGGCTTCTTTTCGTCTTACCGGCGAATACCCAGAGGGCACACGAGCCGGTATCCAGTAGTTACAGTTGGTTATGGACCCCGGCCTTCGCCGGGGTGACGACTTGAATGACTTTTTACAAGACCGTCAACTTTGAAATATAAGGCAATCTGCTTGACAAATCCTCTATTCTTACATATCATCAGCGGTAAGAATACGACAAGGAGGTATGATTTATGCTCTCAACGGTTACCACCAAAGGTCAGGTAACGATTCCCAAACCGATTCGGGATGCTTTAGGCATCGGCCCCAATGATCGAATTACATTCATTCAGGAAGGTGAAAGAGTTTTACTACAGCCTGTCAGGGCATTGAAGTCCTTCAGAGGCGCAGTGAAAACAAAAGGTCCCGGCTCTTTTGACGAAGAGCGCGCACATGCCAAAACAGCCGTTGCCGGAAGAAACAAAGAGGAAAACGAATGAATACCTGCTTTGTAGATACCAACCTTTTCGTCCGCTACCTCACCGATGATGATGCGGAAAAGGCCGACCGTGTCGAGGCGCTGCTGAGCAAAGCATCCGACGGCAAAGTTCGGCTCGTTACCTCTGATCTTGTTCTCGTGGAGCTCATTTGGGTGCTTGAATCTTCATACAATATGAAACCGGAGGAAATCACACCCATGATCCGCGCCATCATGGCAACACCGGGCATGGAAATCATTAATGGAGAACTTATGGCCAGGGCGCTGGAGCTTTATGAAGCTAAAAACATAGACATTGTAGATGGCCATATCGCCGCCCTGATGAAAAAACTGAACATCACCGAAGTCTATTCCTTTGACCGAAAGCACCTCTCACGAATCGGCGATCTGAACCGGATCGAGCCGTGAAGCATTCTTTCCGATTGCCATCGCATCAGTCCCCCTCTTTTCCAAAGAACCGTCGCATCAGTCCCCCTCTTTTCCAAAGAACCGCCGCACCAGTCCCCCTCTTTTCCAAAGAACCGTCGCACCAGTCCCCCTCTTTTCTAAAGAGGGGTTAGGGGAGATTTTGCTGAAATTAATCCTTGACGTCCTCGCAAAAAGTCAATTTCGCCGCCTTTTAGTCATACCGGCGAATACCCTAACCACCTGAAGGTGGCGCGAGGGCACACGAGCCGGTATCCAGTAACTACAGTTGGTTATGGACCCCGGCCTACGCCGGGGTGACGAGTTGGGTTACTTCGAACGAGTTCATCAATTCTTCAGTATCTCAAAAAATCCCCCTGAATCCCCCTTTAAAAAAGGGGGAC
>JAAZHX010000029.1 GCA_012510495.1 Smithella sp.
CTGTCATCCCGTCCCTGGGTGTCTGAATAAATGCATCCGGTCAGGTTCCCTTCCAGCACAGACGCAACCTCTTTCATTTGCCAAATATCGTCGGCTATCACGATTAGGCTGGCTGTGCCGAACGCTTCGGTCTGCAGTGTGTGCGGATTGCCGATAAAAGTCCCGGCATCAACTCGCAGCAGAGTATTGGCAAAGCGATAAGATTGGCCTTCAACGGTTTTTCCTCCGGTAATTAATTCTGCACCGGCGGCCTTCAGTACCTCAACAGCTTGCAGGAGGCCGTCCGGTCCCTTGGGCGAGAGTAACACGCCCGGCTGACTGCTTGAGAAAGTATCGGCTAATGTTTTGATAAATGTCTCGGCCGAATCTCCCTTTTGCAGAACTATTAATCCGGGATTCGTACAGAACTGACCCGCTCCCAAGGCACAGGAATTGAACATTTCAGCCGCGATTTCATCGGAACGTTCTTTCAGAGTTCCCGGCAGGATAAAGACAGGATTGACACAGGACATCTCGAGGTATATGGGTTTGCCCGCCTTGTCTGCGGCGGACTTGAGCTTTAGCCCGGCGAATTTACTGCCGGTAAAGGCGGACGCCCCAATATCTGGGTGAGAAACTAACTGCAGCCCAAGCTCCGGAGGCGTGCGATAAATCATTTGCAGGGTTCCCGGGGGCAGACCTGTTTCTTTGACGGCTTCGAATGCCAGTTGAGCGAAAATCAGGGTTGTACCGGGGTGGCCTGTATTGGCCTTGGCTATGATCGGGTTGCCCGCAGCAACGGCAGCGGCAAAGTCGCCCCCGGCAATCGAATTAAAGGCGAACGGAAAATTATTGGGTCCGAACACCGAAACCGGTCCGTCCAGGGGCCCCATCATGCTTCGGATGTTGACCGAGGTTTGAATGGTCGCATGGCACCAACTCCGATCGCGGGCAGCTTTGCTAGCTTGGCGCAATTGGTCCGTTGTGCGGGGGAGTTCGCCGTTTCTCAGCCGGGATTCTTTGGGTAAGCCGGTTTCCAGGTTGGCCCGGTCCACCAGTTCGTCTGTGCGGGCTTGGATTTTATCAGCAAATACTTCCAGGAATTGTGCGAATCTCTCACGCGGAACCTTTCTCAGTTCCGCCGCGGCCCGTTTACCGGCGGTAATCGCTTCCTCAACATCCTCCTGTCCTGAAACTGGATACACCTCAGGGAGAGTTTGTTTATTTGCGGGATTCACGGCATTGAAATAGCCAACCGGATTTTTGGGGGCTCGCCACTGACCTGCAATGAGAATATGCTGATATTGCATTAGAAAACTCCTAATTTCTTTTTACGTGTTTAAGATTCAATCCGGTTTTCGAGAACCAATGCATCGATTGTAATCGTGACCGTATCGCCGACAGCCAGAGAAAATGCCTCTTCCGGAATGATTCCCGTGCCGGTCAGCAGGAAGGCGCCAAATGGAAAGGTCATCTCCATCGTCAGATATGCCACCAGTTCCTCAAACGCATGTTTGATCTGCGAGGTGCTGGTGTCTCCGGTGAAAATGACCTGACCGGCCCGCCGGATCTGCAATTCGATGGTGAGGTTCCGCATGTTCTCCGCTTTGGTCAGGCAGATTCCCGGACCGATGGCACAGGAACCGTCGTACATCTTGGCCTGTGGAAGATAGAGCGGATTTTCACCTTCAATATCCCGCGAGGAGACGTCGTTGCCGACACAATAGCCGAGAATTTCGCCGAAACTGTTAACCAGCAGGGTCAATTCGGGCTCGGGTACGTTCCAATGGCTGTCCCTGCGAATCCGGATCGGCGATTGGGTTCCCTTCACTCGCCAGCCGATGGCCTTAAAAAACAATTCGGGCCGCTCGGCATCATAGACC
>JAAZHX010000179.1 GCA_012510495.1 Smithella sp.
CCGGAAGATGAGCGGGATCCTGATGATTTCGGCCTGGGGGTTTGCGATGGTGATTGCCTCCTTCCTGTTCCTCTGGCTGGGGTACAAGCTGGATGAGCACATGGGCACGACGCCCAACTTCATGTTCGGTTTGTTTTTCCTAGCGATCTTCGTGTGTGTGATGCGGCTGTATCACGAGGCCCGGCAGCAAATGAAGGATTTGTAACCAAAACCATGATCTGTCAGGGATACAAAGCCCCCGGTGAGAAAACCGGGGGCTTTTTTGTTTGCGGGCGCGAGAGCCTGACGTTGAATATTTCTTGACAGAAGCGGAAAATGCGGGTTAGTTCTTCGTTGTTTGAAAGTTTCGTGCTTTTATTTTCAGGATTATTCCTTGTTTTTCAGAAACTTTTCTGAAGGTTCATGACAACGGCAGGAGGTTACATTGTATTTCTCGGATGAAACACAAAAGGCGTCCCGGAAACTTACCGAACAATGGCAGACGAATGTTCAAAATACTTTAAAAACCAATCCCGACTGGAAAAACCGTTTTTCAACCGTTTCAGACCTGGACATCAAAAGACTCTACACGCCCGAAGACCTGCAAAACATGGATTTTGCCCGCGATATCGGCGCTCCGGGAGAATTTCCCTATCTTCGCGGCAACCAGGTCACCGGCTACCGCGGACAACCCTGGACATTCCGGATGTTTTCCGGCATGGGCAGCGCCAGGGACACCAACCGCCGCTGGCATCTGCTTCTGCGGGAAGGACAGACCGGCCTTTCCACCGCTTTCGACTTTCCCACGCTCATGGGCTATGACAGCGACTCGCCCAAAGCCCTGGGCGAGGTCGGTAAATGCGGCGTGGCCATCGACACCCTTGAAGATTTTCTGGCGCTGATCGACAACATTCCGCTTGCCCGCGTCACCACCTCCATGACCATCAATCCTCCGGCAACCGTGCTGTGGGCCATGTACTGCGCGGCCGCCGAAATCAAAGGAGTTGCCCTGAATCAAATCGGCGGCACCATTCAAAACGACATGCTCAAGGAATTCATCGCGCAGAAGACGTTCATGTGTCCGCCGGAGCCTTCCGTCAAGCTGATCAGCGACACCGTCGAATTCGGCGCAAAATACGTTCCGCGATGGAACCCCATCAGCATCAGCGGCTATCATATCCGGGAGGCGGGCGCCACGGCCGTCCAGGAGCTGGCCTTTACGCTGCGCGACGGCATCGAATACGTCGAAGATATTCTTCGCCGCAAGAAAATGAGCGTGGACGATTTCGCGCCGCGCCTTTCCTTCTTTTTCAACGCGCACATCGACCTTTTCGAAGAAATCTGCAAGCTTCGCGCCGCGCGCCGCATCTGGGCCAAAGTGATGCGCGACCGCTTCGGCGCCAAAAATCCGCGCTCGCTGTGGATGCGCTTTCACGTCCAAACCGCCGGCTGTTCGCTCACCGCTCAGCAGCCGTACAACAACGTCGTTCGAACCACCATCGAGGCGCTGGCCGCCGTGCTGGGGGGGACCCAGTCGCTGCACACTAATTCGCTGGATGAAGTGCTCTGCCTGCCTTCCGAGCATGCCGTGGAAATCGCGCTGCGCACCCAGCAGATTCTGGCCGAAGAAACGGGCGTGGTCAACACGATCGATCCTCTGGCCGGCTCCTACTTTGTGGAATCCCTCACCAATGAAATGGAAGCAAAAGCCTGGGAGTACATCGAAAAAATCGACGCCATGGGCGGCATGATCGCCGCCATTGAAAGAGGCTATCCGCAAATGGAAATTGCGGACGCATCCTATGCCTTCCAGCGGCAGATCGACGCCAAAGAAAAAATCATGGTGGGGGTCAACAAATACGTCACCGAAGCGCAGCATCCGGTGCCGCTGGTGGAAATCGATGAAAAAGTCGGCGAAGAGCAGATCCGGCGGTTGAAAGATTTACGCAGACGCCGCGACAGCCGCGCCGTGAGCCAATCGCTTGCCGACATTCGCGCCGCCTGCAAAACCGGTGCAAACGTCATGCCGCACTGCATCGCAGCGGTGAAAAATCTGGCCACGGAGCAGGAAATCTGCGATGTTTACCGCGACGTTTACGGAGAATACAGGGACCCGGGGTTGTATTAAGGAGCTGATGATGACGGAAAGAAAAATTCGAGTGATGGTGGCCAAACCCGGCCTGGACGGCCATGACCGCGGCGCGCGCATTCTGGCCCGCTGTTTTCGCGACGCCGGTTTTGAAGTCATTTACACCGGCTGTCATCAAACCCCGGAGCAGGTTGCCGCGGCGGCGATTCAGGAAGACGTGGATCTTGTGGGCTTAAGCTGCCTGTCGGGCGCGCACCGCATTTTGTTTCCCCGCGTGGTGGAATTGCTCAGGGAAAAGAACGCATCCGACATTGCCGTCATCGGCGGGGGCATCATCCCCGAACAGGATTTTCCCATGCTCTACGACGCAGGCATCCAGGCGATCTTTACGCCCGGCGCTTCGCTGGATTCGATTGTGGAATGGATCCGCGCCCATATCCGGGCCGGAAACTGACCGGCGCGGCAAAAAGCACGACATGACGCAAACGACCCATAAAATATGCGCGGGCGACGTCCGCTCGGCCTCCAGGCTGATTCGGGATCTGGAAGACAAACGACCCGAAGCGCGGCTGCGGTTGCGGCAGCTTTTCCCCCATACCGGCAAATCCTTCATCATCGGCATTACCGGCTCCCCTGGCGCAGGTAAAAGCACGCTGACCGACGCCCTCACCGGCGAATTGCGCAAACGGCAAAAAACCGTGGGCGTTCTGGCCGTTGACCCGACCAGCCCCTTTTCCGGCGGCGCACTGCTCGGCGACCGCATCCGCATGCTGCGCCACGCGGAAGACGCCGATGTCTTCATCCGGTCGCTCGCCACGCGGGGCGCCCTGGGCGGACTGGCGCGGGCCGCAGGCGACGCCATTCACGTCATGGAAGCCATGGGCAAAGATGTCATTCTGGTGGAAACGGTCGGCATCGGCCAGCAGGAACTCGATATCATTCACCACGCGCACAGCGTCATCGTGGTGCAGGTCCCCGGCATGGGCGACGAAATCCAGACGATGAAAGCGGGCATTATGGAAATCGCCGACGTGTTCGTCATCAATAAGGCGGACCGTCCCGGCGCCAAACAACTGCAACTGGAGCTGACCTCGCTGCTCAACACCTCCACGCGCGGCCCCCGGGACTGGATTCCGCCCATCGTCAGCATCGGCAATCTGTATGAGCCGGAAAGCTTCGCCCGAAAGACAGCGGAGCTGATGGAGGCCGTCTCCAGGCACCACACGCACCTCATCGTCAGCGGGCAGCTGGCCGAGCGGACGGAGCGCAAAGCCGTTATGGAAATTACCGACGCCCTGCGCGCCAGCATCCTGGAACCGGTGCTCCAGCGCCTGACCACCGACGGCGAGCTGAAAAAAATTGTCCGGAAGATTCAGAACCGGGAAACGGACCCCTACACCGAAGCGGAAGCCATCGCGCGCCGTTTCCTCAAAACGGGAGAAACGCCATGAAAAAAGCCGCCGGGAAAAGCACCCCCAAAAGCAAGCCGGCAAAGGCAGCCGTTCCAAAAAACCGCGGACTGGTCATCGTGATCACCGGCGACGGAAAAGGGAAAACCACCTCGGCGTTCGGGCAGGCGCTGCGCGCCGTCGGCCAGGGATACAGGGTGTACATCATGCAGTTCATGAAGGGCCGTCAATACGGCGAGTCTGTCGCCGCCCAGAAATACCTGCCCGGCCTGACGGTCCGTCATTCAGGCCTGGACAGCTTCGTCATGCGCGACAACCCGGCCCCGGTGGATATCGAACTGGCCCGGAAAGGCTTTGAATTGGCCAAAAAAGCAATTGCGTCCGGCCTCTACGACATGGTCATTCTCGACGAAATCAACGTGGCGGTGGACTTCAAACTCATCAGCCTTGCGGAACTGATTTCCGTGATCACCAGCCGGCCGCCGGGACTCGATTTGATTCTGACCGGCCGATACGCGGCTAAAGAAGTCATCCGGCTGGCCGACACCGTCAGTGAAATCAAGGATATCAAACACCATTATGCCGCCGGCATCAAGGGCCGGGCGGGAATCGAATATTAAATTTTCAGAGAAAAGACTTGCGTGCCCGGATCGCCGGTCCGGACTACCGGGGCGGCATGCGCAGCGCTCCGTCCAGACGAATGCAGCAGCCGTTCAGCATCGGATTCTCGATGACGTGAAGCGCCATCCGGGCAAACTCCACGGGCCTCCCCAGACGCCTTGGAAAGGGAACCCCTCTGGCCATGTCTTCCTTGACGGAGGCCGGCAATCCGGCCATGAGCGGCGTTTCAAAAAGCCCCGGAGCGATCGTGACCACCCGGATGCCGTAATCGGCGCATTCCCGGGCAATCGGCAGCGTCATCCCCACTATGCCGCCTTTGGACGCGGCGTATGCCGCCTGGCCGATCTGCCCGTCAAACGCGGCAATGGAAGCCGTATTGACGATCACACCCCTTTCTCCTTCCTCATTAGGGACATTGTTCACCATCTGTTCGACGGCCAGGCGAATCACATTCAGGGTTCCCACCAGATTGATGGAGATCACGCGATTGAACAGGGAAAGAGGCAGCGGACCTTTTTTGCCCATCACCTTGGCCGCGTCCGGCACGCCCGCGCAGTTGACAGCCGCCGTGATGCTCCCGAAGCGATCCAGAGATTGTTGAATCGCCTGCCGGACGGAATCTTCGCCGGTCACGTCGCAGCGGACAAAAATAACATTCTCCCCGGCTTCCCCGGCCAGTTTTTCACCCTTTTCCACGTCCAGATCGACGATGACGACTTTTGCGCCGCGCGCGGCCAATTCCATCACCGTGGCTCCCCCCAGTCCCGAGGCGCCGCCGGTCACCAGTGCGACAACATCCTGGATTTTCATGTTTCCTCCCTTACACGATCTCTCTTCCGATAATCATATTCTGCACCTCGCGCACCCCTTCATATATGTCGATGATATGGGCGTCGCGCGCCAGCTTGGAAATTTCATAATCCGCCGTAAACCCGTAGCCGCCGTGCAGATGCAGCCCTTCGTTAGCGCAGAAAAGAGCCGCTTCCGCACAGGTATTTTTGGCCAGCGACGCGAAGATACCCGCTTCCTTATCGTTCTTTTGGATTTTCCAGCAGGCTTTCCACAGCGACAGCTCGGCCAGCTCCACTTTTTTCCACATGGCGACCAGCGTATCGCGCGCGACCGGCAAATCGCAGATGCGCTGTCCGAACTGCTTGCGCTGGCGTGTGTATTCCATCGTAACATCCAGCGCTCTTTTGGCCAGCCCCAGGCCGATGGCCGCGACCATCGGGCGGGCAAAATCGAGCACGTCCATGATGTATTTAAAGCCAAAGCGGCGATTGCCGATAATCTGATCGGGCTCTAGAATCACGTCTTCGAAAGTGACGCTCGCGGTATTGGACAGGCGCTGGCCGAGCTTGTCCTCGGGTTTCCCGATCACGATTCTGCCCCCGGTGGACAGCTGGATCGCCCGGGTGGCATATCCGACGTCGGGAAGGTCCGCGGCCACGGCGGATTCC
The DNA here is from genome assembly GCA_012510495.1 of Smithella sp. Taxonomy (GTDB): domain Bacteria; phylum Desulfobacterota; class Syntrophia; order Syntrophales; family Smithellaceae; genus UBA8904. The sequence goes on from JAAZHX010000179.1 coordinate 5,559, forward strand.
ACCGGGACCACCACGCAGGCCATGAAGTTGCTGGAAGGCTTTCCGTTTTTACACAAAACGGTAAATTGCGAAGCGTAGGACGCATTGGTGATGAAGCATTTGGCGCCGTTGAGCACGTAGGAACCGTCGTCGCGCGGCGCAATGAAGCTGGTCATCAGAGAGTTGTCGGATCCGGCGCCCGGCTCCGTCAAACAGAAAGACGCCAAAAGCGGTTTTTCCACAAAGGGACGCAGGAACCTCTCCTTCTGCTGCTCCGTTCCGTGCCGGCTGATCACGACGTTGGCCAGATCGTTGCACATGGCCGACGTGGCGATGCCCGTGTCGCCGTAGGACAGCTCCTGGATGATCAACGCGGAAGAAAACACGTCCACATCGAATCCCTTGATGGACTCCGGAATGCACAGGTTGACGAGACCCATTTCCCAGGCTTTGGAAATGATCGCCCACGGAAAGCCATGTTCCTTTTCCATCTCCAGAATGCGGGGACTGATTTCATTTTTCACCAGCCTGCGCACGGTGTCCACATATAACAGTTGATTTTCACTGAAGTCTAAATCCATGGGTCGTCCTTCCTGGACCAGGATGTGCAAAACCGGTCCGTCACGAAACACCGCCGAAGATTTTTTCCGCGACCGCCAGACTCCTGACGGATTCGCAGATCACACCGATGGTTTTAAAGAAGTCGTGCAGCGGGCGCCCGGGACCGATTTCATAAATCGCGCCGGCGCGGCCGGCAAGCGCCTGCATATTGTCGCGCCATAAAACGGAAGAGGAAAGCTGGCGGACCAGATTATCCGCGATCCCGTCCGCATCAGCCGGATGAAACCCTCCCCGGTAGTTGGACGTGACGGCGGGAGCGTTTTGAATATCCCACGAACCGCTGATCTTTTTCAGAGCTTCCCGAAAAGGCTCCTCGATTTTTTTCATGAAGCGGCTGTGGAAGGGCGCGCTGACGTTGAGCGGCACTACCCGGCAGGATTTGGAACCGGAAAACAGATCCCGGCAGCGGTCGCCCGCCGCGGACAGGGCTGCCGCATCACCGCTGATCACCACCTGATTGGCGGAATTGATGTTGGCGACGTCAATCGGCAAATCCGCCAGAGCGGTCGAAAGCGCCCTCGCGTCGATGCCTTCGGCGATGATTGCGGCCATCGCGCCTGCCCCGACCTCAACCGCTTCCTGCATGAGCCGGCCGCGCGTCCGGACAATCCGGACCGCATCGGCAAAGGGCATGACGCCCGCGGCCACCAGCGCCGAAAATTCACCCAGCGAGTGGCCGCCGAAGCAGTCGGCTTTCCATCCGTATCGTTCGGCCAGCCCCCGAAACATGGCCGTTTCCGTCGCCAACAGGCAGGGTTGTGTGTATTCAGTCAGATGCAGGCGGGCATCCTCTTCAAAACAAATTGCCGCTACATCCAGCCCCACGGCGTCGGACGCTTCTTCAAATGTTGCCCGGCACACGGGAATCGCATCATAAAAATCCTTTCCCATGCCCTGTCTCTGGGAACCCTGCCCCGGAAAAACAGCCGCCGTTCCTTTGGCTTCACTCATGCTTTCTCCTTACAGATATGAGAACAGAACCTCTGCGTCCTCACTTCGGATTCCGGATGTTGATGTGTATATACCGCGAACAGGCCGACGTTCGGACCAAACCGCGCCGGCCGGGCGCCGGGGTTGACATTCCGGCGCTTCATGGTAGAGAACCCTTAAAATGAAGCGTCGGCGGAAGTCAAGTTGAAATTGAAAAACACCGGGCAGATGAAAACATGAGCATTCTGGAAAGAGCCTTTTATGCGCGGCCGACACTTGCCGTCGCACGGGAACTCCTGGGGAAAAAACTGGTGCGGCAAAC
>JAAZHX010000093.1 GCA_012510495.1 Smithella sp.
GACTCCGGCCACTGCAAGCCGATTGCTCTGGAAGAGGTTGCCGGCAAACGCAAGATCGTCCCGCCCGATCATCCGATGATTATGTCGGCTCGTCTGGTCGGCACGTGTCTGGGCGACACGATTCCCAACTTTTGAAATGGGTTGCTCAGGGTTTTAGAAAGACAATGTCTTCCGGCAGGGCGGCCACGTCGCGGCGGTCTTGGCCGAGCCGGTCGCGGATTTCGGCGCTGTGTCTGCCGGCCAATTCACGCAGTTCATCGGCGCTGAGGCTGACGACGGCTTTGGCGGCATCGTTGATCATCACCACCGCGCCGACCTCAAAATGTCCTTCTATGCCGGTGATGCCTTTGGGCAGCAGGCTCTTGCGTTTTCGCAGCGCTTCCAGCGCCCCCGCATCGACACGCACCGTCCCTTCGGGCTTGCTGTTGAGGATCCATCGGTTGCGGTTGCTCAACTTGCCTTTGGGCATAAACAGCGTTCCGACGGTTTCGCCCGCCATGATGCGTGTGATGATATCGGGTTCCTGGCCGTGCGCCAGGACGATACGGCATCCGGCCGTGGCCGCGATCTGTGCGGCGGCCAGTTTGCTCTTCATCCCGCCGGTCGAGTAGAGACTTCCCTTTTTGCCTGCCGCTTTTTCGATGTCGGCGGTGATATCCTCGACGACGCGAATCGGTTTGGCGTTCGGATACTGGCGCGGGTCTTTGTCGTACAGGGCGTCAATATCGGTCAGCATAATCAACAAGTCGGCGTCGATCTTGCTGGCGACCAGGGCGCTGAGTTTGTCGTTATCGCCGAAGGCGGTGCCGATCTCGGCGGTTGAGACGCTGTCGTTTTCATTGACGACCGGCACGACGCCCAGCCGCAGCAGCGTTTCGACAGCATTTTGCAGGTTCAGATAGGTCTTTCGCTTGCTGAGCACCTCGGCGGTCAGCAGCATCTGCGAGACGATGAGGCCGCGTTCGCCGAAGGCCTTGTGGTATTCGTGCATCAACAGCGGCTGGCCGATGGCGGCGCAGGCCTGACGCAGTTTCATATCTACGACCGGCCCGGCCAGCTTGAGGCGTTTGGCACCCATGCCGATGGCTCCGCTGGTGATGATGACCACCTGCCGCCCCGATTCGCGCAGCGCGGCGACTTGCTCGGCCAGCGTTACGAAATACGCGGTGTTGACGCCGTCGTTAGTACTCAGCGTCGAGGTGCCGATCTTGATGACGACACGACGGGATTTGGAAAAGTTACGCATACCTCAGCGTTTCCATATTTTATTGATGGGTTTGTGTGAAAATAATTTGGCGTTTGAACCCGCATAGTCGGCGACAATGTGCCCCTGTCCGATGAGTCGCCATTTGTAGATGAGCAGGCCTTCCATGCCGACGGGGCCGCGGGCGTGGATTTTGCTGGTGCTGATGCCGACCTCGGCGCCGAGGCCAAAGCGAAAGCCGTCGGCAAAGCGGGTGCTGGCGTTCCAGAAGACATCCGCGGCATCGACACGATCCATAAACAGCATCGCCGCCTGCCGGTCGCCGGTGACAATCGCGTCGGTATGGCCGGAGCCGTAGGTGTTGATATGCTCAATCGCCGCTTCCAGCGAATCGACCACGCGGATCGACAGAATCGCGTCGAGGTACTCGGTCTTCCAGTCCTGCTCGTCGGCGCAGGCGCAGTCGATACTCTGTCGGGTTCGCTCACAGCCGCGGAGTTCGACGCCCTTGGCGTCCATTGCCGTCTTGAGTTTTGGCAAAAACGCTGCGGCGATGTCCTGATGCACCAGCAGCGTCTCGGCGGCGTTGCAGACGGCGACGTATTGGCACTTGGAATCGACCGCCAGATTGACGGCCATTTCGATCTCCGCCGCCGCATCGACATAGACGTGGCAGATGCCGTCGGCGTGCCCCATCACCGGAATCCGCGTGTTATCCATAATATGCCGCACGAATTCATTGCTGCCGCGGGGGATTATCAGGTCGATGTCCCGATCCAACTCAAGCATCTTGGCCACATCCGCCCGCGTCTCCAAAAGCCCCAGCCAGCCGTCGGGCAGGCCTGCCGTCGCGGCCGCC
>JAAZHX010000154.1 GCA_012510495.1 Smithella sp.
TCTTCTCTCCCGTAAGTAAATCTTATCCGGATTTCAACACAGGTCGATCTTACGAATGTCTCTAATTTGCTTGCTCTTTTCTATTAGATTCTCTATTGCTACGCAATAGAATTTTTATCCTATTGCGGATTCTGGGTTTATGTATAAGAAATTATTATTGACATAAGTGTCGCTACGCCATTCTTGTAAGGTTATTAATACTATTCTCTTTTTCCCCAAATGCCTGAGCTTTTCAATGGCGGCCTGCTGGGAATCGGAAAAGGCTATCGAAATTGATTGCGCTTGTATACCTACATGTAAAAAGCCAGAAACAACAGCAGATGCGATCTCATCGGCTAACGGTTTATCGCTTTTAGTATTTACATTCCACGGATTACCAGTAAAAGGTCGTACAGTTCCAGTATAAGTAGGCGATTTCTCTCCATCGATAATGTATGGGCGCTGATCGTAAACACCCACTGCTATATTGATGTCACTCCCATATTCAATCTTTGGCCAAGCATCAGCATAGTTAGCATTTTGCCCAATGGCCAAGAAAGCGGCCAAAACGGGAACCGGTAAAAGCAATAATATCATTACTGCAATTGATATGATTTTTCGCATATTGATACACTCCTTAGACGACGCATAAAATCAGAACACAGACAAAAACACAAAACAAAAACAAGAGGCCGCTGTTAACTTATGAACTTCGTATCAATCCCAACACCGTATATGGCGGTTTTACGGTTTCATCAGAATTCGTACAGCTTCGACCCCGGCACGACGGTGAACTTATGCTTGAGCAGCACCTCGATGGCTTTTTCGGGAGCGTCGAAGCGGAAGATGATGACGGCGTTCTGGCCGCTTTTTTCCACGAAAGCGTACAGGTATTCCACATTGATGGTTTCCCGGTTCAAAACTTCCATGATGCCGTGCAGCCCTCCCGGTTGATCGGGGACTTCCACGGCCACGACGGCGGTTTTGCTGACGCGGAAGCCGGCTTCTTTCAGCGTCCGGTTTGCTTTTTCCACATCATTCACAATCAGGCGCAAAATGCCGAAATCCGCCGTTTCCGCGAGCGACAGGGTGCGGATGTTGATGTTGTTTTCTTTCAGGACACGTGTGGCGTGCTCCAGTGTGCCTGGTTTGTTTTCCAGAAAAACCGAGATTTGCTCTACCTTCATGTAACCTCCTCCACTTCCTTGAGTTGACGTTTGCGGGGAACGGTTTCCATCCGCCCCCTGCAAGAGAAGCCGCCATGACATCAGATAATACGCTTGTCGAGTACCTTCTTTCCGCTTTCCTTCAGGGTTTGCGGGGCTACCAGCTTCACGCGCGGCGAAATGCTTAAGTAATCTTTCATGTCTTTGACGATGCGTTTTTCAATATGCTGCAGCTCCTTGACGCCGCCCGCTTCGCCGAAGAATTTTTCGCCGACTTCAACCTGCAGTTCGACGGCATCGAGCGCGCCGACTTTGTCGATGATCAGCTGATAATCCGGCTCGACGCCGTCAATGGCTTTCAGGATATCTTCCACCTGCGCGGGGTAGATATTGATGCCGCGGATGGTCAGCATGTCGTCGCTCCTTTTGAGAACGCGCTCCATCCGGATGTGCGTGCGGCCGCAGCGGCAGGGTTCGGGAATCAGGCGGGAGATGTCGCCCGACCGGTAGCGGATCAGCGGAAAAGCTTCTCTCGTCAGGCTGGTAAAGACCAGCTCGCCCTCTTCCCCTTCGGGCAGAACGTCACCGGTTTCGGGATGGATGGTTTCGACGATAAAATGATCTTCAAAGATATGCATTCCGCGCCGGCCTTCCAGGCACTCCATGGCAATGCCCGGCCCCATCATTTCCGAAAGGCCGAAGATGTTGAGAGCTTTGATATGGAAGGCGTCTTCAATGGCGTCGCGGGTGGCGTCGCTCCAGGGCTCGGCGCCGAAGATGCCCACCCGCAACTGCAGGGATTTCATATCCACGCCCATGGCCCTTCCTTCCTCGGCCAGATGCAGGGCGAAGGATGGCGTGGCGCACAACACCGTCGGGCCGAAATCCTGGAGGATCGTGATTTGCCGCTTGGTGTTGCCGTCGGAGATGGGAATGACGCTGGCGCCGATTTTTTCGATGCCGTAATGCAGCCCCAGACCGCCGGGGAGCAGACCGTAGCCAAACGCGTTATGAACTATGTCGTTTTTGGTCAACCCCGCGGCCGCCAGGGAGCGGGCGGTCAGGTCCGTCCAGGTTTCCAGGTCGCGCCGTGTGTAGCTGAACACGGAGGACCGGCCGGAAGTTCCGGAGGAGGCGTGCAGCCTCACGATGTTGCTCATCGGAACGGCAAACAGGCCGAAGGGATAGTTGTTGCGCAAATCCTCGCGGGTGGTGAAGGGGAGTTTTTTCAAGTCCCCCAGGGAGCGGATAGCGTCCGGAGAAATCTTGACGGAGGCGAGCGACTTTTTATAAAAACCGACCGTTGTGTACACGCGCTGCAAAACCTGCTGGAGTCTTTTGATCTGCAGGGCTTTCAGGGCTTCACGCGGCAGGGTTTCAAACTCATCATTGTACATCATGGCGGCGTTTTCCTTTCTGACAGGTGGTTCAGGACCAGGCTGATGGCTGTCTTCGCGGTTTTGCTGAAATGACGTAAAGGGCTGCCTGTTTTGTGTGGAAGTGTAACAAAACTTTTTGCCGGTGGCAAGCAGCTTTCCAAAAAGGTTTGGGGGAGAGGTAAAAGGGCAAAGCGTCCCCAAAAACAAATTATTCTTTACCCGAACCGGTTGTTTGTGCTACTTGCAGAAGGTAATTATTTTGTTGGGTGTTTCATTCCGCGGGACCAACCGTCTGCACGGGTTTTTGAAAAGATGATCCTCACGATCAGCCGCAAATTATTTCTGGGGCATCTGTTGATGGCGCTTTTGACCGTCCTGGCCAGCGCCTTTGCGTTGTTCAATCTGCAGAAGCTCAGCGCCGGCGCATACAACATCACGAATCACCACTTTGTTTTGATGGAAAATTCCAAACAGCTCATGGACATCCTGCTGGCCCAGGAAAGCGCCGAAAAGAAATATCTGATTTTAAAGGACCCTGAACTGGAGCAGATTTTCTGGAAGCGCAGCGGTGAATTTACGGAAATACTGGCCGGGACGGAGCGGCTGAAACTTGACCGTCGCACGCAAAATGCGGTTTCCGAAGTGGACGTATTGCACCGCCGCCTGAAAGAATTGTTTTCGGAAGAAACCCTGCTGATGCAAAGCGGGCAGATGCAGGAAGCGCAGGCCATTTCCGACACGGCGGGAAGAGCTGTAATCGATGCCATGGCGATGCAGCTTCGGGACATTCAAAAAAACATGGACCAGGCCATCAATAATGAAATGAACCGGATCGCCCGGCAGGGACGGGCGGCCGTTCAGATGACTTTGGGGCTGAGTTTGCTGAGCCTGGTGCTGGGCATTACGCTGGCGCTGATCATTACGCGCAATATTTCCAAGCCTCTTAAACAATTGCAAAAAGCCACTCGTTTGATCGCTGAAGGGAATCTGGATCACCAGATCGAGGCAAGACGCGACGATGAAATCGGCGCGTTGGCTGATTCTTTTGCCCATATGACCCAAAGGCTCAAAGTGCTGGAAGCGCTCAATCTTGACGCCAGTCCGCTGACCGGACTGCCGGGAAATCTGGCGATTGAAAACAGGATTGAACAGGCGCTGGTGAAGAGGAAAGCCTTTTCCTTGTGCCAGGTGGACCTGGATAATTTCAAGCCTTTTGCCGATCAGTATGGATATGCGTGGGGAAGCGAAGTCATCAAAGAAGTCGCCGACCTTCTCCAAGGGTATATTGCTGAAATGAAGCTGACCGACATGTTTCTGGGCCACATCGGAGGCGATGATTTTGTTATGATCGGCAATCCCGGGCAAGTGGAGGACATTTGCAAAAAGCTGGTGGTTGATTTTGCAGGGCGTATCTTTCGCTACTACCGGCCGGAAGATGCGCAAAAAGGATATTTCATCGGCCGGAATCGCCAGGGAACCGTTCAGAAATTTCCATTGATCACGATCACCGCGGCGATTGTTACGGATGACGGATCGCGCTTTAAAAACCCGCTGGATATGGCCAGACTGGTCGCGGAGTTAAAAGAGTACGCCAAAAGAATGCCCGGCAGTAATTATGTAACGGAAGAAGTGGTTGAAAGACAAAAAGCGGCGCAGCCGCAAAACGCACAGAGCACCTTGGAGTGGAGCAATTGTTGAGACATTCGAAAAAACTGATGGTTTTGATCCTCGTGCTTCTGATCTTGGCCGGCTGTTCGGCAAAGGCCGTCCGGGACGGCGGCCGGGGGCCCGCCGCGCCGGTGAAAAAAGCCGGCAGCCTGTTTGGCAGCTGGCCGTCGGACAGGGAGCTGTTTGATGAAGCCCTGGCCTTTTTGTCCGGCAGCGGGCGGGAGCCGGATTACAAGGAGGCAAAAATCCGGCTGGTATCTTTGATGGAGCAATTTCCGGGGAGCAAATGGGCGGATTGCTCGAGGGCCCTGTCGTCAGCTCTTGACAGGATTTCCGCGCTGCAGACTGAATTAAGAAAGCAGAAGACGGATGCCCATCAGGAACAGGTGAAACTCAAAAAAGAAATCGAAGGTTTGAAAAACAGCGTTCGCCAGGTGGAAGAAAAGAATTCGACGGAGATGACCCAGCTGCAGCAGGAAAATGAGCAGTTGAAAAATGATATTCGGCAGTTGAAAAATTTGGAGATCCGTCTGGAAAAGAGAGAAAAGCAGCTGCGCTGAAATCAGAGCTTTAAATGCCGGCAAGCCAGCATGATGCCCAGCGCCGTTTTTGCGTCGATCAGCTCGCCGCTTTTCAAAAGGGCGGCGGCCTGGGCGAAGCTTGTGGGAATGACTTCAATGCATTCGTCTTCATCCGGCTGCAGCGGTTCGTACACCAGGTCCTGCGCCAGAAAAAAATACATGAATTCATTGCAGTATCCGGGAAGCAGGTAGCCCGCGAAAAGCGGCGTCAGCTTTTTAGCCCGCCAGCCTGTTTCTTCGGCCAGCTCCCGGCTCGCGCAGGAGGCCGGTGATTCTTCCCCGTGGTCCATGGAGCCGGCGGGAATTTCCAGTAGGTCTTTCCCGGTGGGGATGCGGAACTGCCGGATCAGCAGCAGTTCTTGTTGATCATTGACGGGGACCACAGCCACGGTGGGTTTGTGTTCAATCCAGCTTTGCCTGGTTTGTTTTCCGTTTTGCAGCAGAATGTCTTCTTCCCAGACGGAAAAGATTTTACACGCGTATGCCAGAGTCCTGTTTTTGTCCATGAAGGGTATCGGTTTCCGTTTCAGTTGGTTTTGATGATGGCAAGAAGATGCCGTTCGATTTCCTGCTTTGGCAGGGCGCCGACGAGGCGCTCGACCAGCCGGCCGTCCCGGAAAAACAGCAGCGTGGGAATGCTGCGGATGCCGTACTGGGTGGCGGTTTCCGGGTTTTCGTCCACGTTCAATTTGGCGACCTTGACGCCGTTGGCGTAATCCGAGGCCAGCTCGTCAATGGTCGGCGCCAGGCTCTTGCAGGGGCCGCACCAGGGCGCCCAGCAATCCACCAGCACGGATATTTCCGTGGAGAGCACCTCGCGGGCAAAGGAATCATCGGTGACCTCGACGGGCTTGATGTTTTGTCTGGCAATCACAAGCGGTTCTCCGCATTTGCCGCAAAGCGGTTTTGAGCCGAGGCGCTCTTCCGGCAGACGATTTTTGGCGCCGCATTTCAGGCAGCGGATAATCAGTTCATCCAGCGGCGCGTGGCAATGTCCGCAGGTGGGGCGCCGCTGAAATTTCTGCTGCGGTATGCGGTTTTTGGTGCCGCAGTTCAGACAGCGGATAATAACGTTGTCCGGCATACATCATCTCCCGAAGTTTTGAGGCATTATCTCTTTTTCCCTCTCAAATGGCAAATTATATCGCAACGCTGACTTCAGAGGGTTTCAGGATGCGAACCAGTTCCGAAGGCGACATTCTGGCCAGCAGTCCGCGGGAGCCGGCATTGATGAGAATTTCCGGAAGGGCGGAAATCGTCTTTTCCATGTAAAGCATCAAAGTCTTTTTGGCGCCGAAGGGAGACGTTCCGCCGACAAAATACCCGGTGTGCCGGTGCGCGGTCTCCGGTGTGCAGGGTTTGACGGTTTTGACGCCCAGCGTGCGGGCGAGGGCTTTGGTAGATACCTCCCGGTCTCCGTGCATCAGAATCATGAAGGGGGTTGCATTTTCATCCTCCATGACCAGCGTCTTAATTACGCAATGCTCATCCACGCCCAGCTTCTGCGCAGAAACCCTGGTGCCGCCGTGCTCTTCGTAGGCATAGGTATGCAGTGTAAAAGTTGCGGCCGATTTTTTCAGGGCCAGGACTGCGGGCGTTGACGGGATTTTTTCTTTTGCCATTACACTTTAAACCTGCTCAACCTCTTGAAGTCCAGCGTGGCGAAATAATCTTTCACGGTTTCGGCGCGGCGGATCTGGACAACGGATCCGTCTTCCCGCAGCAGCAGCTCGGCGGAGCGGAGTTTGCCGTTGTAATTAAAGCCCATGGCATGACCGTGCGCGCCCGTGTCGTGAATCACAACGGTGTCGCCGGGGGCCAGCCGGGGCAGCAGGCGGTCGATGGCGAATTTGTCGTTGTTTTCGCAAAGAGAGCCGGTGACATCATACAGGATGTCGTGGGGGCGCCTTTCCTTGCCGACGACGGTGATGTGATGATAGGCGCCGTAAAGAGCGGGCCTCATCAGGTTGGCCATGCAGGCATCGAGCCCGGCAAATTTTTTGTATGTATCCTTGATGTGCAGAACCCTCGAGACAAGGCAGCCGTGAGGGCCGGTGATAAAGCGGCCGCTTTCCGTGAAAATTTTCAGGGGGGCCAGGCCGCCGGCCGCGATGATCTTTTCATACTTTTCCCGGATGCCGCGGGTCATGACCTCCAGATCGATGGCTTTCTGTTCGGGCCTGTAAGGAATGCCGAATCCTCCGCTCAAGTTGGCGAATTCAAAGCGGATGTTCAGGGCATGCGATAATTCGGCGATCAAATGAAAAAGAATTTCCGCCGTTTCGACAAAGTAATCAGGGTCCAGCTCATTGGAGGCGACCATGGTGTGGATGCCGAAGCGTCGGACGCCTTTGTCCCGGCAAATGCGGTAGCCTTCAAAAAGCTGTTCGCGCGTGAATCCGTATTTGGCCTCTTCCGGATGGCCGATAATGACATTCCCTTTTTTCAGGGGGCCGGGATTGTAACGGCAGCAGATCAGGTCCGGAAGTCCGGCGTGTTTTTCCAGAAAATCAATGTGCGAGATATCGTCCAGGTTAATAGTTGCCTTGAGTTTCCGGGCCTGGACAAATTCGGCGGCGGGGGTGTCATTGGAGGAAAACATGATTTCTTCCCCGGTGATGCCGGTTTTTTGCGCCAGCAGCAATTCTGCCAGGGAGCTGCAGTCCGCTCCGAATCCTTCAGCGTGGAGGATTTTCATGATGTAGGGATTGGGGCAGGCTTTGACGGCGAAGAATTCTTTGAAACCCCGGTTCCAGGAAAAGGCTTTGGCAAAAGCGCGGGCATTTTTCCGAATGGCCCTTTCATCGTAAAGATGAAAGGGCGTCGGATACTTGTCTATGATGGCTTCGAGTTGCTTTTTCGTAAAGGGCAGTTTTTTTTCCGTCATGAGAAAATCTCCCGCGGCAATTGGGATAGGGTGTTTGTCGGGGAAAATCTACGGTATAAAGGGGAAATTATCAATAGAGAAAATTTTTCAGTGCAAGAAAAAACAAGGCGGAGATGATGGCGGAAATTGGTATCGTCAAAATCCAGGCCCAGATGATATTGCCGGCCACGCCCCAGCGCACGGCAGATAATCTTTTCGTCGCTCCGACGCCGACAATTGAGCCGGCGATGGTGTGAGTGGTACTCACCGGAATTCCCGCCACGGATGAGCCGATGATCGCACAGGCCGCCGCCGCCTCGGCACTGAAGCCGCCGATCGGCTGAAGCTTGGTGATTTTGGTCCCCATGGTTTTGACGATCCGCCAGCCGCCGAACATGGTGCCGAAGGCAAGTACTGAATAGCACATGATGATGAGCCACCAGGGGATATGAAATTGAGACCCGATAAGCCCTTTGCTGTATAGGACGATGGCGATGATGCCGATGGTTTTTTGCGCGTCATTCATGCCGTGCCCGGTGGAGTAGACAGCCGAGGAAAGCAGCTGCAGCTTCCGGTACAATTTATCTGTTCTGGCGATATTGGAGTGGCGATTGAGGTTCATCGAGAGTGCCATGAAAATGAACCCCAAAACCAGGCCGATAGTCGGCGAGAGAAAAATAAACAGTGTGGTTTTGATGACGCCCGACCACACCAGCGTAGCGATGCCTCCCTTGGCGATACCCGCGCCGATGAGGCCGCCGATCAGCGCGTGGGAGGAACTGCTGGGGAGCCCGTAATACCAGGTAATAATGTTCCAGAGGATCGCTCCGCCCAATGCGGACAGAATCACGAGATTATCGACGATATCGATGTGGATAATGCCTTTGCCGATGGTATGGGCGACCTGTGTGCCGATGAGGAAAGCAGCGACAAAATTAAAGAAAGCTGCCCAGAGGACCGCCTGACGGGGTGACAGAACACGTGTGGAAACAATAGTGGAGATTGAGTTGGACGAGTCGTGAAAGCCATTTAAAAAGTCGAACACCAGGGCGATGACGACCAGAAAAATGACAAATGCCATGGAATCAAGCATGTTTCAGCACAATCCCTTCCACGATGTTGGAAACGTCTTCACAAACATCGATGGCTTCTTCGATCCTTTCGAAGATTTCTTTCCACTTGATCAGCTCGATAGCGTCCTTTTCCTTGATGAAAAGATTGGTGATGGTAGTTCTTAAAACGACATCTCCGGCATTTTCCAGGGTATTGATTTCGACGCAGCCGTCGAGAATCGTCTGGGAGTTTTTCATATCGCGCAGGCCGCGGACAACGCTCTTGATTTTCTTGATGGCCTGAAAAAGAATTTCCGCCTGCTTGATGATTTCGTCATCGGGCTTTTTCACCTTATACATGTAGATGCGGACGGCGGTGGCCTCGATGACGTCCATGATGCTGTCCATTTTATTGACCAGAGCGTAAATATCTTCCCGGTCAATGGGCGTCAGGAAGGTTTTATGCATTCTTTCGTAGGTTTTATGCGTAATATCGTCAGCCTCATGCTCCAGTTCCTTGAGCCGGGCGACTTTGGCCTCGGAATAATCCCGGTTTTTGGTCATTTCGAGAAAAAACCGACCGCCTTCCTCTATCTTGTCGGCCAGCTCTTCAAAATATCCAAAGAAATCTTCTTCCTTCGGAAACAGGCGCATAAACAAATTCCCCCTTTTTCTTCGGTGGGCGGTTGGGGTAATCCAAAAGCCAAGGGTGCTCTAGCTAATTATGGGGGAAATTGCAAGATTTTATCGTACGGGTGCAGAGTGAAGAAGGCGTTACTGCCTGTTATATAATGGTTTTAGAGTAAATAATTTTACTGTCTCCCGGGGCGTAGAAGTCCTTGAGAACCGCCTCCGGAAGGTAGCCGCATTTTTCATAAAAATGCCGGGTAGGCGCGTACTGGGGGCGTGAGGATGTTTCCGCGTAAACCTGCCTTCCGCCCAGGCGACGGATGATTTGGCCGGTCCTTTGCAACAGTTGTTTGCCGATTCCGTGACCTCTCAGGGATTGTGTCACGGCGATCCAGTAAAGATCATAGCTGCCGGCGGTGGCCGGGATCGGTCCGTAGCAGGTGTATCCGATCACCCGGCCGTCTTCTTCGGCAAACAAAAACCGGTAGGAGCTCCGCCCGCCCTGCTCAAGCCGCTCCTCGGCCAGTTCACGGGCCATTGTCTCTTCCGCGGCGGAAAAAAAACCGCTTCCCCGCACAATCTCTGCAATCGCGTCCGAATCAGTTGGCCGGATGTTCTGCCGGTAGGTGATCGTTTTCAAAAAACCTTCCCCCTTGTTTACGGTTGTAAGGCGTCCTGGAGGATGATGCCGATGGCGTCGGTGTAGGCGATGCCCGCGAAATCCAGCGCGGCGGCAAAGCCGGCATCCGGGGACAGACATGGATTGGCGTTGACTTCCAGCACCCATGGGACACCGCTCCCATCCACGCGGAAATCCACGCGGGCATACCCGCGAAGCCCGAACAGATGCCAGCAGAGCAGGGCGATTTCCCGCAGCCGGTCCGCGAGACGTTCATCCTGCGGCGCGATGGAAAGCGATCGGATAGTATGCTCATATTCAAAGGAGTTTTCAACCCACTTGGCGCGGTAATCGAGTACTTTGCGTTTCTCCGGCGGATAGTCCAGAAAAAGAATTTCCGCAGGGGGCAGAACCCGAACTCCCTGATCGGAAGCCAGCAGGGCAATGTTGAATTCGCGTCCGTCAATGTAGGCTTCGGCAAAACAGTCCAGACCGAGCTCCTCCTGGCGCTCCCGCAGCGCGTTTTGGACGGCCTCCAGGCCGACCGCCTGCAAGACGCATCGGTCATCCAGGCCGACCGATGCGTCTTCCCGGCAGGGTTTGAGGAAATAGACGTCCGCTGGGGCGAAGTTTTGTGCTTCGCCTTTCAGAGTGATCCAGTCAGGTGTGGCGATCCCCCCCTGCCGCAGCATTTTTTTGGTAAGCGGCTTATTGGAGGTGATAAACATGGCGTCGGTCCGGCAGCCGGTGTAGGGCAGACGTAGAAAATCAAGAAGCGCGGTCGCGAAATGATTCAGGCTCCCTTTTCCGGCCAGCGTTTCCACCAGATTGAAAACAATATCCGGTTGATCTTCGCGGATCCTGGAGATGTTGGCGCCCAGGTCCATCCCGAAGGGAAGTGTTGAAGGCCGGTGGCCCAGCGAAAGGATCGCTTCGCTGATGGCCCGGACCTGCGTCAGGCAATCCAGCTCGTCTTCGCCCGCGTCCGCCGGCACATCCGTGTGCAGAATCAGGATTTTTTTCATGGCGCCTTTTCCGTTTCCGGGCTGTCGGGTTGGAGGTTTTGCTCTCTTAAAAGACCTGCGCGTTCCAGCGCTGAATTCAGGATGCCGGTGATCAGTTGATCGTAGGATATGCCCGCCAGTCCGCACAAAATCGGCAGGTCGGAGCGCACCGGGTTCAAACCGGCCAGAGAATTGACCTCGATAAAATGAGGACGACCGCAGGCGTCCGAGCGCAGGTCTACCCGCCCTCCGTCCTTCAGGTCCAAGCCGCGCCAGGCCGCCAGGGAGACCTCCACGGCCCGCCGGGCTTCCGGATCGGAGACGGCGGCATAGCGCACCAGGTTTTCATAATGCTCCTTGTTGTCGTAGGAATAGGCGTGCGGTTCCGCGTCCGGATTCAGGAGAACCTCCATGACGCCGATGGAGCGGGCGTTTCTGCCTGTCCCGACGACGCCGACGGTGAATTCGCGCCCGGGCAGATACGTTTCCACCAGCACCGGCTGGCGGAAAGTCTGCAGAAGATTCTCACAGACCGCGCGCAGGCTGTCCGCATTATCGATTCTGGAGCGGGCGGTGATGCCTTTGCCCGTGCCTTCTGCGACCGGTTTGGCAAACAGAGGATAAGGCAGCCGGACGCGCCCGATGTCTTCCGGAGAGAAAACCACGGCAAAGTCAGGTGTGGGAATGCCCAGATCCCGCACAATATGTTTGGTCATGCCTTTATGGAGCGTCAGCGACTGGCCGAGAGCGTCCGAGAAGGTGTAAGGGATCCGGTAGGCGTCCAGCAGCGCGGGGACCTGCGCCTCCCGGCCAAAACCGTGCATTCCCTCGGCGATGTTGAAGACAAGATCCCAGCGGTCGCCCGCGGCCAGACGGCGCGTGAGCGCCTTCACGTGGCCGATGCGGTCGGTTGCGTGGCCGTTTTTCTTCAGGACATTTTCAATGGCTTCGATCGTGTCGGGCTTGTCGAATTCGGCGGTTTCTTCCAGGCTGTAGCCTTCGCGAAGGTAATCGTCGCGCAGGTCGTAGGTCAGGCCGATGGTCAATGTTCGGCAGGGGGGGGGCGCTGGACAGACAGGGTTACCGGACATAAGCTATTTTCAAAATCCTAGTGGATATCCTTTGACTCGGCATGGTTATCCGGGTAGCGGAAGAGGTTGCCCTCGTAATTGCGCATCATCAGGTCACCCTTGTCCCACCCGATGGCATATTCGGGAAGCAACGGAATTTTTCCTCCTCCGCCGGGGGCGTCAACAACGAAGGTCGGGACGGCATAGCCGGTGGTATGGCCGCGCAGGCCCTGGATAATTTCCAGACCTTTGCTGAGGGGCGTGCGGAAATGGGACGAGCCCGGAATCGGATCGCACTGGTACAGATAGTAAGGACGGACGCGGATCTGCAGGAGTCCGTGGACCAGACGGGTCATGGTGGAAACGGAGTCGTTGATGCCGGCCAGCAATACCGTCTGGCTGCCCAGAGGAATACCGGCGTCAGCCAGGCGAATGCAGGCGGCGCTCATTTCGGGGGTCAGCTCGTCGGGGTGCGTGACGTGAATGCTCATCCAGAGGGGATGGTATTTTTTCAGCATGGAAACCAGTGCCGGTGTAATGCGCTGCGGCATTACCACCGGGACTTTCGTGCCGATGCGGACCAGTTCCACATGGGGAATCTCCTTGAGTCTCGAAAGCAGCCATTCCAGCCGGTCGTCGGAAAGGGTCAGGGGGTCGCCGCCGGAAAGGAGCACGTCGCGGACATTCGGATTGGAGGCGATGTAGTCCAGCGCTTTTTCCCACTTGGCCGTGTCGATAAAGCACTGGCGCCGGCGACCGAAAATGCGGGAGCGGGTACAGTAGCGGCAGTAGGTCGAACAGATGTCCGTGACCAGAAACAGAACGCGGTCGGGATAGCGATGCACAATCCCGGGGACCGGAGAATCAGCGTCCTCGCCGAGAGGATCTTCTTCTTCGCCCTTGGTATGCAGGCATTCATCGACTACAGGAATGACGCAGCGGCGAAGCGGAGAAGACGGGTCTTCCGGGGAAATCAGGCTGGCATAGTAAGGGGTGATGGCGACAGGGAGATCCCCTGACGGGTGCATCATGGCCTGGCGTTCATTGTCGGAAAGGTGAATCATGGCGTCCAGGGTCTGGACATTGCGGATAGCGTTATGAAACTGCCAGCGCCAGTCAAACCATTCGATGCGGCTGATGCCCGGGTAATGTTTTTTTCGGAAAGCCCGTGAGCGGGGAGAATCTTTGAAGGGAAAATAAAGCCGTTCCGGCTTTGATTTTTCCAGGGAGGGAAGTTGATTGTTTGTGGTCAACGAAAAAAAATTCGTTGTTTTGTTCTGCACCACAACAAGACCAGCCGTGGGACCAGGAGGTTCTGCGTCCTCATTAAACAGGGTCTCGTTTTCCATTCATCCTCCTTCCGGAAGCATCCTTCCGCTTAAAAAAATCCTGACAAAAAACTTTCATTGATTTTTGAATTTACGCAAGCAAAAAAATTTGTCAACATTTATTTTGCATTTTGACTGAAAAAATGGAAATTTGTCAAAAATAATTTGCGCGAAAAATTTCATGACGCGGAAAGGACGGACGATGCCGGAGCTGCCGGAAGTTGAAACGCTGTGTCGTCAGCTGCAGGCGACGATTGACGGAAAGAAAATTCTGGCGACGAAAATCTTTGATCACAAACTCGTGAACATCGCGAACGTCCGCGGGATGCGGATTTGCGGGGTTTGTCGCCGGGGGAAGACTATTAGAATGCGCCTTCATGACGGCAGAAGCATCGTCATTCATCTGCGGATGACGGGACGGTTGCTCTGGCGTGAGGACAGCGGGAAGGATCCACATACGCGCTGGCGGATGACGATGGCCGACGGCAATGTCGATCTCGTGGACCCGCGTCGTTTCGCCACCGTCACGGTTGTCCGTGACGACGAGGCGCCGTCGTCCAATGATCTGATGAGCCGTTTTGATTTCAGGAAATTTATGCAACGCCAGGCCCCGCGCAGGGTTTCCGTCAAAACTCTGCTGATGGATCCGAAAGCCGTTGCTGGCATCGGCAACATTTACGCCTGCGAAATATTGTACGGCGCGGGCATTTCCCCGGCGAGGATCTCATCCACGCTGGGCGAGCCGGAGTGGAGAAAAATTTTTAGCCAGGCCAGGCGCGTTTTGAAAAAAGCCATTGCACGCCGGGGAACGTCCATTTCCGACTGGAGAGATCTTTACGGCCGCGCAGGAAAAAACCAGACCGGACTCAGCGTTTATGGAAAGGAAGGCGAGGCCTGTTCGCGATGCGGCGGGATCATTGTGCGGATCCGACAGGGCGGCCGCAGCACGTTTTACTGTCCGCAGTGTCAGAAGGAACAGGGCACAGGCCACGGGCGACAGGAAGACGAGTGCCGGTCACAAGCCGGTAATCGGCGTCTATTTGCTCGCCGATGAAACGACCCGAACCGTCATCGAAATCGAAGGCCAGAAGTACAAGGGAATTGTTTTTCCCAGTCCGGGAAGAGTGGTGAAATCCCTGTCCATGATGTTCCAGTATGCCCAATAGCAAAGGGCTAATGGTTCGCTTATTTGATAAAGATCGGGTTGGAAAAAATCCACGGCCGGATTTTTCCGGCTGCCTTCAGATAGGTTTCGACGCGATAAACCCCTGTTTTATCAATTTTTATACTTAATTGATTGCCGATGGCCCAGTGTTTCTCCCGGCCGTTTCTGATGACGCGAATCAGGGCTTTCGCGGGGCAGGAGACAGATAATTGGGTGTCCCCTGAAAGCAGAACGGTATCTCCCATGTGAAATACCTTTTGGTCCTGTTCCACTGTGAATTGAAAACCTTTCGTCCTGCGGAAGTATTCCAGTGCAAAATAGCAGCGCCCGTGAAGGAGTGACTCATACACCATGGCGATGTCCTGTTGATTGTTTCCGGTGAAACCGGTTTTGGTTAAAATATGCGTCCGGATGAACGCGAAGGCCCGGTGAAAGGGGAAGGCGACAAAACGGATCCCCAGCAGCTTTTTCACGGTGGCATGGTTGTCCAGCTCCCCGATTCCGACGGTTTTCCGGATTTGGTTCAAGGCGTCCCATCTTTCCAGCGTAATCCTGCGGGGGCCTTTTAAAACGAAGGCGGGGAAAAGGAAGCTCAAGAGAGCGCTGCCGTATCCGCGAAGGCTTTTCTGCCAGTCCGTCATAAAATCCCAGATGCTGATGCCTGCAAAATCAACGACATTCCAATGGTTCCAACTGTAATGTTTCACGTGAAACAATTTCGTTCCTTCATGATCAGGGTGGGCGATAAAGCCAAAACCTCCCTGACGTCTCACTTCATCAATATATTTTTGCGGATTTTTACCTTCAGGGTCTCCGGAGCACAAAACCGGCTCCCGGATATTAAACGCCAGAAAGTGATTGAACCTCGGAGCGATTTCCTCTCCGACGATGACCAGAGTTTTATTCTGCCAGCCTTCCCAGCCTTCCTGTCTGGCCTTCAGATGGTCGTGGTCCGTCAGCATGATGAAGTCAACATCATTCTTTTCGGCTGCGATGAGAATTTCTTCCATCGGCGCGTGGCCGTCAAAGGAAAAAGAGGAGTGAAGGTGAATTACACCGGCGTAATCATACAGACTGCTGTCCATGGGTTACAATCTTTTCAGGCCTTTTTTATACGGGATGCCTCTTTAGTCGATGCGGATCGTTACGGAAAAACCTGATCGGCCCCGCTTGATAAAGAGCGTGACGCTTTTCTTCTGAGCCGCATTGGTGATTTCACGGGTGTAATCTTTCATCGTTGATACTTTAACCCGATTCACCTGCACGATGATATCCCGGGGCTGAATGCCGACTTCATCGGCCGGACTTCCCGCCTGAATGTCCGTGACCGTGACGCCATTGCGCGATATTCCCATCTGCTTTGCCATTTCCGGGGTGATATCCTGCGCCGTAATGCCAAAATGGCCGCCGCCGGATCTTTCCATAGCCATCGCCACATTGTCTTTTCGTTCCGCCACAACCACATGGAAAGTCATTTCCTTGCCGTCGCGAATGGCTCTGACATTCATCTTCTGGCCAACCTGCAGAGCAGCGATCGTCAGGAGCAAATCATGCGTGTCTTTAACGGGCTTTCCATTTATTTCTATAATGATATCGCCGATTCTAATTCCAGCCTTGTCCGCCGGATCGCCTTTGAAGACATCTGAAACCAATGCGCCGTTTTTGTTTTTATAGTTTAAATTCTGGGCTATATCATCGGTAATATCCTGCACGGATATTCCCAGCCAGCCGCGCGTGACTTTTCCTTTTGTTTTCAGATCCGCAAGGATGCTTTTAGCCATATTGATAGGAATGGCAAAGCCGATTCCCTGGCCGTGCGCGACGATGGCCGTGTTAATACCGATGACTTTTCCTTCCATGTTGAAGAGCGGGCCACCGCTGTTGCCGGGATTGATCGAGGCGTCCGTCTGAATGAAATTATCATAGGGTCCCGCGCCGATGACGCGTCCCTTGGCGCTGACAATGCCCGCGGTTACCGTCGCGTCCAGACCGAAAGGATTGCCGATCGCGACCACCCATTCCCCGACTCGAACCTTTTCCGAATCTCCGATATCCGCCACCGGCAGGCTGTTGTCCGGTTTGATTTTGATCAATGCAATATCCGTGTTGACGTCCGTGCCGATGACTTTGGCTTCGTATTCCTTGCCGTCGGATATTTTAACGAGGATTTTGTCCGCCTGTTCCACGACATGGTTGTTGGTGAAGATATAACCGTCATTGCTGATGATAAACCCGGATCCCAGGCTGCGCTGTTTAAATTCTCTGCGGGGCATGTCGCCGAAAAAGCGGTCAAAGAAATCGTCTCCGAAAGGCGACCGGCCGAAAGGAGCTCCAAAACCACCTCTTCCCTTATAGGTTTTAGAGGTGCTGATATTGACAACCGCCGGTTTAACGCGGTCCACTAGGTCGGAAAAAGAAGTCGGCGCCATGCCGGGGGCGTTGGAGATGTTGGGAACCGCCTGGGCGGCGGGAATTTCAGGCGCCCCGGAACTGGTAAAAGACGATCTCAAAACGCCGACCAGTGAAACGATAAAAAAGGCCACCAGAAAGGCCATCAGGAACATAAAAAATGTTTTTCGGCTTGAATTTTTCATCTTTTCCTCCAATAAAATGCGTCCGGTGATACTTTTCGGATATTTTTGAACGCACAATTGCTTTAATTATAACGACAGGCATCCGTTTGTCAACGTAAAACGCACTTATAATGATGGTTTGAAGTATTTTTTGTCCTGTGTTAGGATACCACGTCACGGAGCGAACAGCGTATGTCCTTGTTTGAAAAATTGGGAAATCGGATCGTTCAGATGTTCGGCGGCTTTGCCGGGACGATCGCGTTTTCCGGGAAAGTTTTTCTGCGGATTTTTCAACGTAAAACATATTCGAGCGCCATGCGGGAAGTCCTTTTGAACCAGATCTACTTCACTTCCGTGCAGATCTTGCCGCTTTTTCTTATCGTTTCAATTCTCTTTGGTTCTCTTTTTATCGGCGTTGTCTTCACCTTGCTCAAAGAGTTCGGACTGACCCGGTTTATTGGGCATATCTTAATGGGCTTGATTGTTACGGAATTGTCGCCTTTTTTAACGGTGCTTCTGATCACCCTGCGGTCGAGCGCCGCGATTAATACGGAAATGGCTGTGATGAAGGTCAACCAGGAAATCAAAACGCTGGAAATTTTCCGCATTGACATTATCGATTACCTGGTGATGCCGCGCATCATCAACGGCATCGTTTCCATCGTTTTGTTAAGCAGCCTTTTTTCCATTGTCCTGCTGGTCAGCGGCAACCTGTTTTCCTGGATGATGTTCGGGATGAGCTCGGATGTTTATTCGAATCTTCTGTTAAATTCCACGGATTTTTCTGATATAGTCATTGCCCTGTTCAAGTGCGCCGTTTACGGATTTTTTATCACGCTCATCCCCATCCGTTTCGGCCTGCGGGCGTCACGGGAACTGACCAGTATTCCCGTGGTGGTATCCCAGGGCATGGTGAATGTTTTTGCGGCCATACTGATGATCGAGGTGCTGTCATTAATCACAAAATTACTGTAAATTATTTTGACAGTGAACAGGCGCTCCGGCAGTCGCAGGAGAAGTTTCTGCGGGACTATCCCCTGCAGGCCGCGCCTGTTTCCGAGGATGTGCCGCTGATTTCCAATCAGGATGTGTACACGAACATCGCCCTGATCAAGCAGTATCACGAAAACATACCCAGGCGACAGGCCCGGAAGCTTGCGCTCACGTGCCTGAAGCGCTTTGGCCTCGGGCGGATCGCCGACAGGCGCAATCCGGCGCTGAATGCCGAAGAGCGCTTTTGCGTCATGCTGCTTCGGGCCGCGATGGTTAAGGATGCCATGATTCTGATCGACCGTCCTTTTCAAATTGTTCCCCATTTAAAGGATGGCCGCTTTATCATGGATGTCTTAAAAATAATTGACGATTTGTATGTGAGCTGCCACATCTGCGACTACCGCTGGATGAAAGAAAAGTACGGAGAACTATGACAGTAAGCCGCGAATTGAAAGTCGGACTTTTTGTTGCCTGCACGGCCGTTTTGCTCGCCGTGGCGCTTTTGTACCTTGCCGCGGGAAAGGGTGTTTTCGAGAAAATGCACACCTTCACGCTGTCGTCGCGCTCCGGCGACGGCTTTACCGAAGGCATGCCGGTTGATTTTTCAGGATTCAACATCGGCAAGGTGCAGGAGCTGGAGCTCAACGACCAGGGCATCGTTTTAATTAAAATCAAAATTCCTGATCGCCATGTGAAATGGGTCCGGTCGGACAGCGTCTTTATTCTGTACCGGCCGCTGATCGGCGCGGCGCGGATTGTCGTGACCACCTCCAATCTGAACAGTCCGCCGCTTACCGCAGATCAGGTTCCGGAAGTGGCCATCGTCAACGATATCAATGACGCCATTGCCAGGATAGAACCGGTCCTGGACCAGGTGACAAAGATTGCCGATCATGTGGAGAGTCTGACGCGCACCCTGTCCGATCCACAGGGGGACTTAAATCAGGTGCTGGGCAATGCCGAAAAAATAACCGCGAACCTGGCCTCGAAAAAATCCCTTGTGGAAATGGCCGTTTCCGATGAGGAAAGCGTCAAAGCGCTGAATGATTCCCTCAAGCAGTTGAAGGAAATCACAACCAATGTTAACCGCATCCTCGCCAAAGTGGATAAGATGGCGGACAAGACAGATATGGAAATCTATGGCAGGGAAGGCGCGCTGCCCCAGGTCAACGTCATTCTCAAAGACGTGATCGGAAAACTGCAAAAACTTGACAAAACCATTGATAATATTAATAAAATCAGCACAGATACATCTGAAGGCATGAAAGATTTTCACCTTCTGCGATCCGACATCGATGATGTAGTGATCTCCCTGGACAGTGTCGTAAAAAAACTGAATACCATCGTCGGGTCGAAAAAAGAGCCGGAGTTTAAAGTCCCATGAAAAAACTTCTGTATGTAATTGTCGCGTTATTGATTTGCGCCTGCGGAGGCGCCGGGCAGATTCCCGCCTGGAAAGAAAAGGGGTGCAGTCAATTGGATGAATACAAAAACAGCTTCCTGACCGGCCGGGAGGCGTCCACCGAACCTCATTTTGAAAAAGCCAGAAAAGAAATCGCCGCCGGCAACGACCTGGGCCTTTTGACCATCGCCTATCTGACCAAATACGCGCTCCATACCGCGTCACTGGAACCTTTTGACGCGAGCGAATTTGCAAAACTTTATCGGCTCGAACCTCATCCCGGCGATATGGCCTACTGTCATTTTTTAAAAGGCAATTTCAGCGCCGTGGACGCGAAAGCGCTTCCGGCGAGGTATGCCGGTGTTCTGAAAGCCGCTGTCAACAGGGATGCCGCTGCAGCGGGCCGGGGAATTGCCGCCATTGACGACCCGTTGTCCCGGTTGATTGCCTGTGGTGCCTGGACAAGATACCTGCCTGCCGATGAAACCATTTTGCAGATCGGCATTGCCACAGCGTCGGCCAACGGCTGGCGCAGGCCGCTCTGGGCTTATCTGGAAAGGCTTCAGAACTATTATCTGGAAAATGGGGATCCGGCAAAAGCAAACAGCGTTTCCGAAAGGCTGAAGCTTTTAAGAAAATGACGCTTCTGGAGTTCTTCCAAAAAAAGGACGCATTCTCTTTTTCAAATCTTACGGGAATGCGCCCCTTTTGTGGTTTGTCGCCGGACTAGGACTTTGCCGGTTCCGGAGCGGAGATGCTCAGGCTTTCCATGGCTTTTGCGGTTTTCTCTTTCACGGCGGTAGCCGTGGCAACCGCTTCCACGATATTGCCGGATGCAAAACTTTCCTGCGCTTTTGCCAGATCGGCCTCGATCGTTTCCAGTCCGGACTTCGCTTCCGCCAGCTTTTCGGCAGTGATATTTTGGGGAAGCTTTTTGAGTCTGGACAGGGAGCCCACCTTGCCCTGGATGGCTTCAACCATCTGAGGTATTCCCTCCGTCAGTTCCGTCCATTGTTTGGACAGCTCGTCTTTTTTGGTTTTTGCCGCCGCCAGGATATCCTTGGCCTTGCCGACAAGACCTTGTGCTTCGACCAGAGCGGCCTTGTTTTCACCCTTGTCGAGCTTTTCCTTCGCTGACGCCAGGGCAGCTTCCAGCGCCGCCACTTCTTTCGGGGCAAGTTTAGCCGCCTCGGCCTTCGTGGTTTCCACCGCCTGCTCTGCCGCTTTCATGGCCAGTTGGGCCGGTCCCTTTTCGTCGGCGCATCCCATGACCATGACCAGAATGAACAGCGTTGCTAAAACCTGGACAGCAATTCTTTTCATATCCCTTCCTCCTGAAAGTTGTTTGTGGATGATCAGTGATCAATTCCAAAGGTTTCCTCCGGGGCATAGAAACAGTATTTTTTTTCGTCAAGGACAATTCCCGATGGATCCGGTCGGCAAAGGCGAGCCGCCGATGGATTTTCGCCCGTATTCGTTCCCCTGCCGTTCAACATGCTGCATTTTGCAGCTCCTTCTTTTTGATCATGATCAGAACGGCGGAGACGGCGCCTTCGGTCATGCCGGGGATGCGCCCCATCTGGCCGATGGTCGCCGGCGCGATCCGGGTAAGCTTGGTCTGCAGTTCATTGGAAAGACCGGGAACGGACGCATAGTCGAAATCCGGCGGGATTTTTATTTTTTCCTGCTCCTTCAGCTTTTTTGTCGCTTCGAACTGACGCCGGATATAACCTTCATACTTGGTTTCGATCTCGATCTGTTTTTTGACAAAACGGTCATCTTGCGGCTCCCAGCCGGGAAAACCGTTTAAATCGTCATAGGCGATTTCATGCCTTTTCAACAGACTGTAAAGATTGACGGCGTGTGTAATCGGCGGGGAGGACAGAGCTGCCAGCCTTTCATTGATCTCGGGCGTCGGTTTGACCGGTGAGGATTGGAGCTTCCGGATGCCCTCTTCAATCCGTTTCTTTTGATTCAGCAGATCCAGATAATGAGCGCGGTCAATCAGTCCCAGCTCACAGCCTTTGCCCATCAGGCGTAGGACGGCATTGTCCTCCCGCAGAATCAGCCGGTACTCGGCCCGCGAGGTGAACATGCGGTAGGGCTCATCCACGCCGCGGGTGACCAGATCGTCGATCATCACGGCTGTGTAAGCCTCGGAGCGGTCCAGGACAAAGGGCGGCGCGCCCGCCAGCGCGAGCACCGCGTTGATTCCCGCCCAGATCCCCTGCGCCGCCGCCTCTTCATAGCCGGACGTTCCGTTGATCTGGCCGGCCAGGTACAGGCCGGAGATGTGTTTGGTCTCCAGCGTCATCTGAAGCTGGGTCGGCTGAACAAAGTCGTATTCAATGGCGTAGGCGGGCCGCATGATTTCGGCCTGCTCCAGACCGCGCACGCTGTGGACAATCGCATACTGCAATTCCAGCGGCAGAGAATTGCCCAGTCCCTTGGCATAGACCTCCTGCGTGTCGAGCCCCTCGTGTTCCAGTACGACGGGGTGGCTGGCACGCTCTCCGAAACGCATCACCTTGTCTTCGAGCGATGGGCAATAGCGCGCGCTGACACCTTGAATGGCGCCGGAATAAAGAGGGGACTGACGAATATTATCGCGGATGATGCAATGGGTTTCCTCACGTGTTGCGGCAAAATAAGAGGGCAGACGCTCCGTCCGCAGAGCGGAGGTCATAAAGGAAAAGGGCGCAGGATCGGGATCACTGTCCTGGCGCTCCAAGATGGAGAAATCAATAGTCGAGGCTTTAAGACGCGGCGGTGTGCCGGTTTTCATCCGCCCCATGTCAAATCCGAGCGATTGGAGTTGACGGGCAAGCCCCACCGAAGCCAGTTCTCCCGCCCTGCCGGATGGCGTCTGCGACGGGCCGATGTGGACCAAGCCGTTTAAAAAAGTTCCCGTGGTGATGACAATTTTTTTGGCGCTGTAAAAATGGCCGCTGGCGTCTATTACACCGAGAACTTTGCCGTCCTCAACAACCAGGGACTCCACCATGGCCTGGCGAATATGCAGATTGGTCTGATTCTCCAGCGTTGCCTTCATGGTCAGGCGGTAGAGCTGCTTGTCGCACTGCATGCGGGTGGATTGGACAGCCGGGCCCTTGGAGGCGTTGAGCAGACGGAAATGCACGGCGGTTTTATCCGTGACCCGGCCCATCTCTCCGCCCAGCGCGTCGATTTCCTTGACGAGCTGGCTTTTGGCGAGCCCGCCGATGGCCGGATTACAGGACATCAGCGCGATGGAATCGAGATTGATGTTGAACAACAGTGTCTCGGCGCCCATGCGCGCCGCGGCCAGTGCCGCTTCACAGCCCGCGTGCCCGCCGCCAATCACCACGATGTCGTAAGAATCGATCAAGTTATCTGCTCCCTAATCCAAGTCCCTGGACTTAAAATATGTGGAAAGGACATCTCCTCACAAACGCGTCATACCGCCGTCCGCCGGTATCCGGGCGCCTTCTCGGCGTAGACAGAAAACGTCAATCTTTTTCTGGATTCCGTGTCGCGTTGCGCTTGCACGGAATGACGAAAGATGTAATATGTAAACTTACGGTAAGGGCTTTAAAAAAACAACAAAAAAAAGAGGACGCGCGTGGGCAAACCGGATTTCTGGAAAAACAGCAAACGCTATTACGATCTGAAAAGCTACTGGCGCAACCGGTTCGGCTGCACGGTTCACAAGCTGCAGATCGACGCGGGCTTTACCTGCCCCAACCGCGACGGACGCGTGGCTATGGGCGGCTGCATTTACTGCGACGGACGGGGATCGAAGCTGCGCCAAAGCGGGGCTCTTCCTTGTGTGGCCGACCAGATTGCGTCCGGCAAAAAATATTACAAGCCGTCCGCGTCAAAATTTGTCGCTTATTTTCAGACCTTTACCAACACCTACGCTCCGGTGGAAAAACTCAAAGCGCTCTACGATGAGGCGCTGGTCCAGGAAGATGTCATCGGCCTGTCCGTCGGCACGAGGCCCGACTGCCTGCCCCCGGAGGTGATCGATCTTCTGGCCGGCTATGCGAAAAAATATCACGTCTGGGTGGAACTGGGTCTTCAGTCCGCTTTCGACCGGACGCTTGATTTTATCAACCGAGGGCACAACTTCGCGCAGTTTGCCCGGGCTGTTGAAGCGCTCGAAGGCAGAGGATTGAACCTCTGTGTTCATGTCATTCTCGGCCTGCCCGGAGAAAGCGATGAAGACGTTCGGGTCACGGCAAAAACGCTGGCAGCCCTTCCGGTCAACGGCATCAAAATTCATTCTCTTCTGGCGCTGGATGGCACAAAGTTGGGTGAAATGTACAAACAGGGCGCCATTCCCATGATTACCAAAGAAAAGTACGCATCCCTCGTCGTGGACATCCTGGAACTTCTGCCGTCAGAAATGGTTATCCAGCGCCTCACCGCCGACGGTTACCGGGATATACTGCTGGCCCCCGCCTGGGCGAAAAACAAGCTGGATGTGCTCAACACCATCCACAAAGAACTCGACAAAAGAAACACCTATCAAGGGAGACGCTGTTAACTTCTCATTCCTGAGAAGCAAACCCCCCTCGTAAAAAACCATCATGCCCGGCGGCGCGCCTCGAAGCATGAAAATTCTATTTTCATGGTAAGTCTGGGAGTCAGGGGGTTAACGCGGCCGGGCATGACTTGCGGCTCATGCCTTTTTTCGCCTAGCGGGCAATGGCCTTGGGCACGAAAATCAAATCTTCATTGGCTTTGGCGCCATTCTTGATCAGCGTCTCCTTGGTCAGGAAATTCTTGCGATCCACGTGACAGGTGTCGCATTTGCGGGTCCGGTCCGTCCGTTTCTTGATATTGTGCGCGGGTGTATCCCAGTAGTTGGCTACTGCGTCGAAATGCTCCATTTTGATGCCCGCCGGAGCAAAAGTGTCGCGGACCGTGGGAATCAGCCGCAGGGTCGTCAGGACTTTTTTGTCCCGCGGAGAGCGCCCCAGAATCATGCCGGGGCTGGCCGCGGCATGGCCTCCATGGCAAGCGTTGCAGTTGCGGTAGTCAGATCCGGAGTGGCAACCGTAGCAGGACACTTTGCCCTCATGCTGACGATGGGTGACCTGCGTTTCCATTTTAGTTTCCTTGCCATTCGGGTGGCAGTTTTTGCAAGCCGGACGCTGCGGGACTTCATTTTTGGACTTGTAGGCCGTGCCGTCGCCGTGGAACTCCGCCTTTTTGTGGCAGTCCATGCACAGCATGCCCTTCTGATAATGAACATCCGGCGCGCCACCGTATTCACCCGTGTACTCCGGATAGACGCGGCCGCCGTGGCAAAACGTGCAGGTTTTGCCCTCGTCCTTTTTAACGAATTTGTGCTTCGCGATCAGCCCAATACTGATCCCGCCGACCGGCGCGCCTTTCACGTGGCAGTCGCCGCAGGAGGCGTGGCAGCTCCGGCAGGATTTTTCAAAAACCTTCTCGTCAAATGTTTTCAACTCTGTCGCGGAGAACCGGGGCATGACGCCCGTCCGCTGACCGCTGGTGGTGTAGTGCAGTGATTTGGAGTAGTTGTCGGAAATCTTTTTGTGGCAAACCCCGCAGGAACGCAGATTGTCCGAGGGCTTCTTCAGCATTCCGAAGTGGGCTTTTTCCTTGCTGAGCTCCCCGTCGTTTCCGGCGTGGCACATGACGCAGCCCGCCTTGAAATGGGGATCTTTGTCCAGCAGGGCCTTATCGACCACATACCCTTTATACATTTCTTCCGGCCGAACTGGCGGAGGAGCACCCGCTCACCCCTCGCCCTCGCTTTTGGGCAAAACGGGCGGCTTGTGCATGGACTTCATCAACGCATCATTCGTATGGCACTGAATGCATTTATTGGTGGTGGCGGCAAAGACCGAGAAACCGTAAAGTACTGCGATCAGCGCGGCAAGAAAAGAAAGAAGGAACTTGTGTTGGCTTTTCACGACACCTCCTGAAGGGAAGAGCGGGGCAAGATGTAACAAATCAGCTTCCCCCTGTCAAACGGATTCATCGGGGGCGTTGATCAGTGCTCCACCGGCGCCTGCGGGTCCTGCATCCACTCCTGCATGGAACCGACGTAGAGCCTGACGTTTTTATACCCCAGCACCTCCGTCAAAAGATACGACCAGGTCGGGCAGCACTGGCCCGCGTCGCAGTAAGTGACGATCGCGGCGTTGCGGTCCTTTCCCGCGGCTGCTTCGGCAATGACCGTCAATTCTTCTTTTGTTTTGAAGGTCCTGTCCTCATTGAAGGCGCAGGAGGTCGGCATATTGAACGCGCCGGGAATGTGGCCCCTCATGGGAACGCAATCCATCTTTCTCTCCCCCGTAAAAAATTCGCGTTCACGCAGGTCCAGGAGAATGAGTTTATCCAACTTTTCTTTGACATAGTTTTTATCGGCAAATTTTTCCGAGACGTATTTCCCCTTGAATTTGCTGGCCTTGCGCTTTTCAATCCGGGTGGAGAGGGGCTTTTTCTCCGCCATCCACTTGTTGGCGCCTCCGTCCAGAAGCGCGACGTTTTCAATGCCCGCATACTGCAGTGTGCAGGCGACGCGGGCGCTCTGATAGCTGAGTCGCGGCGTATCCATACAGCCGGTGATAATGACCCAGCGGTCAAAGTTGATCCCCATGTAGCCGATTGTATCGTCAATATCGTCTTTGTCCGGCAGCGATGCGTACAGACCGTCCTTCATATAAGCCCAGGCGCCGTAAAAAGCGTTCAGCGCTCCGGGAATGTGGCCTTCGCGGTAATCTTCCACGCGGCGGATGTCCAGGACAATGATTTTGGGGTTTTTCAGATTGGCCTGGAGCCAGTCGGTGGAGACAATCGGGGCAATGTCTCTGGCCAGTCCCGCGGCCGGGAGCAAAAAGATGAATAAAGCAAAAATGAGGAGTTTGGGCAAAAGCTTTTCTTTCATGTGGTTACCTCCCTGTCAGCCAATGCTCACGATGATCCGTTAAAATACTTTCTTCCTGATGTCGCCGGAAGTATAGCATGCCCGTTCAAAATTACCAGTTCAATATCGCCGCGCGGGTTCGCAGCCGGGTCTGTAAAACCGCTTCCGGTGACGCAATTTCCAGGCGGTCGCTACTCTCCTTCGGCCGGACGCTGCAGGCGCTGCGGTCAAGAATGTGAATCGCTGCTCCATGCCCTCCGTCGAATTCTTGTAAAGCTTCAGTCTGCCCGTAAGAACAATATAAAAAGACTTGACGAAATGCAGGTGTTTTCTTATCAAAGACCAGTAGTGAAACAAAATAAATTATCAGGATGGAAAATATGAATGATTTACTGGTCTTGCTGTTGATTGTAGTTGTTTGGGTTTTTGTTCAGGCATGGCTGTTGCCGAAACTCGGCATATCCACCTGAATGCGGCCTTCCTGTCCGGCTCCGGACAAAAAAAAGAAATTGGAACCGCGGTAGCGGTTCTGCCGATTGTTTCAAACGCAAGCCCCGGTCTTTTCGGAGAAAAGGGCGGGGCGTCATATCACGGCGAGAACCTGGATGTCGCAGACATTGGTATAGGTTGGGCCCGTCACGAAAAGACCTCCCTGATGCTGAAAGAAAGAATAGGAGTCATTATTCTGAAGGCGTAACGCAGCCTCGGCGGAAACGGCTTTCATCTTCGCCGTCAGCGCGGGTGTCACCAGAGCGCCCGCCGCGTCCGTCGGACCGTCGCTGCCGTCCGTGCCGGCGGAAAGGAAGAAGACATCCGAAGAATCCGGAAGAATCCGGTGCAGCTCCAACGTAAACGCCAGAGCCATTTCCTGATTTCTTCCGCCTTTACCCGCGCCACGGAGCGTAACGGTTGTTTCGCCGCCGGCGATCATGACGGCCGGTTTCGCCGTCGGCGATTTCCTCTCCCGCATGGCCCCGGCAAGCTGCGCGAAGTATTTTCCCGCCTCGGACGCCTCACCGGCCAGTGTCGTGCTGAGGATATGCGCGTCATATCCCATCTTTTTCGCGGCGCTTTGGGCCGCGGCGCAGGCCAGCGTATTGTTGCCCAGGATCAGATTGATATTATTACGGAAGGCCGGGTCGTTCTCTTTGGGGGTTTCGGCTGTTTCGCCCCGCGCCCCCCGGGCCAAATGCTCGATTACGGCTCGTGGAAGCCTGTCATCCAGCCCGTATCGGAAAATGATCGAGAGCGCGTCTTCAAACGTGGTGGGATCGGGCGCGGTAATGCCCGACGCGATCGTATCGATCCGGTCGCCGATGACATCCGACAAAATCAGGTTGATCAGCCTGGCGGGGATTGCCATCCGGGCCAGACCCCCGCCTTTGACTTTCGAGAGATGCTTCCGGATGCAGTTGACCTCGTCGATGCCGGCGCCGGACGCCAGCAGGGCTTGCGTTGTTTTTTGCTTGTGTTCCAGACTGATGCCGTCTGCGGGCAGGCAGCAAAGCGCCGACCCGCCGCCGGAAACCAAATTGATGATGATTGAATGTTCGTCCGCGGCTCGGGCCATGCCCGCGAGGATGCGGGCGCCTTCCAGGCTGTTTTCATCCGGAATGGGGTGGCCGGCTTCCAGGACCTTTATCTTCGGGAGGTTCAGGCCATGGCCGTATTTTGTGATGACGAATCCGCTTGCAAGTTCGTCCTCCAGCAGACTTCCCATGGCAAAGGCCATGCGCGCCGAGGCTTTGCCGATGCCGAGCGCCATCACCTGCCGGTAGCGGGAAATATCTTCCGTCCAGTCCGCTCCCTGGCCCCGCAGCACAAGCTTGCTGCCTTCTTTCCGGACGCGGGATGCAATCAGACCGGCAGGGTCCACCTCCCGAACGGCGGCGCGGTAAATATTTTCCAGGTCACAGGCAGGGTCCATGGTTTTCTCCACGAGATATTTCCCCACAGCTATCATGAAGGGGGCTTCGGTTGTCAAGCGTTGATTTTACGACTTGACAGGGGCAAGAGAAATGTTTATATATACCCCCACGGGGTATGTTATGGATGAAACGAGATCCAAGGTATTAAACCGATTAAAGCGAATCGAAGGGCAAATCCGCGGGCTGGGGCGAATGGTTGAGCAGGAAGCGCCCTGCGCCGATGTCCTGACCCAGCTCTACGCGGCCACAGCCGCCATGAAGAAAACCGGCGTCGTGATCATTCAGGCCAACATGAGGCGCTGTATCGAGGAAGCGGCGGATGACCCGGATAAAAGCATCGAAGAATTTCAGAAAGCGCTGACGCGTTTCATCGGCATGTCTTAGGAGAAAACGAATGAATTCCAAAAATACGCCGGAAATATCCCGCCGTTCCTTTTTGCGGATCTCGGCCGGGGCCGCGGCCCTGACGGGAATCCATCTCCCAAAGGCCGTCCGGGCCGAATCGGCCGGTGCCCTTGCAACGCTCATCGATTTGAGCCTTTGCGACGGGTGCACGGACCGCAACATGCCCGCCTGCGTCCAGGCCTGCCGAAGCATCAACGCCAACAAAATTTCCCCCGTCGCGGAGCGCATTCCAGAGCCTTGGCCGAGAAAAACCATTGAAGACTGGTCCAAAAAGCAGGACGTCACGAACCGTCTGACTCCTTACAACTATCTTTTCGTGCACCGGGCGGAAATCACCGTGAACGGCGAGCGGCAAACCCTGTTTGTCCCGAGGCGCTGCATGCACTGCGACAACCCTGCCTGCGCGACCATCTGTCCGTTTTCCGCCAACCATAAAAATAAGAACGGCGCGGTGGTCATCGACCCAGACCAGTGTTTCGGCGGCGCCAAATGCCGGGACGTCTGCCCGTGGGAAATTCCGCAGCGGCAGTCCGGCGTCGGCATTTACCTCCATATCCTGCCCGATTTCATGGGCAACGGTGTCATGTACAAATGCGACCTCTGCAATGACAGGCTAAAGGAAGGAAAAATGCCGGGATGCATCGAGGTCTGCCCGCGCAATGCCATGCTGATCGGCCCCAGAAAAGAGATAGAAGCTGAGGCGCAGGCCCGTGCCGGCAAGATCAATGGACACATTTACGGTCAGAAAGAAAACGGCGGCACGGCCACGCTCTATGTGTCGCCCGTATCGTTCGAGCTGTTGAACCAAACCATGACCGGAAAACCCGGGCAGCCGGCCATGAAGCCGGGTGTCGAGCGGCGCATGGCGGGAACGGACCCGCTGGGAAAAGCCGTGCTGGCTTCCCCCGTTCTGGGATTGGCGCTCGCCGGTGCGGCCGGCTGGTTTTCACGCCGCGGGGACCGCAAGGCCTGCCAGGAGGAAGACCATGACTGAAAAGATCCTTGCGGAAAAGAACCGGGTCGTCCGCCACAGCCGGCTGGAATTGATCGAACACTGGGCCATCGCGATTTCCGGCCTGATCCTGCTGGCTACCGGAATCTTTGAACTGCCCGTGGCCAAACGCTATTACATCATCACCGTTCCGGGGCTGGGCTGGACGGCGGATTTTATCACGTCCCTGTATCTTCATTACGCGGCGGCGCTGATTTTTACGGTTGCGGGAATTTTTCATCTGCTGTACCACGGAGCGCGCGGCGAAACCGGTTTGCTGCCGCAAAAAGGCGATATGAAGGCATCCGTCACCGTCATGAAGAGCCTTTTCGGCTTCGGCCAGGAGCCGCCGATGCACAAGTACCTGCCGGAACAGCGCTGGGCGTATGTCGGAATGGCTTTGATCATCGCGATGCTGATTGTGTCCGGTCTGATCAAAACCTATAAGAACATCTACGCGCCGGATCTATCGCCGGCGATCGTTCTGACGGCCACCTGGATTCATAACATTTGTTTCGTTCTTTTTTTTCTGGCATTTCTCGCGCATATGGCGGCGATTCTGCTTAAGCCGAACTGGCCGATGGTGCGGGGCATCTTCACCGGCAAGGTTCGCCTGGACTATGCCCGTCACCGCCATGCTTTGTGGATGGCCGATCTTGAAAAAAACGAGAAATCCGTTGATTCCTGAACTGGATCTTCGACCGGGGTTTGAAGGTTGTCGCAGGTTTCAAAATAGCGAAAAGCAATGGATTAGACAAAGGAGGCAGTACTTTATGAGAAAAATGATGTGGTTGAAGACGATTGTTCTGGCGGTCCTGTTGATGCTGCCGTTGGCTCTTACCGCTCCCGTGCAGGCGGCGGCGAGGAGTATTGATCCCATCGTGTCCACCGACTGGCTGCAGCAGAACCTGAACAATGCCAACCTGGTCGTCGTCGATGTGCGCAAGGTGGAAGAATACAAGGCAGGCCATATTCCGGGCGCCGTCAACGTTGTTTACGGAACCTGGGCCGTTAAAAAGGGCGATCTGCTGAACGAACTGCCGGAGATCGATGATCTGGCCGACACGATCGGAAGCGCGGGTATCGATAAGGATTCGCTGGTTGTCTTAGTGGGAAAAACGGACAAAGTTCCCGATCAATTCGACATGACGCGTGTGGCCTGGACGCTGAAATACATGGGCGTACCCAATGTCGCCATCCTCAGCGGCGGCCAGAATCATTGGGTCAAGGAAAACAAACCGATTTCGCAGGATATGGCGAGACCCAAAGAAAAATCTTTTTCGGCGTCCGTCAACAAGGGTCTGTTCGTGGACAAGGCTTCGCTTGCGGGTAAAATCGGCCAGGCGGTTGTTCTCGACAACCGCGCCCCGGCCTTTTTTGAAGGCAAGGAAAAGCTGCCCTTTGTTCCCAAAACAGGCCGCATCAAGGGAGCGGTCAATCTGCCCGTTGGCCAGCTGTTCACGCCGGAAGGCCTGTATAAGGACAAGGTGGCGCTGGAGGCGCTTGCGAAGAAGGCGGCCGGCTCCGATCTGAACAAGGAAATCATCGTTTACTGTGATACGGGCAAGACCTGCACCAGCTGGGCCTTTATCATGACGGAACTGCTGGGATACAAGGATGTCAAGGTGTATGACGGCTCCTCGATGGAATGGCTGGCGGATCCCAACGCTCTTTCCGAACCCTGAATAGGACAACAACGCTTTATCGCCTGAAGCACACTCAAGCTCGGCCGTCAAACCGCCGGGCTTTTTTTTCGGCAAAGCGCCGCCATCGATTGACGGAGAGCTTCAGGGCTGTTTCAGGAAATGAAATTCAATGAAGTCGGCGACGGCTTTGGGGTCGTTGATATCCAGGCAGGGGACATCCGTATCCAGATTCACATCCGAGGCCACGGCAACTAAGCCGTCTTCTTTTTTGCTGATCAGCTCCCTTTTGAGTTCGGAGCGGAACACCTCAATCTTCGGATAGTCATTGACCTTGAACCCTTCGGTGAGAATAATATCCGCCCCGGAAATGAATTTATCGCGAATTTCCTCGAAGGAAAGATCGTGGTCCACATCCTGAACCAGCGCGAGCTGATGAGGCGATGAAACGACGGTGGTGTGCGCTCCGGCCTTTTTGTGGCGGTAACTGTCCTTGCCTTCATGGTCGATGTTGAAGCCGTGGCGGTTGTGCTTGATGGTGGCGATTCGATAGCCCCGACGGGCTAAATCGGCAATGATTTTCTCCAGAAGCGTTGTTTTGCCTGAATTGGATTTGCCGACAATGGAGACGATGGGAATCATGTTTTATCCTGAAAATCCTTTATTTGGCGGCTGCATACCACATTATGCCGGCTTTGGCCAACAATGTCGGCCAAAGCGTGCGTCCGGGGATAAGATTGCTTGACATCCTGCAAAAAGCTGTAGTATAGAACAATCGTTCTATACGAAAA
This sequence comes from Smithella sp., assembly GCA_012510495.1. Taxonomy (GTDB): domain Bacteria; phylum Desulfobacterota; class Syntrophia; order Syntrophales; family Smithellaceae; genus UBA8904. The sequence goes on from JAAZHX010000154.1 coordinate 32,117, forward strand.
AAATGGATGAAAAAGGACTTTCGTGGCAACCTCTCCAAAGGACAAATGGGTCAGGGTGCTGGCAACCGGCTTCGGAGCGGGCCTCTCTCCTGTCGCGCCCGGGACGGCGGGCACGCTGGTGGGCGTTCTGGTCTGCCTGGCTTCCAGCCCGCTGCCCTGGCTTTTTCGCTTTTTCTTTGTGGTTGCAATATCGGCCGCCTCTGTTTATGTTGCCGGAGAGGCGGAAAAGCTTTACGGAAACACCGACGACCAGCGGATTGTGATCGATGAAATCGCAGGCTATCAGGTTGCCCTGCTGCCCGTGGCCGTCACCGGCCCGCATCTGCTCACAGCGTTTCTTCTTTTTCGGATTTTTGATATCTGGAAGCCTTTCCCTCTCAACCACCTGCAAAAGCTTCCCGGCGGATGGGGCGTAGTGGCGGACGATCTTGGCGCCGGGGTTTACGGTGGATTCTTATTATTCTTATTGGCAGGGACGAGTATTTTATGAGGGTTGGAATATTAACCATCGGCAACGAACTGATGAACGGGCGCGTTGCCGACACGAATTCTTCGTTTATCGCCCGGGAAATGAATCTGCAGGGCTGGACGGTTGAAACCATGATGTCGGTTAGCGATGACTTCGAAATCATCGCCAACCGGCTGCATTACCTTTTGTCTTTTACGGACGCTGTGATCTGCACGGGAGGGCTGGGGCCGACGGCCGACGATATCACGACGGCCGCAGTCGCCAGGGCATTCGGTCTGCCCCTGTTTACCGATGAAAAAATTCTGGCCTACCTGAAAGAGATATTCGCCCGGTTCAATCTGACTTGGACGGACAACAATGCCAAGCAGGCCCTGTTTCCCCGGGGCGCGGAAGTGATTCCCAATCCCGTCGGCACGGCCGCGGGATTCGCGCTGCCGGTCAAGGAAAAGCTGGTGATGGTCATTCCCGGCGTCCCCTCTGAAACGCAGCGGATGCTGCCCGAAGGCGTCATTCCCGTTTTGCGCCGACACTTTCCTCAGCCGGTACAGCACACCGCCAAGCAGACCCTCAAAACCTTCGGTCTGTCCGAGGCGGCTGTGGATCAAAAGCTGGCCTCTGTAAATTTTAACGCGTTTGGCGTCAGTGTCGGATTTTACCCCGTGTTTCCCGAAAACCATCTGGTGTTGATCGCCCGGTCCGACATTCAGGAACAGGCGCAAAAAAATCTGCAAAAAGTGCAGGAAGAGGTGGCGGCGCGCCTGGCTGATTTTATTTTTTCCGTGGGCGAGCAAACGCTGGAAGAAACCATCGCTGCGGAACTGACCCAAAAGAGACTGACCATCGCCGTTGCGGAATCCTGCACGGGAGGTTTGATTGCCGACCGTCTTACCGATGTTTCCGGCAGCTCCGTTTATTTTGAACGCGGTCTCATCGCCTACAGCAATGAAGCCAAAATCAGCATGCTGGACATTCCCGTCGACATCATTGAAAAGCACGGCGCCGTGAGCGAAGAAACCGCGCGGCTAATGGCCGAAGGCGTCCGCCGGCTGGCGGGAACGAATCTGGGCCTTGCTTCCACCGGCATTGCGGGGCCCGCCGGCGGCACAAAGGAAAAACCTGTCGGGACGGTTTACATCGCGCTGGCCGACGGCGCGCAAACGATTTGCCGTCGGTACGCATATCGCTGGGACCGCAGGAGAAACAAGCTGATCTCCTCCGAGGCGGCGCTGATGATGCTGAGACATTATTTACAGGAGATGCCCTCTTGACGGCAAATCGTCACAAAGGAAAAATGCAGCGCGCGTCTTCCGGCGCGCCGTGTATGGCGGGTCTGATGACCCGCGACTGCGGGTTCAATGATCTATCGATCTTCATGGAACAAGATCAGGAAAAATTTTGATGTTGAATTCCGAAAAAAACATCCGGGCCTTCCTGGCCGTCGAGCCGCCGGAAGAGATTTTGCAGGCGGTGATTCGCCTGCAGGAAAAACTAAAACAAGAAATACGAGGCAGGCTGAGCTGGACGAGGCCCGGTGGACAGCACCTGACCTTGAAATTTTTCGGCGATGTATCGAAAGACGATGTTGACTCCATCGGCCGGGTCGCGCAAGACCTCCTGAAATCCGGCGCGTCTCTGAATCTGCAAATTGAAAAACTGGGTGTGTTCCCGGATGCCCGCAAGCCGCGGGTCCTCTGGTGCGGAACAGCAGGCGACGTGGAAAAGCTCGCCGCGCTGCACAAACAGCTCGAAGCGGATTTCATCGAGATCGGCTTTCCGAAAGAAGACCGCCCTTTCCGGGCGCACCTGACGCTGGCCCGCGTCAAAGAGCCGCGCCGGCCCGTGGGAATGGACGAGGCCCTGCAAAAATACAGGGATTTTTCCACAGGTGTTTTTGCCGTCCGCGAATTGATTTTATTTCAAAGCAAACTGACGCCGCAGGGCGCGATTTATACCCGGCTGGCGACGTTTCCGCTGGAGAGCTGATTCCGCAGGGAACAGCGGGTGACCTTCAGGTTATCGCGACGTTTCCTGCAAAGCTATATAAAAAATAACCCAGACGAGGAGGATATCAAAATGTGCGCAGATATGGACAGGTCAAAAGCCGTGGATTTGGCGATTTCGCAGATTGAACGGCAGTTCGGCAAGGGATCGATCATGAAACTGGGCAGCCACGAGAGCGTGGCCGACGTGCCGGCCATCTCCACCGGCTCGTTGAGCCTCGATATCGCGCTGGGAACCTTCGGCGTTCCGCGCGGCCGCGTGATTGAAATCTACGGGCCGGAATCAGGCGGCAAAACGACGCTGGCGCTGCACATCGTGGCCGAAGCGCAAAAAAAGGGCGGCATCGCCGCCTACATTGACGCCGAGCACGCCCTCGACGTGCTGTACGCCAAAAATATCGGCGTGAACACCGACGAACTCCTTATCTCTCAGCCGGACACGGGCGAGCAGGCGCTGGAAATCGCGGAGACGCTTGTGCGCAGCGGCGCGCTGGATGTCCTGGTCGTGGATTCCGTGGCGGCGCTGGTCCCCAGAGCCGAGCTGGAAGGAGAAATGGGCGACGCCCAGATGGGGCTTCAGGCCAGACTCATGTCGCAAGCCCTGCGCAAACTGACCGGCTCTATCAGCAAATCGAAAACCACCGTGATCTTCATTAACCAGCTGCGCATGAAAATCGGCGTGTTCTTCGGCAATCCCGAGACGACCACCGGCGGCAACGCGCTGAAGTTTTATTCGTCCCAGCGCCTCGATATCCGCAAAATGACTTCGATCAAGAACGGTCAGGATGTCGTCGGCTTCCGGACCAGGGTCAAGGTCGTGAAAAATAAAATGGCCCCGCCCTTCCGAGAGGCGGAATTCGACATCATTTTCGGCGAAGGCATTTCCCGCGAGGGCGATGTTCTCGATCTGGCCGCGGCAAACGGCATCATTGAAAAAAGCGGCGCCTGGTATTCCTACGGCGGCGACCGGATCGGCCAGGGACGGGACAACTCCCGGATATTCCTGAAGGAAAACCCGGATATTCTGGCGGCGGTGGAAAAGGCCGTCCGGGAAAAGATGGGCATCATTGTCAAAGATAAGGAAGAATAGCGTGAAAGCTCTGGATCCGGAGGCAGCCAGGCACAAAGCGTATCAGCTTTTATCACTGCGTCCGCACTCGGAGCGCGAGCTGGAAAAAAAGCTGCTGGGAAAAGGCTTTGCCAAGACCATCGTAAAAGAAGCGCTGGAAAAACTTCATGAATTGAAGTATCTCAACGACGCCTCTTTCGCCAACGGCCGGGCGCGCTATCTGGCGACAGGCAAGCTCTGGGGAAACCGCAAAATAGCGGCCTGCCTGCGGGAAAAGGGCGTGGACGACTTCTTGATTGACGATGCAATTACTGCCGCACGCCGGGAGCTGTCCGAAGAAGAGGCCATCGTTCTGTGGCTGAAGAAGAAGGTGTCCAAAGGGCAGCCGGACAGGAAAGAAAAACAAAAAATCTTTCAAAGCCTGATGGGACGGGGCTTCCCGCCGGGCCTGATTTTAACGATACTGAGAAAGCCAGCGGAGGAAGAAGCAGATGGTGAAAACGGGTGACGCGATACGGGAGAGCTTCCTGAAATTTTTTGAGAGCAAAGGGCACACACGGGTGGCGAGTTCCTCGCTGATTCCCAGGGACGATCCCTCGCTGCTTTTTACCAACGCGGGCATGGTGCAGTTTAAAAACTCTTTTCTGGGTCTGGAAAACCGGGGCTATACCCGTGCTGTCACCTGTCAGAAATGCGTGCGTGCCGGCGGCAAGCACAACGATCTGGAAAACGTCGGCGTCACTGCCCGCCACCACACCTTTTTTGAAATGCTGGGCAACTTCTCTTTCGGCGACTATTTCAAGGAGGACGCCATTGCCTGGGCATGGGAATATCTCACCGCCGTGGTCCGGCTCCCCAAAGAAAAACTCTGGGTGACCATTTATGAAAACGACGATGAGGCATTCGCCATCTGGCATGAAAAAATGAAAGTGCCGGCCGACCGCATCGTCCGGATGGGCGAAAAAAGCAATTTCTGGATGATGGGTGAAACCGGTCCCTGTGGCCCCTGCTCCGAAATCATTTTCGACCAGGGAGAAGGAGCCGGCTGCGGACGGCCCGAATGCGACATTTTCTGCGAATGCGACCGCCACCTGGAAATCTGGAACAATGTCTTCACGCAGTTCGACCGCGATGCGTCGGGTAAACTGACGCCGCTCCCCAAGCCCAACATCGATACGGGCATGGGGCTCGAGCGCCTCACGGCCATCATCCAGGGCGTTAAAAGCAACTACGACACGGATCTGTTTACGCCGATTCTGCGTTTTGTTGAAAAGACCTCCGGCAAAACCTGCGGCAAAAACGCCGACGACGATATTGCCATCCGCGTGATCGCCGACCACAGCCGGGCCCTCACCTTTCTGATCGGCGACGGCATTTTACCGTCCAACGAAGGCCGCGGCTACGTGCTGAGAAGAATTTTGCGCCGCGCCGCGCGCCACGGCAAAATGCTCGGCATCGGCAAGCCGTTTTTAAACGAAGCCGCGATGGTCGTCATCGATATGATGAAATACACGTATCCCGATCTGGCCGACAAAGCGTCTTACATCACCCGCGTAATCCTCAACGAAGAGCAGCGCTTCATGGAAACGCTCGACGCGGGCCTGCGCATTTTGCAGGAGGAAGCGGAAGCGCTCAAAAAAGCGGGAAAAACCGTTCTGCCCGGTGAGATTATTTTCAAACTGTACGACACCTTCGGCTTCCCCACCGATCTTACGGCGGATATCGTCAAAAAAGACGGGATCACCCTGGATGCGGAAGGCTTTAAAGCCGAAATGGAGCGCCAGCGCGAACGCGCCCGCGGTGCCTGGAAGGGCAGCGGTGAAGAAGCCATCGCCGAATGCTACCTCAAGGCGTCAAGCTCCGGTGTGGTGAGCGCTTTTTGCGGCCATGAAACCGTTCACCGGGACGAAGCGAAAGTTACGGCCGTCTTCGTGGATGGCAAATCCGTCGAAACGGCGCCGTCCGGCCAAAAGGCGGAAATCGTCCTGGATACGACGCCGTTTTACGGGGAATCGGGAGGACAGGCGGGGGATACGGGCTATCTCGAAGGCAAAGGATTCCGCTTTCATGTGGAGAATACGAAAAAACCCGTTGAGAATTTCATCGTCCATCAGGGCGTTGTCTTGAGCGGGGAAATCAAAGTCGGTGCCGCGGCCCGCCTGGTTATCGATGTGGAACGGCGCAGAGCCATCGCCGCCAACCACTCCGGTACACACCTCCTGCAGGCAGCGCTCAAAGCTGTGTTGGGCGATCATATCAAACAGTCCGGGTCGCTGGTCAACGCGGAACGGCTGCGTTTCGACTTCACACATTTTTCCAAAATCAGCGATGAAGAACTGCAGCGTGTGGAGACCATCGCCAACGACATGATCCGCAAAAACGTCGCCGTGCAAACAGATGTCTGCTCGCTCGATGACGCGCTCAAAACCGGTGCGACGGCGGTATTTGACGAAAAATACGGCGCGACCGTGCGCATCGTCAAGATGGGAGAAATGAGCATGGAGCTTTGCGGCGGAACGCACGTCGAGCGCACCGGCGACATCGGCCTCCTGAAAATCATGCATGAATCCGCCATCGCCGCAGGTGTCCGCCGGATCGAAGCGGTAACAGGGAAAGAGGCGGTTTTGCATGTTCAAAAAACCGAAGAAGAATTAAAACAGACGGCGGGTCTGTTCAAGGCCGGGCATCTGGAAGTGTTCGACCGGGCGGAAAAGCTTTTAAAACAGACGCGGGATCTGGAAAAAGAAATCGAAGCCCTCAAGGGGAAACTCGCTGCTAAAGACAGCGGTGACCTGATGGGCAGAGTCAAAGAAATCGGCGGCGTGAAAGTGCTGGCCGCGGAAGTGGCGATAGCCGACGCAAAAACCCTGCGCGATTTCGGCGATAAACTGCGCGACCGGCTCGGCTCCGGCGTCATTCTCCTGGGGAGCAAAGCCGAAGGTAAAGCGCTGCTGCTGTGCATGGTCACCAAAGACCTGACCGGCAAGTTCTCCGCCGGAAACATCATCAGGGAACTTGCCCCACTCGTCGGCGGCAAGGGCGGAGGCCGCCCCGACATGGCCCAGGCCGGCGGCACAAAGCCGGAAAATCTGGCGGCCGTATTCCCCGCGCTGGAAAAGCTGCTCACCGCGTAAGAAAAAACCGGCAGACTGGAAGAATAATCCTTTTCGGACGGAAGCATCCTGAAGAAAGATGTAAGAAGAAGGAGGCAAAATGGAATACCAAATCCGGACAGGCGGGAAGGAAGACATCGATGTGCTGGTGGAGATCATCCGGGATGCTTTTCAGGAGGTGGCCGACCGGTTCGGGCTTACCGAGCAAAACAGCCCGACGCATTCCTCCAACTGCCGGACCGAATGGCTGATGCGTGAAATCAACCGCGGCGTCGTCTTTTATGTTCTGGAGGCGCAGGGCCGGCCGGTGGGGTGCGTCGCCCTGGAAAAAATAAACGACGAGGTCTGTTATCTGGAGCGCCTGGCGGTTTTACCGCGCGAGCAAAAAAAAGGATTCGGGGAAGCGCTGGTAAAGCACGCGTTGTCTCAGGCCCGTCTTTTGAAGGCGTTCCGCGTCCAAATCGGTATCATCTCGGACGATCACGCATTGCAAAACTGGTATGAAAAACTGGGGTTTGAAGAAGTGGAAAGAAAAAATTTCCCGAACCTGATTTTTGAGGTTACCTTCATGGCGCACTATTTTTTGTAGGCACGCCCTTGCAGGAGGAGCCCCGACGGCGGGCGGCTGTCATCTCCGGTCATCGGATGATTTTCTTTTGAATGACAATCCGCGCGGCCGATCCGCCGGCCGTCATGATAAAAAGTTGCGTTTCATTTTGGAGACCGGATGATGCAATCCTGTTTGCTTCTGCTGTTTCGACCTCCTTTCTCTTTGCAATTTTTCATGTTGACACCAGCCCCATGAACCCGATATAGGGATGCCCACAAAACACTCCCGATGTGTCGCTTTTGAAACGTATAGCAAAGCTATGGATATCATTCTTTTTTTTATAGATGTTCTTATTCACCTCGACCAGTATCTCCCGATGATCATCCAAAGTTTTGGCGTGTGGGTGTATGTTATTGCATTTGCGGTTGTATTTTGCGAAACTGGTCTTGTGATAACGCCGGTTCTGCCCGGCGACTCACTGCTTTTTGCCCTGGGCACGCTGGCCGCTCTGGGCGCGCTGCACGTCGAGGCGCTTTTGATTCTGCTTTGTATCGCGGCCATCGCCGGGGACACGGTCAACTATGCCATCGGCCATTACATTGGCCCCAGGGTTTTCCATTACGAAGAAAGCCGGTTTTTTAAAAAGAAATACCTGATCAAAACGCACGAATTTTATGAAAGGCACGGTGGAAAGACGATTATTATCGCCCGGTTTATGCCGTTTATCCGCACTTTTGCCCCGTTCGTCGCGGGGATCGGGGCGATGAGCTATCCCCGCTTTATTGTGTACAATGTTATCGGCGGCATCTCCTGGGTGGTCATTTTCCTCCTGGGGGGGTACTTTTTCGGCAATATCCCGGCCGTTAAAACAAATTTTACTGTTGTCATTGTCGCGATTGTCATCATTTCCGTCATGCCGGGTTTCATGGCGTACTTCCGACAAAAATATTTTGCCCAGAAAGCAGAAGGTGGATCATGAAAGTAAAAATTGCCGCGCTTGCCGCCATCGCCCTTGTGCTTTTGCCGTCGTACGCCGATGCTGCAAATATTGTCAAAGCAGGCAGTGATATTCTTGTGGAAGAGGGACAGATCGTGAACAATGTCGCCGTCATCGGCGGACAGATCACGGTCAACGGGCTTGTGGAGAACAATGTTCTGGCCATTGCCGGCTCGGTGGTTTTGACCAACAAAGCCGTTGTCCGGGGCAAAGTGATTGTCCTGGGGGGCGTTATGGTCAGAGGTAGCGGTTCCACTGTTTTCGGCGACGTCACGGAAGTCAACGCTTCCACCATGTCGGAAGCTTTTCAGTCGGCCATGCGCGGCGAGCTGGAAGGCTGGTCGCTGATTTTAAATGTGGTCTCCATTTGCTTTTTCGCTATCATTCTGATGATTGCGCTGATCATGACCCTGCTCGTTCCCCGCCACCTGACCCTGGTGACTGACGCCATTGCGGCGAACCGGCTCAGGGCCTTCTTCCTCGGTATTTTGGCGACGCTGATGATCGCGCCCCTGTTTATGCTGCTGGCCATTTCCATTATCGGCATCTTTTTGATCCCGCTTGCTTTCACGGCGCTGCTGCTGGCCGTCATCATCGGTTTCATCGCATCCGGCGCGATTCTGGGCCATTGGATCATTTCCAGAATCTTTCGTGGGCACAGGAAATCGCTGGTGAAAGAAACGCTGGTGGGATTGAGCCTGTTGTGGCTCCTGGGATGGATACCCCTCTATATCGGAATGACCATCAAGGTTTTCGCCATCACCATCGGGCTGGGCGGCGTCCTGTTGAGCTTCAGCCGCAAAACCGTCAGGCCGATAGAAAATCGAGCGCCATCCGATTGAACCGGTCCGGATTCTGAAGGTGCAGGGCGTGTCCGAAATCTCCCGGCTTGTGGCTGAAAACGCCCGCCAGGCCGCAGGATCAGGCCGTTTCTTTCATTGCGTCCACCAGTTCCCGAACCGCGGCGGCGGACTTCTCCAGGTCCTTTTGCTCCTGCGGCGTCAGGCGCAGTGAAATAATCTCTTCGATGCCGTTTTTGCCCAGTTTGACCGGCACGCCGACAAACAGACCGGCAATGCCGTACTCTCCTTCCAGATAGGCGGCACAAGGCAGAATTTTTTTCTTGTCCCTGAGGATGGATTCCGCCATTTCGACGGCCGCCGAGGCAGGCGCATAGTAAGCGCTGCCGGTTTTCAAAAGCCCGACGATTTCCGCGCCGCCGCTGCGCGTCCGCGCAACCAGAGCTTCGATCCGTTCGGGCGTCATCCATTCCGTGATCGGAATGCCCGCCACAGTGGAAAACCGGGGCAGTGGCACCATCGTGTCTCCGTGGCCGCCCAGGACCATCGCATGAACATTTTCCACGGAGACGGTGAGCTCCATAGCGATGAAAGCCCGGAAGCGCGCGGAATCCAGAACGCCGGCCATGCCGATCACGCGGTTTTTGGGAAAGCCGCTTTCTTCCATTGCCACGTGGCACATGGCATCGAGCGGATTGCTGACGATGATCAGGACGGCATCGGGCGAATACCTGACGATTTGCCCCACGACGTTTTTCACGATGCCCCGGTTGGCCGTCAGCAGATCGTCCCGGCTCATGCCCGGTTTGCGGGGAAGGCCCGCCGTGATGATTACGATGTCGGAGCCGGCGGAAGCTTCGTAGGTGTTGGTGCCCGTAAGGTGAGCGTCATGCTTTTCAATCGGAGCGGCCTGGGCCAGATCCAGTGATTTGCCCTGCGGCACACCTTCCACGACATCGATCAATACCACATCGGCCAGTTCTTTCTCCGCCAGCCTTTGCGCCGCCGTCGCCCCGACATTGCCGGCGCCTACAACGGTTACTTTCTGGTTCATCTCTTATACTCTCCCGATATTTTTTATTGCAAAGTTGACGGTCTCGTACAAAGTAATTCAAGTCGTCACCCCGGCGAAGACCGGAGTCCATAACCCACTGTGATTACTGGATACCGGCCCCCCGACTTCTCGAGGGCAGGCTTCGCCGGTATGACTAAAAGGCGCCGAAATTGACTTTTTACGAGTTCATCAAAGCTCGTCGATGAATTGCTTTGCCCCTATAATAAAACCGACAATTAAGCAACCGCCCGCCCTGACTATTTGATCACCATCGGAATTCCCGCGACCATCAGGATCACGCGCGCCGCTTTCTGCGCGAGGGTCTGGTTGGCGCGGCCCAGCGCATCGCGGTAGAGGCGCCCCAGCGGATAGGGAGGCACGAGGCCCAGGCCCACTTCGTTGGAAACGACGAGCCACCGGCCGCCCAGGCGGGCCTGCGCGGCAACGAGCTCATCCATTTCGGCGCGGACTTTCTCCATTACGGTGTCTTCGGACGAGTTTTCGGGAAGAAACAGCAGGATGTTGTTGACCAGAAGCGTGATGCAATCGACGATGACCACGGCGGTCCCGGTTTTTTGAAGGCTGCGGCCGATGTCCATCGGCAGTTCGAGCGTCTGCCAGTCGGCGGGGCGCGACGCCCGGTGGCGGCGGATGCGCAACGCCATTTCCTCATCGCCAGCCGCGGCGGTGGCGATAAAAAGCACGGGCTTTCCCGACTCGCGGGCGGTTTGTTCGGCAAACGTGCTTTTCCCGCTGCGGGCGCCGCCCAGGATGAGCGTCATGCCATTTTCCGGAATTTCAGCAATCATCATTTATCCCTCAAGAACGATGGCGCCTGCCGTCCGCACCGGCGGCTGCGATTCCCCGGTCGGAAGACGGCATGTCCCCATGCATCGCCGCTTTTACGGCCGCGCACGAGGTCAGAAAATCCGTCTCGGAAAAAACCTCCAGCGTCAATACGCCGCGGTAGTCGGCGCTGACCAGCTCGTCCAGAACGGCTTTCAGCTTCTCCCGCGGCGCCTTTGCCACAGAGCGGTGATCACGGTCCTCAATTCCGTGAAGGTGGATCACCCTCGTGCGCGGCAGCGCGTTTTTTAGATACGCGACCGGATCGTAACCGTCAAGCCACAAATGACCGACATCGACCGTCCGGCTGACGGCGATTCGTTCCAGCACCGGATCGTAAAAATCCGGCGGATAGCCTTCCAGATTTTCTACGGCCAGACGCTGCGGGCCGCCCGCCCATTTACCGACAAGCTCAAGCGCGAGGACGGCCTGATCCCGCCAGCGCAGCAGGCTTTCCGCATCCGATCGGTTCAAAACGGTTTTTCCGTCCAGATGCAGAACATAGGCCCAGGGGTCGAGCGCCAGTGTGCAGTCGATGACACGACGGGCTTTGTCCAGGGAAGCGTGGCGCGGGAATCCGTCGTCGGCCAGGCGTAAATCCAGCGGCAGATGGACCGTGTAGGTCATGTCGTGCCGGGCGGCCAGACGGCGCATCTCCTCAATCTCCTCGTGTAACGGCAGGTTGTTCGGGCCGTCATCGACTTCGAACAGCACCAGCTCCACGTCCTGCACTTTCCCGGCCAGGTAGCGGACATTCGTCAGGATGTCCGCGGGAACCACGTAGGAGGTTGCGCCCAGTCGAAAAGGATAGGTCATGTTTCCCCTCAAAAACGTCTCAGCCTTTTTCCGTTTAGGACAAGGGTCTTGTCACCAGCAGGGGTGGTTGCAGCCCTCTATTCTGTTGTGTGTATGCCGGGATACTTACAACGCACGACATGAGATCGTGAAAACCAGTATTACCGCAGTTTCGGCCACTTCAACCAGCGCGCCCAGGACGTCTCCGGTCACCCCGCCGATGCGCTTCCAGGCCAGTCCCAGAACCGCGGCGGCAGCGATCAGAGCGGCGAGGACAGCCACCAAGCCCTGCATTCCCAGCAGAAACACAAGGCCGATCGGTATAATCGCCGCGAAGAAAATCGGGCCCGTCTGAAGCCCTGCTGCAAAATCAGCGCCCATCCCGCCGGGACGCGCCTGCGGCAGCCGTGAGGCGGGCAGAAGAAGCCAGCGGCTGAGCGTGGCGGCAAGTACAATGGACAATCCGGAGGAAGACGGCATCAGGCCGAGCGCAGCAGCTTTGAGCATCAGCACGAAGAACAGCCCGACGACGCCGAACGCGCCCAGGTAGGGGTCTTTCATAATCTCCAGACGGCGTTCCCGCGAAGCCGACCCCGGAAGACCGTCACAGCAATCCGCCAGTCCGTCCAGGTGCAGGCCGCCGGTCAGGCCAACCCAGACGGCAAGCGCAAGCACGGAGGCGACAAGCGCAGGAAAGATCAGGTTCAGTCCGAACCAGACCAGCCAGACAAGACCGCCCACCGCAAGGCCGACCACCGGATACCAGAAGGCGGCGCGACCGCTGTCGCCCGGCTTCCAGCCCCCAGGCAGTCCCACCGGCAGCGTAGTCAGCAATCCGAATGCCGTGCGCAAATTCCGCATACGATTCCTCTTTCCCCTCAGCCTTCAGCCTTTTCTTTTATCACTCACACCGGCTTCGTCAAACGTCGTCATCTCCCGCAGGAGGCGGCAGGCCGCTTCCAGCAGATGAAACGCCAGCACGGCGCCCGTTCCTTCGCCGAGACGCAGATTGAGGTTCAGAAGCGGCGTAAGACCGAGATGGCGGTGCATGACCTGATGCCCGATCTCCACCGACCGGTGCGCGCCGAAAAGATAATGACGCACCTCCGGCACAAGCCCGACGCCGATCATCGCGGCAGCCGTTGAAATGAAGCCGTCCACCATTACGGGGATGCGGCGGGCGGCGGCCGCGATCATCACACCGGCAAGACCGGCGATTTCCAGGCCGCCGACCTTGCGAAGCACGTCCATCGGATCGTTCGGGTCGGGCTGATTGACGGCGATGGCCTGTTCGATCACCTGTGTCTTACGCAGAAGGCCGGCATCGTCAAGGCCCGTACCGCGGCCCGTTACTTTATCAACCGGTAATCCCGCCATCACGGAAACAATGGCCGCGGATGAGGTGGTGTTGCCGATGCCCATGTCGCCTGTGGCAATCACATCGAGGCCTTTTTCGGCAATTTCGGCCAGCACTTCCATGCCGCAGGCAAGCGCCTGTTCGGCCTGAGCGCTTGTCATGGCCGGTTCCTTTGCCATATTGCGCGTTCCATAGGCAATTTTTCGCCGCCAGAGTCCGGGCAGGGACGGATCAAAATCAGAAGCGACGCCGATATCGACAATATGCGTCACGGCACCCGCCTGGCGAGCCAGCACATTGATGGCTGCGCCGCCGTGAAGAAAATTCAGCACCATTTGTCTGGTGACTTCGACCGGAAAAGCGCTGACGCCCTCCAGCACCACGCCGTGGTCCGCGGCCATGACGATCACCGCTTTTTTGGAAATCTCCGGCATCGGGTCGGCCTTCATGCCTGCCAGTTGAAGAGAAATCTCCTCCAGCCGGCCGAGGCTTCCGGGGGGTTTGGTCAGGCGGTTTTGCCTGGCCTGCGCCTGTTTCGCGGCCTGTTTGTCAATCAGGGGAATCGTCGGATAATGCATATCGTGTCCTTTTTAATGCTTTGGCTCTGGATGGAACCTGAACGACAGAATTTCGACCGCGTCAAAAATGCGCGGAGAGGCGCGATTGATCAGATTGGCGTCGATCGGATAAATTTTACCGTTTTTGACCGCCGGGACTTCTCCGAACGCCCGCCAGAATTTATACACGGCCTCAAACGTTTTGTCATTGACCATCGGCGCAAATACGATAATGTCCGGCGACGCGCTGATGATGCCCTCCGCGCTGTAACGCGGATAGTTGGCGACGTCGTTTCCGGCGACGTTCACCCCGCCGGCCCGTTCAATGACTTCGTGGATCAGGGTTCCCCCGCCGGCAGTAATCATGGGCTCCATGCCCAGCTGGAAAAAAACGTGCGGCTTCTTTTTGCCGCGCGTCCGGACGGCAACAGAGCGTAATTTCTGCCGGAGTTTTTCAACCAGCGCAGCAGCCTCCTTTTCCCGGCCGGTGATGGCGCCGATATGCCCAATGCTTTTCAAAACGCCGGACGTGCTGGTCGGGTTTGTGACATAGACGGGCAGCCCCAGTTTTTCCAGTTGCCTCACGGTTTCCTTTCGGTTGCCGTCGGCGGTGGCCAGAATCAAATCCGGCCGGAGCGAAACAATTTTTTCTATGGAGGGGTTTGTAAAACCGCCGATTTTCGTCTTGGCCTGAACGGCCGGAGGCCAGTCGCAAAAAGTGGTGACCCCGACGATTTTATCTTCCAGGCCCAGTGCGTAAAGCGTCTCCGAAATTCCGGGGGCCAGGGAAACAATCCTCTGCGGCGCGGGCCTCACCTGAACGCGACGGCCTGTCTCGTCCGTCACCGCAGAGGCAAAAGAATTTTCCACACAAGAAATCGCAAGAAAACCAGAGAACAGAAAAATCAAGAAAATATTTCTTGCGAGATCATTAAAATTCATAAGACACACTGCCGAAAAATGATCTTCCCGCCCCCGGATATCCACACATCGTCGTTTTGAATGTGGTTTGATCGGTAAAAGATTGCAGATGAGTGTCGTATTCCTGATCAAAAAGATTATTTGCCGACAGTGACAGAATCCAATTCTTGTAAAGCCGCTGCTGGATTTTCAGATCCGCCGTCCAGTAGGAATTGATGGTGTATATAACTGTTTTTGTGTTGGGATAGGCGGTGGACTCCGTATTGTAAACAACCTGGTCGCTCACGTATCGCGCTGTCGCCGTCGCGGTGAGCCCGAAATTACTTTTGTAGGTGAGGTTGCCCTTAAACTGATTCTCCGGTGTCATGGTTGCTCGCCGTTTGACCATATAGTATTGGAAATCCGGTGGAATAAACGGTGGCCAGCCGTAATCCTGTTTTGTATATTCCCTGTTCTCTTCTTCCGCGTTTGTGTAAGTATAAGCCAGACTCAGAGAAAGATCATAAAAGGGACCAAGCTTAAGTCCCGCCTCAATGCCATCCGCCTTGTAGCCGGCCAGATTGATGGGACTCCACACGCTCAGGGAATCCGGTTCCCACTGGATTTTATTATCTACATTCCAGTGAAAATAAGACAGCGTTATGAATAACTTGTCCTTAAGCAAGGACTGTTCGAGTGTAACATCCGTGTGCCAGCCCTTTTCGGGCTCTAAATCAGAGTTCCCCTTGGTAAAAGGATCAGCCGGCCAATAGAGATCGTTAAGGGTGGGCGCCAGAAAGTGCTTTCCGTGACTGATCTTCAATGCTGTTGTTTCAAACGGATTGATGACAATGCCGAAGAGGGGCAGGTTTTCCGAACCGAACGCCGAATGTCTTTCATGCCGAAAACCAGCTAAGGCCTTCCCGTATTTAAACGGCCTGTATTCAGCCTCTGTAAAATAGCCCTGGGTAAACACATGAGCCTCTACCACCGAATCGGAACCGTCGCGGATACCCGTCGTGCTTAAACCATAACTTTGATTTTTCCAGGTAAAGTCTTTGTATTCACCTCCTAAAAGTATTTTGGCCCCCTCAGCAGGATGAATGTCCACATGTCCTTCTGTTCCCAACACCTTGTTGGTTACCCAGTTTTCCGCTCCGGAGCCATCGAATGCGTAACGCGCATAGTTGTAATTTTCCATGTTCGTGTAATTGCCTTTGATGTCATAACCAAACCATTCCATCGGTTTGCCCTTGACATTGAGGACTAGGCGACCGTCTCTGTCGCGGCTGTGATCCAGCAGGGATGCGGATTCACTGTTATAAAACTTTTCCGAGCCGACATAATAATCCGTCGTTCCCATGGGCGGTACGACTCCGGGCGCGCCATACTTTCTGTCGATGTAATCACCGTAGAGACTGATATTAATCGTTTCTTTCTTGTCCAGCAAAAGCTTTAGGGACACATCGTTTTGCCGAAGCCAGCTGTTGTCCCGGAAGCCGTCTGTTTCCGTTCTGCCGGCCGTCAGATAATATCCAAAATCGCCAACGACAAACATCCCGTTTTCCGCAGCTATTCGATAGGTATTTTGCGTGCCGTAACCGGCGCCAATCTTCAGAGCCATTTTATCCTTTTTGGGCACCTTAGTGATGATATTAACCGTTCCAGCCATTGCCCCTGACCCGTAAAGAAGCGAACCGGAACCTTTGACTATTTCAATCCGCTCAATGCTGTCGATGGGAATCTTTCCGACATCCGCAATACCTAATGACGGGGAACCGACGTTGAGGCCGTTGACAAGCACCTGGGTCGCATTACCCCGCATCCCGCGAATATGGATCTCCTGGGAGGCCCCGCCGTAATTGCCGTAGGTCTGCCAATCTATGCCCGGCTCATTCGCCAGTAACTCCCCGATACTTTTCGCGCCGGACGCCTGAATATCCTTTTTATCTTTGATAATAACGGCATTGGGAATGTCTTTTCGTTTCTCCGGGACTTTCGTGGCAGCTACAATGATCGCGTCCATTCGTATCGCATCATCCGGAGAACCACCCTCCGGCGCCGCAAACGAAAAACGGATTGAACCCATGACTAAAAGGAATAAAACAAGAATAACAACTGATTTTGGAACGTGCTTCATGGAACTCCTCCTTTCCCCCTCGGGATAAAAGAAAGTAAATGGAGCTGTCCATAAAGTTTCCTGGCTTGCGGCAGCCTACTTTCCACGCCTTCCCGACATTTTATGTCCGTGGCCTTTTGTGGATTTCGTTCCGCTTACAGTTGCGGGGCAGCGCCGGACTCTCACCGGCTTCCTTTTTTGGACAACCTTTTTCAGGTGAACAATGTCACGCGGGGCAACCCGTTATGAGGATTCGAATCGATCCCCACGTCAACATCATAAACCTCCTTGATGTTTTGCACAGTCAAAACATCCGCTGGAACGCCTATAGCATATTTTTTCCCATTGTAAAGCAAAAGAATCGCATCGGCGTTCTGCGCGGCCAGATTGATATCATGGGTGACAAAAACAACCGTCAGATGCTGAACGCGGCTAAGCTCGCGAAGCATTGACAGAAATTGCGCCTGGTGCTTCAAATCCAGAAAAACGGTGCTTTCGTCCAGGAGCAGAACTTTCGGCTCCTGCGCCAGGGCGCGCGCAATCAGCACACGCTGACGCTCCCCGGCGGAAAGCTCGTTAAAACGCCGGTGCGCATACGCCAGGCAATCGGTTTTTGCCATGGCCTCGCGGACAATCCGGTAATCTTTTTTGTCTTCAAACGCGATGGAACCCAAATGAGGAAAACGTCCCATCAGGACGATTTCTTCCGCAAAAAACGGAAATATCGCCTGCGTTTCCTGGGGAACCATCGCCATGGTTCGGGCGATCTCCCGGCGGGTCCACCGGCGCGTGTCCCTGCCATCGAGAAGCACCTGTCCCTGATCGGGGAAAAGCGTGGCATTGAGCATTTTCAGCAGCGTGGTCTTGCCGGAGCCGTTGGGCCCGATCACCGCGAGAATCCGCGCCGCGTCCAGGGCAAAAGACACACCGTCCAAAACAGGCTGCTCCGTGTAGCGAAAGGATATATTCCGCGCGTCAAGGATCGGCATTATCCGCGCCCCTTTCTTCTCATCAGAAAAATAAAATAAGGGGCGCCGCAAAGGGCGGTGATCACACCGACCGGCAGTTCCGCGGGCGCAATGATCGTCCTGGCCAGCGTGTCGGCAACGACCAGAAAGGAAGCGCCGAAAAGCGCCGCCGCGGGCAACAGCAGGCGGTGATCGGAGCCGAACACCAGCCGCATCATGTGCGGAACCATGATGCCGACAAAACCAATGATCCCCGCCAGCGATACGGCCACCGCCGTGACAAGCGACGTCACACAAAGCAGGATGTATTTTGTGGTCCGGACATTGACGCCCATCTGCAGAGCCGTTTCCTCGCCCTGGACCATCAGGTTGAGCTTGCGCGCCTGCGCGTAAAGAATGCCAAAACCCAAAAGCAGGCACAGAGCCGCCAGGATCATTTCTTTTCCGTCGGCGCCCGACAGGTCGCCCATCAGCCAGAAGGTAATGCTGTGCAGCTCCATGCTGTTGACGATGGACAGAGCAAAGAGAATCGCGGCGGAAAAAAAAGCGTTGACCACCACGCCGGCCAAAATCAGCGAGTTGTCCATCCAAAGCCCCCGCGATCCACCGGCCACGATAAATACCAGAAAAACGGTGGCCAGCGCGCCGCAAAAAGCAAGAAACGGCACACCCAGGCAAAAGGAACCAGCGCCCAGCACAATGCCGATAATCGCCCCCAGCGCCGATCCGCCGGAAATGCCCAGCACATAGGGATCGGCTAACGGATTGCGCAAGAGCGCCTGAAAAACCACGCCGCCTGACGACAAAGACGCGCCGACGATGCCGGCAAACAATATTCGCGGCAGCCGCACATTCAGTAAAATGATTTGCTCTTCAGACGGGGCAGAAGGAGATCCGCCAAGCGCGCCTGTGACGGCCGCGAGCAGATCCCTGGCGGGAATCGTAACGACCCCGACGCAAAGCGAGGCCAGACAAACGGCTGCGAACAAAGCAAATAACAGCACGCTGATGCTCAAAACTCTTGATAACGTCACCCGGCGGTAAATGGACAGGTCCTCCAAAAAAATTCCCCGCCCCCTGAAGGGCTGGACGAAAGGGCGGGGAATTTTCAGTAGTATATGTCAGGCAAAATTGCAAACAGGGAAATGCAGCCGGGGCAAATGACAGACTTTTTTAATTTTTAACAAAGTCCGTCATCTCTTTCCATAGCGACGCATCCGCGTAATATGGCCAGTCGTTGTGTCCCGCGTTCGGGATCACCCACATGCGTTTTCTGCCTTCGGGCAAATGCTCGTAGAGTTGACGTGCGTGCCGGATGGGAAGAATTTCATCGTACTCCGCGCCGACCACGGAGATATTGCGGGGGAAATTGCGCAGATTTTCAATGCTGTCGTACCGGTCGGTAAGGACCAGCTTCACTGGCAGAAAAGGAAAGATCGACTTGGCCACGGACGCCAGCGTGTCCCATGGCGTAATCAAAATGATCCCGGCAAGCGGCACGGATGTCTGTCGCGCCACAGCGGCGGCCACGCCGCAGCCCAGCGATTCCCCCAGAAGATAAACCGGCTCTTTGTAGTCTTCATGGGCAAGGCGAAGCGTCTCCAGGCCGTCGGCGACGAAAGACTTTTCACCCACCTTGCCCGGACGGCCGCCATACAGCGGATACTCGGCCAGTATGACCCGATAGCCCAGGTTTGCCAGCGGTGCCAGATAAAAGCCGCGGTCAAAAGCCGTGCCGCCGTTGCCGTGAAACAAAACGATCGTTCCGGACGGCGCCGGTTCGTTCCCCTCGGAAATCAGCCCTCTGTAATCCTGACCGGCGGCCCGCCAAAAGGCCATATTTTCCGACGCCAGCATGGCCGCCGTCGGCCGGTCGTTGTTGGGAAAGTAAAGAAATCGGTTCTGCACGTCACAGCCTCCCAAAACCAGAATGACAATGAGAAGTAGCCATTGCTGTTTCATAAACCGGCCCACTCCTTCGACGCCCCAAAAAGACGTGGAGCAACCACCGGTTGAAACGTAGCACATCTGATGATTTTGTAAAGTCTTTCCGTGGCGCGAGGGCAGGCTTCGCGAAGACAGGAATAATGGTTTTTACGAGTTCATCATTTTTTATGGCATTAAATTGCCGTTTCGGTTAAGTTGCGCCACATGAACTCGAATTGGTTACTGGTGGACACCTCCGAAACCGTCCGGCTTGCAGCCGAACATCTGCAAAAAGCATCGGTATTGGGAATAGATACGGAGTATGATTCCTTCCGGTATTTCAAGGAAAAACTCTGCCTGATCCAGATTTATGCCCCTGAAATAACCTGTATTCTGGATGCAACGACCGACCTGGATTTTTCGTTTCTGGCCAGACCCTTCAAAAGCAAATCCACCGTCAAGATCCTCCACGCGGCAGACAATGATATTCGCCTGCTCAAAAGAGATTACGGATTTGAATTTCAAAACATTTTTGACACGCACCGGGCGGGGATGATCCTGGGATTCCAGCAACTGTCGCTGGATAAAATGATCCGGGAATTTCTGGGCGTGGAATTGAAAAAAAGTAAAAAAATGCAGCGCTCCCGCTGGGACCATCGTCCCCTGACTGCGAAACAGTTGGAATACGCGGTCCAGGATGTGACGCTGCTGCCGGCGCTCTATGAAAAGCAGAAAGCCGCCCTGCGGGAAAAAAGACTCGAGACTTCAGCAAAAGAGGCTTTCGCGAAAATCGCTTCCGCCAGCTGGCAGGAAAGGGCTTTTGACCGTCGTGGCTACTCGAAAATCAAAGGATATTATGCGCTTGCGGGCGAACAGAGAGAACTGCTGAAAAAACTTTACGTCTGGCGCTTTGAACGGGCCAGAGAGGCCAACTGCGCGGTCTTTATGTTTCTGTCGGATGAAAAACTGGCCAAACTGGCGCAAAACCGCGACGGCATTCAGGATATTTTATCGCCCGAAAAATACCGGCGCTACGGAAATGACCTGAAGCAGCTGCTTCAGTCCGGCGCAGAACCGCACTGATCCGGCGCCCGCCCGAAACAGGATACGCCTTTCCCAATCAGCAAACGGTTTTTCAAAACAACAAAGGGCCGGCCGAGGAATCAGCCAACCCCTTGTTATAATCATGGTGCCGAAGACTGGATTTGAACCAGCACGGGCGTGGCCCACTACCCCCTCAAGATAGCGTGTCTACCAATTCCACCACTTCGGCAAGCAGGAAAAATCCGATATGAAAACCGCCGCAAACAGGCAGAAAGATAACCTGTCCAACTGGTTTGCTTCTCTGGAAAAGAGCCGTTACTTCGCCGCGGGCGCCGTTTACGGCATATTCGGTGCGCCGGGCACAGCCGTGGGGGTCGCCGGCAACTGCGCGGGTTCCGGCGCTGCGGGAACCGTCTGCCTTGTTACGGGCGCCGATGCGCCTTCCATCAGGCCTGAGGTTTTTCGTGAAGCGCTATAGGTCAGCGTGATCGATGTCAGCATGAAAATGATTGCGACAGCCGCCGTCATTTTCCCCAGGAAAGTTCCGGCCCCGCTGGAGCCGAAAACCGTTTGGCTGGACCCGCCGAAAGCGGCACCCATGCTGGCTCCTTTACCCGCCTGCAGTAAAACGATCAGAACAAGAGTAACACAGGCCAAAACATGGATAATGGTTAATAATGTTGTCATTTTTATATCCTTATTTTTATTGCCCTCAACCATCGCGGTCATATCACCCGCCGATGATTTATTCAACGCTTCTTTTGCTTCCGGATCAATAATGACGGTCTCGTAAAAAGTAACTCAAGTCGTCAATTACTGGATACCGGCCCCCCCGACTTCTCGAGGGCAGGCTTCGCCGGTATGACTAAAAGGCGCCGAAATTGACTTTTTACGAGTTCATCAATAATGAATTATTCAATGAAAATAGTCATATCCCGCATTTTGTGCCAGCGCCAGCCCGAAAGCGGCGGCATCATAGCTAAATGACGGGAAATCGTCAACTTTTTTCTTTTCTCCGCCCGACAGACACTTCGGGCATGACAAGAGGTCATCCCCGCATTCTTCTGGCGGAATTCATAGAAGGTGTGGATGCCCGAGAAAACACTTCGGGCATGACAAAATGAGGGCTTTGAACAACCGCCATTTTTGTTATTTCGACCGAAGAGAGAAATCCATTTTGGTCTGCCTTTTGAGCCAGCCCCGGACATCCTCGATCAAGGATAACCGAAACTCTTCCGGTTCGAGGATGATCATATTGGGGATCCAGGATTTGAGAATATGACGGATGGCGTCGTAGTGTCCGACCCGGAAAGTGACGACCAGCGATCCATCCGGCCTTTCCTCCTTTATTTCCTGCGTCGGAAACATTTTCCGCCGCTTGAAATAATCGCCGGCCTTTTTGTCGAACAACACCTTGACTTCCAGATTTTTCTCTCCGGAAAACCAGATATTGGCGCTTCCCTTAAGAACCGAGTCCAGGTCCCCGGGGATGGACTTGAAACGCGACGTCATCAACCGGAGGTCCTTTATCTTATCGAGGGCATAGCGTTTGAGGATGCCCGTGGCCGGCTCATTGCCGATCAGGTACCAGAAACCACCGTAATAAACGACCCGGTACGGTTCCAACTGGTATGAAGGACAGAAGATCGTCGGCTCCGCACTGGTTCACAACAGCATCGTGATCCACATGGCTTTCTTCCAGATCACCGCAGCAGAAAAGTCCGGCCGCATGTCCTCCGTTAACCGCAGACGGCAATACAGGAAGAATCCGTAAGCGATGAAGAGGAAAACGTTCCATGAAACACAAAAATCTGATAATCTTGTTATCCATTACGGTCCCGCTGTCAGTCTTCGGTATTACCAATGCCGACACGACCGTTTATGACAGGCATTACAACCGGCAGGGATACGAGAAGGAGTCGCGGGGCGTAGTGACCATGTATGACAGGAACTGGAACCGAACCGGCTATGAGAAAGACGGCAGGATTTACGAATGAAAACTGGAACCTGCAAGGCTACAAAAAGAAAAGCGGCACAACCGTGATTTATGATAAACATTGGAATCTGAAAGGATATAAGAAACGCTGATCATGAAATGTTTGAGGCCTGCACAACTACATAAAACCAACAAGTTTGTCATTCCCGCGAAGCCTGCCCTCGAGAA
>JAAZHX010000024.1 GCA_012510495.1 Smithella sp.
ATGCCACCAAGATTCTATCATCGACCTATGCAGGAGCCTTGAGCTTCGATCTGTTCATGGGCAGAGGGATCTATCCCCGACTATGGGTGCCTCCGGAGCTGCAGGAAGCGGACATAGATCTTGATCTTGTCCTGACGGCAACGCCGGAGCTTAACCTGCTGGCAAACGTCCAGGCCAGCCTGGAGGCTAAACTGGCTTCGTACCGGATAGGAGAGGACTTGGAGTACGCTGACCTGGTGAAATACATTTACATCGATTATGCGACCGGACGGGCCTTTTCTGGGATAGATGATGTATCGAGCTTTTCGATCACTTGTAAGGCTTCGACCATCACAGGGTTTGGCCAGAAAGTGGTAATGGACGGCGACGAAAGAATAGAAACCGGCACAGTCACTGTATCTTCGGTGTAATCATGCCCACAATAGGAGAGTGCCCGGCTTTCGAGCACTGCAGGACGGTAGGCACCTCTTGCGATGTCTGCCTGCAGCTGTCTGTTCCTGAGTGGAAAAAGCATGTCAAAAAGGTTTTGAAGAGGAAAAAATAATGGCAAATGTTGATATTTTTCAGAAGGGCTCAATAACGATAGCCCAGGCAGGCGGGCGACAGATCGCTGCCTGCCAGATCAAAGGGAACGCCAGGGCACTGTTCAAGGCGGCCATCGATGCCGTGCCGAACGGAGGCAGCCTGAACATAGGCAAAGGGCGATATGTGTTCTCAGCCCCGTATGCCTTTCCACTCAATCCCGATGGCAGCAATCTCTTCTACTGTAGCATCCCTATAATCGACAAGGGGGTGCATATAACTGGGGCAGGGCCGGGCCTGACCATCCTGCAGCTAGCCCCAGGTCAGAGGCGGGAAGGCAGGCATGTGGCCCTGATGCTCGTGCGAGGCAAGAGAGGCTTCGACCCGGGCTATTCCAGCTTCAGCCTGCGGGGGGTTACCTTCGAAGGAGACAGGGCGAGGCAAAGCACCGAGGCACCTCACGACGGTGAGGGGCTGCTCCTGGTGGGCTCTCAGAGATCCAATGGGGTATTCGAAAATCTGGTATTCCAGAACTCCCACGGAGCAGGCATGTACCTGGGGAACAATGGAAGCGGACCAGGCACGAACGAGACCGTCCGCAACGTGGTAGCTCGGAACTGTGCCGCCGAAGGGATCATGCTCGATACCAACAAGAACAGCCAGGTGATAGACTGCCAGGCTTATGGGTGCCGGGTCGGGCTGTTCCTGAATGGGAACGACGATTGGAGGACCAGGGGGTCAGACAACGTTACAGCAACCCGATTCAAGACCGACAGCCAGATCACGTGCTGGCAGGTCAACGACTTTACCCTGAGCGAAATAAACATGGATTGCACCGGATCACCGACGTCTCGCGGCCTGGTGGTCAGAGACGGCAATGGGGTGGTGAAGAACTCTGTCCTCAAGACCGACACCACCAAGATCGATGCCAGGAGCGGACCGGGGAGCACATACTTCTATGAGAATGCTCGGGTCTTGCTGGAGAACTGTGATCTGTCGGGCTACTTCGGCGTCCATGCCATAGGGAAGTCCTATGCGGAAGTAAAAGGCTGCAGGATCTCTGCTCCAGGTGGCTGCTTCTGCACCACGGACCCCAACCCGGTGAGCAGCACGATTGTGGCCAGGGGGTGCACATGGGCGGGGAAAAAGAGCGATATACAGGAGGGGTCGAGCCTCATGGAAGCGTAGGGTAGTTGACCAACACCAAACTACCTTTGGGGATTCCTTGCGTTTCCTCATCCCTCCTGGTGGATGCCCCACAACCTTTTCTGTAGGTCGGTGGCTTCCCCATAAATAAATCCGCATTTCATACACACTTCGACTCGCTGAGTCAACATCGGTTCTGTTTTGGTTTTCCATAACCGGCGATCAGAGATGTAGTGTGTCGCGGCTTCTTTGATTGTATCCAACGCCGTGAACACCCCATCTGTCAGAATTTTGTTGTTGTATTTTCCAGGATCGAGCGTGGCCGGATCATACACCAGACCCCCATAAATGAACCATCCTGATCCCTGACCACACGTAGTGCTGTAATAGCCCCCGCACCGAGGGCACGGTCCCGAACTACTCATTTTCCTCCTGCTCTTCTCCGGTATCGTACTCTATGCTTGAGGATGCCTTTCTCCCGATCTACCGGGTAATGTTTTTCAACTCAACATCTTCTATGTCGGTGAATTCTCCACTGAAAGAGAGAACGTGGGGGAGTATGCCAGATGGTGGTGGGTATGCGTACTGCTCTCCCCCCGCTATCCTTTTCTTTCGTGGACCTTAGCCCACGCTTCTTCGTTGATCGTGAGGATGCCCTTCTCGCGGTCTACCGTGTAGTCCTCGCCCTCGACCAGGTACAGGTACACCCCATCCTTTCCCAAGCGGACCCATCCTTTTTCTTCAGTCATATTTTTTCCTCCTATATTTCCGGAGTACCACCGCCTTCCTCAGCGCATACTCCTTTTCCAGATCCCAGAGGTCACGCAGGGCAGAGATCATCTGCCCGGCCACGAGAGTCCTCCATCTCAGGCCACCTCCTCGACCTGATCCACCAGGGCGCGGTAGAGGGCTATCTGTGCAGTGAACTCCTCGCTATACAACCCGCCACTGCAGGCGGGACAATCGGTTTGAGACGGCCCCAGATCTTCTTTTTCCCACACGCGTCCACATAGCGAGCATTCGAAGGGGGCCATCTAGGCCACCTCCTCGACCTGATCCCTTGCATCCTCTCCATCCTCAATGATGTGCTCCGGGCATCTGATGATCATCTCGCCTGCCGGAGCACAATATTTCTGTCCAAACACCCATCCATCCAGATCTGTGGTTTTCTTGCCACAGACACCACACACAAATACAGTTTCCATTTTCGTATCCTCCAATACCTACTTAGTCGTCTTGCTATATATACCTTACGACAAAAAAACGTTGTCTTTGCGCTGAAGCGAAGCTTTTATATATCATAATGGTGCTATATGGTAGTATGAAAGACGATGAGCTGGTTTTTCACGCGAAGATGGACGCCAGGGGCAAGATCCAGATCCCAAAGCGCGAATATGAAGCGCGAGGGTGGAAACCTGGCAGCATGTTCGCGATCAGGATATCCAAGAAGGAGATAGAAATATGAAAATAGACTATATACCACCGGGGCCATATGATGCCCTAATGGAAAGCGATCTCCGGAAGATCGAGAAGAGCTTGCCAGCCACTCCGCGCTCTGCACTGGAGGCTAACCTCCTCTGGATGGTCGAGCACGAGCTGGACGATCCGGACTATTACGGCCCGCGAATCCTGGCCATGAGCCTGAAGCTGGGGGTCTGAGATGACGGCAGAGGATTATATCCTGGTCATCTGGTGGGCGGCAATTTTCGCGGTAGTGTGCCTGTTCTACTTGGTATGTGCGCAGGCCGCCGTCCTCACTATCACTGGCTCGGCGGTGGGGCACGGGATATGCAACATGACCGTCCAGGCCGATATCATATCAGCC
>JAAZHX010000010.1 GCA_012510495.1 Smithella sp.
ACCCTTGCGGGTGGCAAGCCCGTTCCTTACGGGGCATAGGTCATGGGCGATGAGAGGACGAGTGACGAGCAACGAGTGGTGAGTGGAAAGAGAATGAGGTTTCCCTTTTTCTACTTTTCAGTTTCCACTCGTCGCTTTGCACTGTTTTTATGTTGCTAGTACCGGCCGCCGCGATATCCGCCGCCGCCCCGGTTTCTGCCGCCGAATTCCTTTTTCGGTCTGGCTTCATTGACGGTGATGGCCTTGCCATCCAGCGTGCCGCCGTTGAATTTCTGAATAGCCGCCGTCGCGGCTTCTTCCGTTTTCATTTCGACAAAGCCGAATCCTTTGGACTGGCCGGTAAACCTGTCTTTGATCACGGACGCGGAAACGACTTCACCCGCTTCCGAAAAGTTGACCTTCAGATCTTCATCCGTAACGTTGAAGGACAAATTGCCGACATATAGATTTTTGTTCATGGAGCATTCCTTTCTTTTCATGATGCCAGTGGATGGCACAGGTTAAACCTTCATTCCCCCGAGGGGTTCCGCAAAGCATTGTCATTACCCCCATCCGGCTCCCGGTGGAGAAGGAAGGTTGAAGGAATGGCCTGTATGCCTCACCTGCAGTGTTGTTTCCGTCCGCGAAGTCCTGCGTTTGCCGGACGGCGAACAAAAAACCACCGGGATCAACAAAAAAGCTCCGGTGGTTGCTTTCAGTATGAAAATTACAACTGTTTTCATCAACAGAACGCTGTTGGACGAGTTAATGCTCACAATATCGGGCAATAGTCAAGAACGGTTTTGATTTTTCCCGTGTTCGCGCTCTTCGTATCCGGATATTCTTTATCAGCGGCGTAATTTTGCTGCGAAGAAACCAGGGAGGAAATCATGCCGGATATATGTCAACAGGCTAGTCGATAATCTTTTATTTTTAACGGGTTACCGCTGGCGGCCCCATGCCGGGCAGCGGTCTTTTCCCTTTCTAAATATTTCTTGACAGGATATGGATATTAGGGTAGGGAAAGCCCCATGGGTAAATTGACTTGCGGTCAAATTAAGACTGCGAGTTCATAAACCAGTCAGATTCAGCGCCTTCCGTGTTTGAAAAAAGCGGCGCACCGCTTAAAATTTTGCGGATCAGGGGCAAGCGGTTCATTCTGAAAAAAGTGACGCAGGCGAGCTTTTTCCGGCGCTTCGCGGCTTAAGGTAAAAAATAAGTTGTCATGTGTTCACCGATGGCAGTGTGCACCCCGACTCCAGTGAACTGGCTCACTCATTGCGAGCCTTAAGCGTACCGAAAGCCTTCGCGTCGCAGGCTTAATCCCGGATTTATTAAAATATACGTTTTATGGCGAAACGTTAGGTTAGCTTTGCAAGCAATACAAAACTTATAACGAGGAGGAAAAGTAACATGGCGGATGCAAAAGTTCAACTAAAGGAGATATATCCGATTCCGGAAGCGGCGAGAAAAAAAGCCTGGGTAAGCGGCAGAGACGCTTATGACAAGCTCTGGAAGCGGTCTGTGGAAGAGCCGGAAGCCTTCTGGGCGGAAATTGCCGAACAGCAGGTCACATGGTTCAAAAAGTGGGATAAAGTGCTGGACTACAACTTTGACATCAGAAAAGGCCCCATCTACGTGAAGTTTTTCGAAGGCGGAAAACTGAACGTTTCTTACAACTGCCTCGACCGTCACCTGGAAAAACGCGGCAACCAGGTTGCCATTCAGTGGGAAGGCAACGAGCCGGGAGAAGCAAAAGCCATCACGTACAAGATGCTCTACGACGAAGTCTGCAAATTCGCCAATGTTCTTAAAGCGCAGGGCGTCCAGAAGGGCGACCGCGTAATTCTATACATGCCGATGGTTCCCGAACTGGGCATTGCCGCTCTGGCCTGCTCGCGCATCGGCGCCATTCACGGCATCGTTTTCGGCGGATTCAGCGCCGATGCGTTGCGCGACAGAATCGTCAACTGCGACGGCAAAGTGCTGGTCGTTTGCGACGGCACCTTCCGCGGCAGCAAGGCCGTTCCCCAGAAAGCGACGGCTGATGAAGCCCTGAAATCCTGCCCCTCGATTAAAAGCGTGATCGTCGTCAACCGTGTCGGCGACAAAATCAAGTGCGATATGGTTGCCGGCCGCGACAAATGGTATCACGAAGAAATGGCCAAAGTGGACGCCGTGTGCGAACCCGAATGGATGGATGCCGAAGATCCTCTCTTCATCCTTTATACATCCGGTTCCACCGGACAGCCCAAGGGCGTGATGCACACCACCGGCGGCTACCTGGTGTACGGCGCCTACACGCACAAGATTGTTTTCGATTATCATGACGGCGATATGTACTGGTGCACCGCCGACCTGGGCTGGGTCACGGGCCACACCTACATTCTGTATGGACCCCTGTGCAACGGCGGCACGTCGATCATGTTCGAAGGCGTTCCCAACTACCCGACCTACAGCCGTTTCTGGGAAGTGGTTGAAAAGTATAAGGTCAACATTTTCTATACCGCTCCGACCGCCATCCGCGCCATTGCGAAAGAAGGAGATGCATTCGTGAAAAAGCACGACATTTCCTCGCTCCAGACGCTGGGCACCGTCGGCGAGCCGATCAACCCCGAAGCCTGGAACTGGTACTTCAATCTGATCGGCCGCGGCGAATGCCCCATCGTGGACACCTGGTGGCAGACGGAAACCGGCGGCATTCTGATTACGCCGCTTCCCGGCGCCGTGGAAATCAAACCCGGCATGGCCACACTGCCCTTCTTCGGCGTCCAGCCGGTGCTGGTGGATGACGAAGGCAAGGAATTTACGGAAACCGAAGCCAGCGGCGCGCTGTGCATCAAAATTCCCTGGCCCGGTATCATGAGAGGCGTTTATGGCGATCCCAAGAGATTCCAGGAAACCTATTTTGAACAGTTCCCCGGCTACTATGTAACCGGCGACGGCTGCCGCCGTGACAAAGACGGTTACTATCAGATTACCGGCCGCGTCGACGACGTGATCAATGTTTCCGGTCACCGCATGGGCACCGCCGAAGTGGAAAGCGCTCTGGTGGCTCACGCGTCCGTCGCGGAAGCCGCGGTTGTCGGCATGCCCCATGACATCAAGGGACAGGGCATTTACGCTTACGTCACGCTGAAAACCGGCGTGGAAAAAACAGACGCTCTGAAGAAAGAATTGACCGCTCATGTTCGCACGATTATCGGACCCATCGCGACACCCGATAAGATTCAGTGGGCCGATGGTCTTCCCAAGACCCGTTCCGGCAAGATCATGAGAAGAATTCTGAAGAAGGTCGCCGCCAACGATCTGGGTGACCTGGGAGACACCAGCACGCTGGCCGATCCGGCGGTCGTTGACGACATCGTTAAAAATCGGTTGTAATGAAAACGCCCGGTTCTCTGAAAGAGAGAATCGGGCGTTTTTTAAAGAGGAAAGTGGCAAGAAAATTTAAAGTGCACGCATCGCCCAATTCTAGGCGACGTGCAGGAGAAGGAGGTTTTTGACAGTGAATATTATTGCATGCGTGAAGCAAGTGCCCGACACCGAAGCACAGATCAAGGTCAAGGCTGACGGATCAGGCATCGAGGAAGGCCAGATCAAATGGGTCATGAACCCCTATGATGAATTTGGCGTGGAAGAAGCACTGAAGCTGAAAGAGAAAAACGGCGGCGATGTCACGATCGTCTGCGTCGGTCCGGCCCGCGCGATGGAAACCATCCGCACCGCCCTGGCCATGGGCGCGGATAAGGGCGTGCACATCTGCGACCCGGCGTTTGACAACGCGGACGCGTTTGTCACGGCCAGCGCCCTGGCGGCCGTCATCAAAACCCTGCCGCACGACATTATTTTCTGCGGCCAGCGCGCCATCGACGATGACTCTGGACAGGTAGGCGCCATGCTGGCGGAAGCGCTCGACATTCCGCAGTTGACGTTGGTCACCAAACTCGAATATGCCGGTTCTTCGATCAAAGTCATTCGCCCGATTGAAGGCGCTCAGCTGTCGATTGAAACGGCTCTGCCTGCCGTTGTGACCTGCCAGAAAGGCCTCAACGAACCTCGTTATGCGTCATTGCCCGGCATTATGAAAGCGAAGAAAAAGCCGGTTGACGTGAAAGACGCAGCCGCCGTTGGCATCGCCACCGACGCAAAAGCCAGAGTAGCCAAAACCGTTCCACCTCCGGCCAGACCTCCCGGAAAGATCATCTGCGGAGATGAGCCCGCGCAGAAAGCGGCGGAGCTGGGCAAGTTACTCAGAGAAGAAGCAAAAGCTATTTAATTTGAAAGCGGAGGAATTGAAAAATGGCAAAAGGAGTTATGATTGTGGCAGAACAGCGGGACGGCGCTCTCAGAAAGATCAGCTTTGAGCTGGCCTCAACGGCCCGCAAGCTGGCCGACCAGAGCGGTGATGAAGTCAGCGCAATTCTGCTTGGAGCAGGAATAGAAGGTTTGGCTGCCGAGCTCGGCAAATACGGCGTCGATAAAGTATTCGTCGGCGACAACGCCGCATTGGAGCCTTACGTGACGGAAGCGCACGCCGCCGCCACCGCTAAAATTATTAAAGACAACGATCCGGCGATCGTCCTGTTCGGCGCGTCGGTTCAGGGCAAGGATCTTTCCGCCCGCGTGGCCGCGAAACTGGCCGGCGGCCTGGCGACGGACTGCACGGATGTGAAGATTGACGGCGGCAACCTGGTGGCCATCCGCCCGATGTATGCAGGCAAGTGCTTTGGCGAAGTGGTGTTCAACACCGCTCCGGCCATGGCGTCGCTTCGTCCCAATGTGTTCCCGGCGGCTGAAAATGCCAAAGCTGCTGCCGTGACCAAGGTGGATGTCGCCGTTGACGCTCCCAAGAGCAAAGTGCTGGAAGTGCAGAAAGACACCAGCGGCAAGGTCGATTTGACGGAAGCCAACGTAATCGTCTCCGGCGGCCGCGGCATGAAGGGCCCCGAAGGCTATGCGATTCTGGAAGAACTTGCGGATGTGCTCAAAGGCACGGTCGGCGCGTCCCGCGCGGCGGTGGACGCCGGCTGGCGTCCGCAGAAGGATCAGGTCGGGCAGACCGGCAAAGTCGTTTCCCCGAACCTGTATATCGCCTGCGGCATTTCCGGCGCGATTCAGCATCTGGCCGGCATGAGTTCGTCCAAGTGCATCGTTGCGATCAACAAAGACGCGGAAGCCCCGATCTTCACGAAAGCGGACTACGGTGTGGTGGACGACCTGTTCAAAGTGGTTCCCGAGTTGACGGCCGTTTGCAAAACACTGGTTGCTTAAAAAAATCAGGCGAGTGTTTCCGCCCCGCGGGGCGGAAACACTCGCCTGGACTGTAAAATTTCAGAGACGAGAATACGCCCTCACGTTTTTTGGAGGATCAATGAAAACACATGAATTTGGAATCGGAATGGAAGGCCGCGAGGTTTTCTGGAACATCCCCCTGCCGTCGTTTGAGATTGTCCTTTTTGCTCTCACGGCCGTCGCTTTGGCCATCATGGCCTTCGGCATCTACCGCCGCTGGCTGATGTGGAAAGCCATGGGCAAACCGGAGCTTCGCCTGGACGACATGCAGGAAAGAGTCAAGATGGTTCTCAAGGAAATCTTTCTGCAGAACAAGGTTTTGAAGGATCGGTACCCGGGCATCATGCACGCCCTGATCTTTTTCGGTTTTTTTGTTTTGATTTTCGGCGCCGCATTTGACGCGGGACAGCATCACATCACTGAACCCCTCTTCGGCTGGACATTCCTGAAAGGCAATTTTTACTTAATCTTTTCTTTCTTGTTGGATCTCTTCGGATTGTTTGTGCTGATTGGAGTAGTCCTCGCGCTCGACCGCCGTTTTGTGCAGAAACCGGACCGTCTGGGCTACAAAGGCGAGATGGACAACACGCCGGATGACGTGATCGTGCTTTTGCTCATCGGCGGCATCATCGCTACCGGATTTATCGTTGAGGCGCTGCGGATTCACGTGACCAATCCGCCCTGGGAATACTGGTCGTTTGTCGGCTGGCTTCTGGCCCACACCTTCACAGGCGTCGAACACAGCACCGCCCGCACCCTGCATCAGGTCACCTGGTGGGTGCACGCCATTCTGGGCCTGGGCTTCATCGCCTACATTCCCTATTCCCGGCTGCTCCACATCATCACCACCCCGGCCAACCATTTCCTCAGCTCGCGCAAACCGACCGGCTACATGGAGCCGATCCGCGACTTTGAAAACGCCGAAGCCTTCGGCGTCGGCAAGCTGGAAGAGTTCACCTGGAAGCAGATTTTTGACGCCGACGCCTGCACGCGCTGCGGACGCTGCCAGGACGGCTGCCCGGCCTATCTGACCGGCAAGCCTCTGTCTCCGAAAAAGATGGTTCAGGACATTAAAACGCACTGGCTGGAAAAATGTCCGGATCCCGTGCTGACGATGGTGGTCGCGAAAATGCCGGTGCCCCTGAAGGAAGCGGTCCTCGCGCAGGCACCCAAACTTGCCGCTCCGGCCCCGGCCGCAGAAAGCGAAGCCCCGGCGGAAGAAGCCGCCGGAAAAGCCATGGTCGGCGAAGTGATCGACCTGCACGAACTGTGGGCCTGCACCAACTGCATGTACTGCATGGAGCACTGCTCGGCGTCGATCGAGCATGTGCCGAAGATCATCGACATGCGCCGCTATAAGGTTTTGACGGAGGCGGATTTCTCGCCCGAGCTGCAGCTCTCCTGCCGCAACATGGAAAACAACTCCAACCCATGGGGCGTGGGCGCGCATCTGCGCAGCGACTGGGCCAAGGAAATCGGCGTCAAAACGCTGGCCGAGGATCCCAATGTCGAGTACCTGCTCTACGTGGGCTGCTCCGGCTCGTTTGACGACCGCGGCAAGAAAATATCGATTGCTTTAGCGAAGATTCTCCAGGAGGCCGGCGTCAGCTTCGGCATTCTGGGAACCGAAGAAAGCTGCTGCGGCGATTCCGCGATGCGTTGCGGCAACGAGTACCTCTTCCAGACGCTGGCTCAGGCCAATATCGACGTCATGAACGGCTACGGCGTGAAGAAGATCATTGCCATCTGTCCGCACGGCTATAACTGCATCAAGAAAGATTACCCCAATTTCGGCGGCAACTTCGAAGTGTATCACCATACGGAAATTCTTTCGCAGTTGATCGGCCAGCACAAAATCAAGCTGACGCAGTCGGTTCCGGGCACGTTTGTCTATCACGATTCCTGCTTCCTCGGCCGCTACAACCAGATTTACACCGAGCCCCGCAGGGTTTTGAGATCCATTCCCGGCCTCAATATCGTGGAAATGGAGCGCAATCTGGACAAGAGCTTCTGCTGCGGCGCTGGCGGCGCGAGAATGTGGATGGAAGAAGACATCGGCGAGCGGATTAACAACGCCCGCACCAAGCAGGCGATTGAAGCCGGCGCGGATACCATCGCCGTGGGCTGTCCGTTCTGCCTGACAATGATGTCCGACGGCATCAAGGACAACAACAAGGAAGAGACGATGCAGGCTTGGGATCTGGCCGAGCTCGTTCTCAAAGCGATGGGCAAGGAAGAAGTCAAACCGCCTGTGGATACCTGCGCGGTCTGATCCGGACCAAAACAATATTAACGATTTAACCCGAGAGCCCGATCTGCAAAGAAAGGGCTCTTTGGTTATCAGATGGATAGGCGATAGACAACAGTATAAAGGGAGGTTCAACGGAAATTATGTTGATTTGCGGGCGTGAATTCCAAGTCTCATCATTGGACGAAATTCATTTTAAAATTGTAGAAATGATGAAGGACAAACCGCGAGGAAAAGCGTTGGATTTCCCCTCTGGCACAGGGCGCCTGTCATGGATGCTCCATAATGAAGGATTTGAGGTCGTCGCTGCAGATATTGTCACGGATGAATTTTGTAATCCGGAGATTTCCATTTTCCAGGGCGACCTCGACGGCAGATTTCCATTTGCCGAAGATTCCTTTGAATACGCTTTTTGTATTGAAGGCCCCGAACATGTTGAAAATATTTATTCTACCTTTCGTGAATTCAGTCGGATTTTAAAGAAAAACGGTTTATTAACAATAAGTTATCCAAATTATTCAAATATAGAATCCAGGTTACGGAATATTTTTTACGGAATTCTGGAGCCCGTGGAGCCATATAGTGATAAAAATCAAAAGAATAATGGCCATATCAGCCGGCCTTCCTACGCTCTTCTCAGGATGGCGCTTAACTATGCCGGGTTGGAGATTGAAACTATTACGAGTGAAAAAACCAAGCACAATCAATTGTGGCTTATGCCGATGGCCCTGATTATTTTCATGTTTACAAAAATAAAAGGAGAAAAAGGGAGACACAAGTATTGGCTACATGAGTCCAACTCCCGTGAAGTTCTGATGGGAGGAAACAGTTTAATAATCACCGCCAGAAAAGTTAGATAAACGCGATTTAAGAATACTCTTATCTATTGTAAATACATCTGTTTAGAAATTCTTAACTTTGGTTATGCACGCACGTGCCGATCAAGATTTCCATTAAGAGAGGCAGGCTATTCATCCAGGCTTCATATTGCGTTACGCACCAAAAGTCGGGACGAATTCGACCTCTCGGGGGACTTTGTAAGGAGATAGATACGCCTTGCAGTGGCGGATGATGTCTTTTTCGTCCGGGTGAAATCCGTCGCGCAGGACCACCTGCGCCTTCACCAGCTCGCCGCGCATCAGGTCCTGCTTGCCCAGCACTCGGCATTCCTTCACGGCGGGGTGCATCTCCAGAACGGTTTCCACTTCCCGCGGATAGACATTGAAGCCGCTGGTGATGATCATCCGCTTCTTGATGCCCGTCAGGAAAATGTATCCTTCCTCATCCATTCTGCCCAGGTCGCCGGTGTAAAGCCAACCATCTTTCAGCACGGCGGCGGTGGCTTCTTCGTCCTTGTAGTAGCCCTTCATGACGTTGCCGCCGCGGACGATCAGCTCGCCGACCGTGTTGCGCGGCACTTCCCGGCCGTTTTCATCGACGATTTTGATGTCGATGCCGTCGAGGGCGGTTCCGATGGAGCCGGGTTTCGCCACTGCTTCGATCCGGTTGAAAGAGCAGGCGGGCGACGCTTCCGTAAGCCCGTAGCCTTCCAGGATGCGCACATTGAATTTCTGTTCGAAAACTGGGATAAAATCGGGCGGCATGGCCGAGCCGCCGGTGACGCAGAGCGAAAGCGAGCTGAGATCATATTTGGACGCTTTTTCGTAAAAGACCATGCCCATGTAAAGGCGGGGAACCGCGACGATATACGTGACTTTCTCCCGCTCCATGGTGGAAAAGAGGCTGTCCATGGTCAGGCGGTCCATCATGACCGTGGAGCAGCCCGCCTGGATGACATTGAGCATGTTCACCGTAACGCCGAAGGAATGGAAGAGGGGAATCAGGCACAGGCCGATGTCGTCGGGCGTTCTGCGAAACGTTTCGTGGCACACATTGAGTTCGGAGGCGAGATTCCCGTGCGTCAGCACCGCTCCCAGCGGCTTGCCGGTCAGACCGGCGGTGTAAATGATGATCGCCGGATCATCAGGATCGATGGGGACGGAGGGGGGCGCTGCGATGTCCGCGGCGTTTTCCGAAAGGAAAGCGTTTTGCGCCGGATCGACCGTCAGAAGGTTATGGCAGGTGATCAACTGATCCTTGATTTCCTGATACCGTTTTTCTCCTGCCGTATGCGTGACGAGGATTTTGGCGTCGCTGTTGTTGAGAAGGTAAGTAAGCTCGTAGGGCGTGGATCCCGTGTTGAGCAGCACGGCGACGGCGCCGGATTGAAAAACGGCGAAGCAGCTGTAAACAAATTCGGGGATGTTGGGCAGCATGATGGCCACCTTGTCGCCCTTTTGAAGCCCCATGTTCTTCAAAGACCTTGCGACGGCCGATACGGCCGACTGCAACTGTCTGTAAGTGATGCGCCGGTTGTCCGCGATCAGGGCGGGCCGGTCGGCGTACAGTTGAACGGATTCCGTAAGCAGCAATGCCAGATTAACAGCTTTCATATTCCCCCACATTTTTTTGGCTCTCTTAACAGAGAATCGGCGTTTTATCAAGAAGATATCCGCGCGTGTTCCGATTTCCTCCGTGCAGCGGTTTTCCCCTTGCCAGAGTTTTGTTTTTACACTATATATTCCCAACTTAACGGCGGCTGGTTGCCGCAGAAGATCTCTTTGGAAAACAGACTGTTAAGAAAGAGTAACGATTGCGGGAAGGAAAAGGAAAATACATGTCCATTATTATTGACGGAACTAAAATCGCGCAGGATATCCGCCGGTCTGTTCGGGAAGAGACGCTGGCCTTCACGGAAAAAACCGGCGTTGTGCCCGGCCTGGCCGTCGTCCTGGCAGGTGACGACCCCGCCTCGAAAGTTTACGTGGGGAGAAAGGCCAAAGCCTGCGCGGAAGCCGGTTTCCTGTCTCGTGAATACAAGCTGCCCGCCGATGTCGGAGAGGCGGAGCTTCTGGCCCTGATCAGCGATCTGAACAGCGACCGCCAGATTCACGGTATCCTGGTTCAGCTTCCCCTGCCCAAACACATTCCCACGGATAAAATCATTGCCGCCATTGACCCGAACAAGGACGTGGACGGATTTCATCCGGCCAATGTCGGCCGTCTCGTCACCGGTTCGCCGCTGTTCGTTCCCTGCACCCCCCGGGGCATCATGGAACTGATTGCCCGCACCGGCATCAGCCTTTCCGGAAAAGACGCAGTCGTGATCGGACGCAGCAACATCGTCGGCAAGCCCATGGCGCTTTTGCTTCTGGCCCAGAATGCCACGGTGACAATGTGTCATTCCAAAACGAAGGATCTGCCCGCCGTGGCAAGACGCGCCGATGTCCTGATTGCCGCCATCGGCAAGCCGTGCATGATCACCGCGGATATGGTCAAAGAGGGAGCGGTGGTGGTTGACGTCGGCGTCAACCGGCTGGAGAGCGGCAAACTGGCGGGCGATGTCGCCTTTGATGAAGTCGCCCCCAAAACATCCGCCATCACGCCCGTGCCCGGCGGCGTGGGCCCCATGACAATTGCCATGCTCATGCGAAACACACTGGATGCGGCAAAAATGACCACATAAATCGTTAAAAGTCTCTCAAATAACTCAATATTTGGTCAACTCAAAAATACCGCATCCATAATCACAGGAAAAATTATTTTCGACCGCATTTTGATTCAGGTCTGCGTTTTTGATCAGATCCCCTGCATCGTTAACATAACTAAAAGAATCTATCTGATAACGGTCTTTGATCATTTTCAGCAGGTAATCCAACGAGAAAACACGATGGGCATTGAATTCAATTCTCTGTTTGCCGATTGGCACGGAAAAGTACAGTTTCCCTTTGCTTTTTAGTACATTGTATATATTTTGCCAGCCCTGCAGGTGTCCCTGGTAATCAATTCTGTCGCCATAACGTCCAAGACCAAAGTGCTCAAGGGCATGAAGGCACGATAGGGAGTCGCAATAATTCTGCAGGTTCAATTGAGGATCCATCATGTCAACCTGTTTAAAAATTATGTTGTCTATTTGGGTGGTCAGATTTCTGATGTCGAAAACTTCAATTTCTCTGAAGGAAGCCACATGCGCTATAAATCCATCAACCCTGGAGCCTATATCTACATGCTTTAAGGGTTTGTTTTTAAATATTTTACCGGCGACAAGCAGGTCTTGATGAAAATAATGACCGGAAGCAGTGCCGCTTTCCTGAGAATGCTCTTCAATACAGGGATAAAATTTGCCAAAAGGAAAGTCACCACGACCATCCGTAACTTGCCTCTTAATCTCCCTGTATTCCTTTAAAAAAGAGGGCATTGCTTTTAAAAGCTTCGACAGGTTGTTTCCTTTGATAATGATTCTGAATTGCACGGTCATTCCCTTTGTGTTTTTATAAAATTTTGTTCAAATACATAGCTTGCTTCTAATTCATCATCGGATATTTTTCAATCCAATAATTGACGGTTTGGGTTACTTTTTACGAGTTCATCAATAATTGATTGACAGATAAAGCAGGGTTATCTATACATTTATAAAAAAGTTATTGATACTAAAAAATTATGTATTTGATAGGGAAAACAGGCAGATCATGACAGCACCAAGGGCGCTAATTGCCGGTATCACAGGGATGGTTGGTTCCCGTCTAACGGATTTCTTGCTGGCCAATACGGATTGGGATATTTATGGGATGTGCCGCTGGCGCAGCCCTTTGGATAATGTCGAGCATCTGCTTGATAGTGTGAATAAAAAAGATCGCATCTATTTCATTGACGGCGATTTATGTGATTACATTTCACTGCAAAACGCTGTTGACGAATGCAGTCCTGATTACGTTTTTCACCTAGCGGCTCAAAGTTACCCCAAAACAAAGATCAGCGGCACCGATAACAATCATCTACTATTGTCAGTACTGGAAAAGAAGCGGGCTCCTGGGTTCAGAGGCCTATGGGCCAATGCCTTCAGCCTTCCACGCGGGGCAACATGAACCAACAAATATTCTAATGAAAATTTTTGGCTGAATTAAAGAAAGAAAAAAAGAGAGCAAATGAACATATTCAAAAAAGTTTTTGTCCTGTTGTCGGGAAATTACTTCATGCAAAACCGTTTGGAAAAACGGGTGAAGTCTTTGCAAGGTCTGATGGGGATTGGTTCCGGTGACGGCGTTTTATCCAGCGGCGAACAGGCCGTCTTTGATCTTCTGCGGCGTAAATTCAAACCACCGTATTGCATATTTGATGTCGGCGCAAACAAAGGGCAATTCCTGAGCTTGTTGCTCGATCATATTGCCGTCGATGATTTCACCGTTCACTGTTTTGAACCGGGACGGGCGACATTCAAAATGCTTCTGAGCTCATTCGTGACCGATCAGCGGATCAGGCTCAACAATATTGGTTTGGGCAAAGAAAAAGGCGAAGCTCTGCTTTACTTTGATAATGCAGGTTCAGGCCTGGCGTCTCTTACCCGGAGAAAACTGGATCACTTTGGCATCGATTTCAATCAATCCGAGACGGTAAAAATCGACACGATCGATCATTACTGTTCAGAAAATGCCATCAACCGTATTCATTTATTGAAGATCGATGTTGAGGGGCATGAACTTGACGTGCTTGCCGGGGCAAGGAAAATGTTTGATGCAAAATCGGTCGATATTGTTACGTTTGAATTTGGCGGATGCAATATCGACACGCGAACATTTTTTCAAGATTACTGGCGCTTCTTCAGTGCGATGAATATGAAAATCATGAGAATTACACCGTCGGGTTATCTTTATCCAATTGCGTCTTATAAAGAAATCTATGAGCAGTTTCGGACAACAAATTTTATAGCTGTCTCGGGGAACTCATAAAGGTTGCCTTCCCATGCTCTTTAATTCCTACTTTTTCATTCTGGTGTTTCTGCCGGTCGCTGTGGCGGGTTTTTTTCTTCTAGGCCGTAGCGGACGCGCGACCTGGGCGTTGCTCTGGTTGATTGGCGCTTCCCTCCTTTTTTACGGATGGTGGAATCCCTGGTTTGTGGCGGTGTTGATAGGTTCCATTCTGTTGAACTATTTTTGGGGGATCGCCGTGGGCCGCGGTTCGAAAATCCTGCTTGCGGTTGGGGTTGCCGCAAATCTCGGGCTGCTCGGCTATTTCAAATACGTCAATTTTTTTGTAGAGAACCTTGCGG
>JAAZHX010000201.1 GCA_012510495.1 Smithella sp.
GCATGGATAGTTATCTTCGACTTGTCAGCGCCTACCTGATTGAATATGCCGAGGACTGGTCGACAGGAAAATGTTATGTGAGACCGTCGCTCATAGAAGAGCAACGGGCAGCACTACGAAAGGCAGCATAATCGGAAGATGTCGATGGACTCGTTAATCGAAATTGCAAACATTACTTGACGTGACCCGAAAACCTTGGCTCATCTTCTACAGTAGCTGAAAAATAGTTCCATTATTATTGATGGGTTGCTAAACTAAAAGTGCGAAAGATTGTTGACACTACCGCCGGGCATGGTCTATCCCTGCGCGACGGGCGTTTTCGGCCGGGCGGGATCGCCGATCAGGGTGGCGGCGATCGTTCCCAACACGGCGACGGCCAGGAGGACCTGAACGGCGCCGGAATAGGAACCGCTGGCGTCGTACATGCGCCCCAGCAGAATCGCCCCCGCGGCAAGCGACAGGATCTGGATCAGGCCGAAGACGCCGACGAACTTGCTGAAATGATCCAGCCCGAACTTCCTGCCCACCATCAGGGGAAATAGCGTCGGGAACGCCCCGAGGGCGCATCCGTAGAAGATGACAAATCCCCAGACGAGCGGGGCGGCGTCGACGAGATACAGGACGGAAAGCAGGCCGATGAGATGGAAACCCCAGATGGCGATCATCAGGCCCTTCTGGGAAACCTTGTCCGCCGCCCCGCCGAACGCCAGACGGCCGAGCACGCTGAATCCGAGCGCCAAGCTCCAGAAGAGGCTGGCCTGATCGACACTCAGACTCCTCAGCAGGGCAATGGCGTGCTGGGTCATGCCGCCCAGGATCAGGCTGTAGAAGATCGTCAGGAAAGCGAGGACATAGAAGGGCAGGCATTTGAAGGCTTGGGCGACGGTGAAACAGAAGGCTGACGCCCGCTCCTGTGTTTCCGTCGCCGTCAGGGCAATGCCGTCCGGATCGAGTCCGAGGTCCGCAGGCTTTTCTTTCACGACGGCCAGAATCAGGGGCAGGACGATGCCCAGCACCAGGAAGCCGAGCAGACGGTACGCGCCCCGCCAGCCGAAAGCCGCCGCAGCCTGGCTCGCGACAAAGACCATGACCATGCCACCAACGCCGATGCCCGACATGATGATTCCCATGGCCATGCCGCGCTTCCGGTTAAACCAGTGAGAGATCAGGGTCTGTGAGGGGACGATCGATACCGAGGCCAGTCCCGTGGCCATGAAGATGAGCAGCGCGTAGTAGTGCCAGAGTTGCTGCATCGAACCGAGCATCAGTAAGGCCAGGCCGACGGTTGTCGCGCCGTAGAGCTGGACCTTCTTGACCCCGAATCTGGCCACCGCCACACCCACGACCGGACTCAGCAGCCCCACCAGAAGCGCGGCCAGGGTGAAACCGATGGAGACCTGCGTCGCACTCCATCCGAACGTTTCCCTCAGGGGTTCCAGGAAAACGGAAACGGTGTAGAATCCGGAACTCAACCCGATCAGAAGAACGATGAATGTCGCCGCGACGATCCACCACCCGTAGAATACCTTGCCTCCTCTAGCCATAGCTCCCTCCTTTTGGTTACCGGCGTTGGTCAGCGTTTGGTTGACGGTTGGGCTTCCCGCATTAACGTTCACGGATGCGACGCGTGGCGCTGCGTGTCGCTCCAAAGGTCGGACACCAGGCGGAATGCTTTCCCGAACCGCCGGCGACGATGACGCGGATGTCCCCGGGAGTCCGGACCAGGGGGATGCCATCCTTCCATTCCTCGAGGCGGTTCTGATAGCCCCCCCACGAGGACAGTTCCGCCAGCTTCTCGGGGGAAATCCTCGCCGTGGCGACCCGGGCCCGCTCGTAGAGAACCTGTTGCACGTCTTCGCGCGAGAAGCCCTCGTCGGCGATGGTCCTGGCGTGTTCCGGACCCAGGATGAGATATGTGTCTCCCCCGACGTACAGGTTGTTGTTCCCGACCGTGGCCATGGTTTGCGCAATCGTGTTGAACAGGGATGCCGCCGTCGAAGATCCATGATCGTTGATGTTGTGCGGCGCCTCGGCGGCGACGACGGTCACGCAGCTCTCTTCGGCCGTAAACCCCAGCGCGGTCCGGAACGGGAGCCAGGGGGTTTTCTCCTCGTTCTCCGCAAAACAGTAGGTAAATTTCGCCGGGGATCCGAGGGTGGCCTTGTCCAGTTCGCCCGGCGTTGCGCCGCCGACATTCTGGAGAACGAGACGCACCGCCCGACCAATCGTGGCGTTGGCGCGGTTCCCGTTCCCCAAGCAGTTGTGGCCGCTGTTCATGCCGAGGGTCCGGCTGATGGGTCCGTGGACGATCATCAGGGTACCGCAATTGTGCGTCGTTGTCTGGACGCCATACAGATTAAAATCGGCCTCCTGGGTCGCTTCGACGGCCGCGACGATCACGGGCAGGAATTCGGGCCGGCATCCGGCCATGACGGCGTTGATGGCGATATCCTGCAGGGTGGCCGCCGCGTTTCTGGGCAGGAGGCAGCCGAC
This sequence comes from Smithella sp., assembly GCA_012510495.1. Classification (GTDB taxonomy): domain Bacteria; phylum Desulfobacterota; class Syntrophia; order Syntrophales; family Smithellaceae; genus UBA8904. The sequence continues at coordinate 2,494 of JAAZHX010000201.1, forward strand.
GGTGTCCAAGGGGCTCCCGGATACCGACCGGAGCGCGGCCTTCACTCGGTCCTCAGTCGGAAGGACAACCGGAAGGCCATCCGTCCAGCCGCGCCGATAAAATTCCTCGAGCGCGTCCGCCTCGCCGCCTTCGACGAGGATCCGACCTGTATCTGCCCGGGCGTATCCACCCCTTTCCCGTGGTTCCGGTAAAGAGGATGTGCCTTCCCCTGTCAGAAACGAGGCCACGTCTCGAATAACGGCGTCGGTAATGCGGGTCCGGGCCTCCGTCACGGAAACGCCCCCCACGGGATGGGCAACCTGCACGACCGGTAGAAACGCCTCCTGCCGCTCTTTCAGCAGGCCTCCCGCCAGATCGGCGAACATCGCGGTGACCATCAGAACCGCGGGGCGCGATTTCCGGGAGAGAGTGCACAGGTCGTGGACACTCCACGACGTACACGATCCTCAATCGCCAACGGCAAGGACGACGGCATCGCATCGATCGCAGATCTCCGCGATCAGCTCGTCCGGGGCGGCCAGCGAAGGGATCTGCTTCCGGAAGTGAAGCGTTTCAATGGGGTATTGTTTTTTGAGTTCCGCCGCAAGCGTTTCCAGCAATACATCGGTGTTGGGCTTGCCGTTGCCGAGAAATCCGATCCGCTTTCCGGAAAGCGTCTCTAAACGGTTGACGGGACGAGACATTTCCGCTTCTGAAGCGCCAACCGGCACATACGCGTGGACAAAACCTGGCTTCGTCATCGCTGGCCTCCTTGATTGAAACGTTCTCTTGTGTGTCAAGAATATTCTGCCACAATTTATAAATTATTTTAAAGTGTTACGCTAAATTTTACTTTTTACGAGGACGTCAATAATGCTTCAAACTTGTATTTCTCTAGTCGGCGGTACAGAGTCGCTCGAGAAATATTCAATCTCTTTGCGATACTATTCTTTGAAAGGTCATGTTGCAACAACTTTAGAATTACTTGACGCTCTATCTCATCGATGGGGGCTATTTCAGTATCTATTCGATAGTTTGGCGTATTATAAATAACCTCAAGAGGTATGAGGTCCGGTGTAATTGCATTTGCCGGAACTATATTTATGATTCGTTCTATTACGTTTTGTAATTCTCTTACATTACCGGGCCACGTATAATGCGCAAAAATTTTAAAAACTTCTTCATCTATTTTTTTTATTTCCTTGCCCATTCTTTTGCTTATGTTTTTAACAAAACAATTGGTGAGAATAGGGATATCATCTTGCCTTTCCCGTAGAGGTATCATTTCCATCGTAAAAACATTAAGTCGATAGTATAAATCTTCCCTAAAAGATTTATTTTGAACCAGTTCTTTCAGATTTCTGTTTGATGCGGCAATCACACGAATGTTTATTGGGATTGTTTCTCTTCCCCCTATTCTTGTGATTGCCTTTTCTTCAAGAACCCTTAACAAATTCGCTTGTAACTCCAATGGCATCTCAGATACTTCATCAAGAAATATTGTTCCCTCATCAGCCAACTCAAACTTCCCCTGATTACCTCCTCTCTTGGAACCTGTAAACGCCCCTCCCGAATAACCAAAAAGCTCAGTCGATATGAGGTCTCGAGGTATTGCAGCGCAATTTATAGCAACGAAAGGTTTGTCTTTTCGTTCGCTTGCATTGTGAATTGCTTGAGCAAACACATCCTTCCCGGTGCCACTTTCTCCTAGAAGAAGAACCGTTGAGTAGCTCCGAGCGACCATTTTGGCCAATTTGACAGTATGCAGGAATCTGACATTCTCGCCAATAATGTTTTCAAATTGAAACCTTGCATTTGCACCTACCATTCTAGTGGTTAGAGCTCTCGCTCTGTTTATTCCATTCAACATAATAATTTTCCCGACTACATTTCTTTTGTCGTACGAGCGTATTTTATTACAAGTCATCGTAAATTCATCATACTTCTTTTGATCGAATATTTTCACTTCAATATCCGTGATGTCATTATCATCAAGCATTTTGCTTAAAATATCTCGATTCTCTCTTCCAGTTAGCAGCTCTCTGATATTTTTCCCCATTATCAAATGGATGGGCAAATCAAATATGCCTTTTGCTTTCTCATTTATCAACGCAATGACCCCTTCAGTATCTATTGCGATCAGCGCTTCTGAAATAGATTCAATCACCGTTTCCTTAAAACTATTTGCCATCTCGTATTTTTCATAAGTCTTTTTTTGATGTAGAGATTTTTCAATGGCATAGGCAGCAGCAGCAACCATTCCCAATGTATGATAATTTGCATTTTGTGAAGGTCCTGTCATGTTGAGATATCCAATCATTTTCCCATCGTGGTTTCTGAGTGGTGCACCAGAACACGTCCATTTACCAGATTCTAAACTGAAGGGACGCCCCGTAAGAAATTGATTCGGTTTACTCAAATCTACCTTTCCCATTATTTTTTTAGCCCAACAGGCTCCTACCACAAGATTACTTTCCTCCAGGATTTTCTTTTCAATTTCATCCCCGACAATCTTTAACAGAAATCCTTCTGAATCGGCTAGTACAACTACAAACCCAGATCCTCTTACAAAGGTGTATAAATTTTTAATAAACGGAAGACTGGCCTCAATGAGTTCGTTATTTTCCTCCATTTTTTTTATTAACTGATCACCGTTCAGCACCATAGGTTCCTCCCAAGCTGAAAAGTATATTTTTCGAAACAACCGTGTGAAAAATCCATCTCACAGGAATATGCCTTTGTTCAACACCCTCTTCCATGATTAACTAAAACCATTGAGCTCCCGCTGTTGAAATGTTAGCATGAAGCGTCGGCGGAAGTCAAGTTGAAATTGAAAAACACCGGGCAGATGAAAACATGAGCATTCTGGAAAGAGCCTTTTATGCGCGGCCGACACTTGCCGTCGCACGGGAACTCCTGGGGAAAAAACTGGTGCGGCAAAC
>JAAZHX010000137.1 GCA_012510495.1 Smithella sp.
GGTTTTGTGATGGCAGGCTTTGGAGTAACAACTGGATCTATTTTTGGTGTGTCTGTAGCCCCGGGCATCTTTGTCGGTTCCGGTGTGTCTTGTGTTTGCGTATCAGATGATACAGGCACATATGTGGTAGGAACACATGCTGTTGCAAGAACCGCAATCATCGTGACTGCCAACAGAGTTGCAAATGTTTTTTTCAAATTCATACCTTCGCTCCCGATACATGTTGAAACTCATATCACTATGGGCTTTCAACAGTCTTATTGTCTTAAATGTATCAAAATGATGGAATTGTGTCAATGTCATTGTCTTATACTCATAGCTGAAGCATGAAGAAAAAAATTAATGAAACCAAGCATCTTCGCCTATGAAAATGACCACTTTCCACTTCGAGAAAAGATACTACATGCCACAAATCTTGATCCAATGTGCTTTTTTAGTCAACACATATGGTTTTTTCATAATCACGCTCATGCTAATCAAGCCTTTCGGCTTCTTCACACAATCATTATCATATGACGGGTCAAACAATTCTCAGCTGGTAATGGCATTCCGCCGCCTGCCGGATAGCTTCTCGATCAAGAAGTACGCTTGACAATACATTTCGTAAACGTTCAATAAACCCTCGAATTCCGAGGTCTTTCACTCTTTCTACCAACAATTCACTATTGGCAGCAATGACATTCAGGAAACGGCCAATCTTCATTAGATAATGATACCCTTCCATAGCATTCCAAGTAAAGGAGTATGTGTGCTCATAATCATAGCCTTGGTGCTTTTCCGTCAAAATATTGTTTTCAATCCTCCAGCGGTATCGACCCATTCGGGTACATCGCTCAAAGATGTTTTTTCCTGTGAGTGGTTCCGAAGATAGCCAGCAATACCGAGTTTCTTTGTTCTCAACAGTTCCCGTACTGCGGCTATGGTTTTCTGTCCAGTTTTCCAGGCAATAGGCTACATGCAGCATTTCTTTATGCCGTCTTCTTTCCCTATCCTCAAACTCATATTCGATGTCATTGGCCCAGGCATACCACTGTTCACGGTCTCCCCACTTCGTATGCTTACTGTCTTCCGGTGACAAATCCATTAGTCCGATAGCTTCATGCCATACATCTGGAAGTGAGCCTTCCTTCAGTGTTATCATGTATCCCCAGCCATAGTCCCGACACGTTTTGAGAACGGAACCGCAGGCATACAGGCCATCCATTAAAAGCGTAATTCGTAATTTAGGAAACACCTTCTTCAATCGATTAGCCAAGCGAATAAAGGCTTTCCTCTCGCAATCCTGTTTGCTGTCTCCGTCCCAATCGCTGTCATTTTTCAAAAACTCACTCATCATTGGAAGTGTAACTCCATTGTCTAAAACCAGTACCGCTTCCAGGACGTATATATAATACTGAGCTTTCTTCTCTGTTCCCACATGACGTTCCAAATATTCCTTCTCCAGTTGGTAGTCACGGCAAAGTTTTTGCGTCCCATCGATAGCGATCAGATAGTTCTTTTTCAACAGGTATCTTCGGAACTTCTTCCGGCGAATTAAATCATTCACCAATTCGATCATACATTCCTGGATTTTACTGACTTCAATAACTTCCAGAAACCTCGCCAGTGTATCTGCGTGAGGCAGGGTTTCCAGTTCCGGAAACATGGCTTTCATGTTCTCAAACTGAATTCTGTCCAGCGAACGATTGGCTTCCCGTCGTGATCCAACTTGTTGCACAAACATCAGGATTCCATAGAGCAACAACACCGTATGCTTGTGTTTAACACTCCCTATCCGCCGGGGGTCCCGGATACGACTCAATTTATCAAGTAGTCCCGGAAGCAGTTTACGATAGACTTTGGTGGCATCCTCAGCCAGACTCTGCTTCTTTGTCAACTCCTGTTCAGGACTGTTTTCTATGTTTAACCTGTTTGGCAAGGCCGCTTTTTTCTTCTTTTCCTGATAATACACCCTTTTTACCTTACCGCTTTTCATCTGCTTCTGCATCTTGGCTTCCCGGTCTACTTGCCTTTTTTTCTGTCGTTCCTTACTGCTCATCCGGGTTCACCACCTTGTAGGGTTTCTCTCCTCGCAGACATTCCTTGAAATCCTTTTGCAGTGGATACATGAAGATAGCTTTCCGGGACAAAGCATACTCATTCTCCCTGTCCATCCGCCCACGGCCCTGAGATTCTCCAAGGTATATCCAATTGGCCGCCTTATAGCAGGTTCCCTTGAAATGTTCAAGGTCAACAAACGTTTCCAGCAGAACTGGTGCATAACAGTATTCCCTAAGCCAGTCTTCCTGGATTTGCCGGCCTGCAATTGCCAATGCCTTGCTTGCCAGATTCTTAATCTTTACCCATGGGAATATCAGGTATCGGCTGTTGTTGACGATGAGATGCAGACGTTTTTTCCGGTCTTCAACACTCCACCCAATCCAGCGTTCCCGATCTGCCAATGCCCAGGCTGATGCTGAAAACTGCATGCAGCCTAACTCGTTGTCACCACTTTTAATGAAATAGTGGAGCCTTGAACCAAATACCTGTTTATCACCTAACATGTGGTACTTGTTCACATACGCCCGCCAACGCTTCAGTTCTTCGCCCGCTCGAGCAATATCAAGGATGATTGGCTCATAGTTTCTGGTATCACCGATAATATCTTCACCGGGTATGTTCGATTTACAGAACTGCTCCGGTTGTTTATTCGGGCGCTTTTTTGTTTGCAGTTTGGGTAGCTGTACTATTCCTTCCGATTCTAACTGAGCCAGCATTTCCAAGCATTGTGGCACTTTTCCTCGCCCTGCTGGAGTCGTCCATTCTAATATTTCACATAGGGTCGCTGCAAGTTCACTTCTGGATAGCTGAGGGAATCTCTTGCGTGCCCACTTGATTGTTTCAATATCTTTAGGGCTGATTGCCCTGCCGGAGAATACTCTGATAGTATCGTCCAAGATGCGTCACCCACCTTTCCAATACTATCATAGCAAACCCTCAAGATAATGTCCAGCACTGTTTTGCGACAAAATTTTCTTCGCATTACTCTCAAACCCTGCTATCTCTTATCATGCAAATTGGTGCTTCAACTATGTATCGCGCAACATCAATGCGCTCACCATAATAATACTGCGCATTCAGACAGATATGCGGGTTTGGACTCCAAAAACCACCATTGGAACAGACTTCCCAGGATGTATTCTCCGTGCGGCCAGTGTTCCAC
>JAAZHX010000018.1 GCA_012510495.1 Smithella sp.
CAGGTCTTTCCAGGCAATCACGGACAGTGGCACCCTGGGGTTGACTGGCAGTTCTTCGTAAACTTCCGGCTTGAACTGCAAAACGTAAATGACATGCGTTCCGTCCACAAATTTGTCGCCGTAAACATTGGCGTCGCCGCCGAGCTCTTTGACCCGGGCATAGGCTTTTTTGATCATCGTGTCTTTATCGCCGATGGTCAGGGCGCCGGTGGGGCAGGATTTGACGCAGGCCGGTGCTTGGCTTTGACGGATGCGGGAGTAGCAAAGATCGCATTTGTAAACCTTGTCGGTTTTTTCGTCATATTTGGGAATGTGGAACGGGCAGGCCGACACGCATTCCTTGCAGCCGATGCACTTGTCGTGATGAATCCCGACGGTTTTCATGGGCGTGTAATACAGAGAGCCGCTGGGACAGACCTTCACGCAGGCGGCGTCGGTGCAGTGCATGCAGCCGTCCTTGCGGAAGATCCACTGGAAATTTCCAGCCTTGTCTTCGTACTCCTGGAAACGGATCAGCGTCCAGGTGTTCCACTGCAGGTCCGGCGGGTTCTGGTAGGTGCCGAGTTGTTTGGTTTTCAAACCGGGCAGCTCATTCCACTGTTTGCAGGCCACCTGGCAGCCGCGGCAGGCGGTGCACAAGGTGGTGTCAATCAATTTGACGAGTTCGGGTTGTTTATTCATGGTCGCTTCCCTCCTACAACTTTTCTACGTTGACCATGAACGCCTTGTACTCGGGGCAGAAGGTGTTCGCGTCGCCAACGGTTGGGGTTAACATGTTCGTGCTGTCGCTGGTGCTGTCCTTGGGGAAGAGCCAGCCGTAATTGAAGGGCATGCCGACCTGATGAACCTCTTTTCCTTCGACTATAAACGGCTTGAATCGCTTGGTCACCATGGCGACGCAGGGCGCCTCGCCGCGGATAGAGGAAACCTTGATGCGCTGACCGTTCTTAATGCCTTTTTCCTTCGCGAGCTTCTCGCCGATTTCTACGTAAAGTTCCGGCTGCATTTCCAGGAGCCAGGCCTGCCATCGGGTCAAAGCGCCGGTGCACCAGTGTTCTGTGCAGGAGTAAGTCGTACAAACGTAGGGGAACTTCTCACTGGCATTGGCCACTTTATCCATATCGCTTGCGAAGATTTCAGCGGCCGGATTGATCAGCTGTGAGGACATGGGATTTTTCGCCAACGGCCCTTCCAGCGGTTCGTAATGCTCCGGGAAGGGACCTTCCGCCATACCGGGTCCAAACAAGGCCCCCAGACCGTCTCTCTGCATAATGAACGGATATTTCCCTTTCCCCTTATCCGCCTGCGGAGGCCAGGGGCCGTCCGGCACGTCGCCCACCCATTTGTCGCCTGTCCATTCCAGAAGTTTGCGCTGGGGATTGTAAGCCTTGCCATGCATATCGCAGGAAGCGCGGTTGTAAAGGATGCGCCGGTTGACCGGCCAGGCAAACGCCCAGTTGGGGAAGAGGCCCAGGCCCGTCGGATCTTCCTTGCCCCGGGCCATCATCTTGTTGACGCCGTCAGCCGTGTAGCTTCCGGAGATGCACCAGTTGCCGCACGCTGTCTTACCGTCGACCTGAAGATTGCCGAAACCCGGGACCAGTTGACCCTTCTTGAACACGGTTTTCGTGCCCTTGGCCTTGTCTTCGATCACCGTGTCTTCCAAAAAGACGCCGTTGATCCGCTGGGCGACTTTTATGACGTCAAAGCGTCCCTTGTCGTCGAGATAATCCCACTTGAGATTGACGATGGCTTCCGCATTGGGGCCGCCTTCCTTTTCATAAAGCTCCTTGACGGCCTTCATGATCTTGATTTCAATCTCGCCCACGGGAAGGGCGTCGCCGGGGGCCTCGGCCGCCTTGTACTTCCACTGCACCCAGCGACCGGAGTTGCTCTGCGACCCCTCTTTCTCCATCGAGGCGGAGGCGGGAAGAAGGAAACATTCCGTCTTGTTCTTGGTGGGATCGACGCCGGGGCCTCTCCAGAATTCATAGGTTTCGTTGTTGAAAATGTTTTCGCCCACCAGCCAGTCCAGATTCTGGAGCGCCTTGCGGACCTTGTTGGAATTCGGGGTGCTGACGGCCGGATCTGCGCCAATTACGAAAAGCCCCTTGATCTTGTCCGCATACATCCTGTCGAACATGTGCATGGTGGAATAGTGTTTTCCGTCGTCCATCTTGGGGAGCCAGTGATAGCCGAATCCGTTTTCCTTCATCGCCTTGTTCTCCCACAGGGATTTCAGGAAGCTGACCAAAAACTTCGGATAATTCGAGTAGTAGTTGGCCGACTGGGGATCCTTCGATTCGGGCGTGTATTTCTTCAGGTAACGATCCAGCGTATTGAGAGACGCCGACGGCATTTTCAGATAGCCGGGCAGAACATTGTACAGAATCGCATGGTCGGTGGACCCCTGAACGTTGGGTTCGCCGCGCAGCGCGTTGATGCCGCCGCCCGCGATGCCCATATTGCCCAGGAGAAGCTGAATGATGGACATGATGCGAATGTTCTGGCTGCCGGTGGTATGGTGCGTCCAGCCCAGTGCGTAGCACTCCGTCCCCGCCTTGTCCGGAACGCCGGTGGAGGCGTAGATTTCATAAACCTTGAGGAGATTTTCCTTCGACACGCCGGTGATGCTGGACACCTTTTCCAGCGTATAACGGGAGTAATGTTTTTTCAAAAGCTGGAAAACACTGCGCGGATGCGTAAGGCTCATATCCCGCCGGGGAATCCCGTTGCCTTCTTTATCGAACACCCAGGTGGCTTTGTCGTATTTTCGTTTCTTGGCGTCATAGCCGGAGAACAAACCGTCCTTGAAACGAAAACCGCTGTCCACGATAAACGACGCGTTGGTGTAATTGAGGACATAATCCTTGAAGAACTTCTTGTTTTCCAGAATGTAATGGATCATCCCGCCTAAAAAAGCGATATCGGTGCCCGAACGAAGCGGAACATGAAAATCGCAGCGGGCGGAGGTTCGAGTGTAACGGGGATCGACGTGAATGATGGTGGCGCCTTTTTCTTTGGCTCTTAAAATCCATTTAAAGGCGATGGGGTGATGCTCGGCGGCATTGCTGCCCATAATCAGAATAACATCGGCATTTTTCAAATCACAGTAGTGGTTCGTCATGGAACCGCGTCCGAACGACTCTCCCAGAGCCGCTACAGAGGGACTGTGTCAGACCCTGGCCTGATGATCCATGTAAACCAGCCCGAGAGTCCGGGACTTAACGGTCACCAGCCAGCATTCTTCATTATCAATATTGGAACTGCCATAATGACCGATCGACTCACAGCGGTTGACCAGTTCGCCTTTATCATTTTTCTTGACAAACCCTTTATCCCGCGTGTCCTTGACCAGACGGGCAATCCGGGAAAGCGCGAAGTCCCAGTCTTTTTCTTCCCATTCCGTCCCGTAAGGCTTGCGATAAAGCACCTTGGTGAGACGATGCTTGTTCGCTTCGGTCAGATCAAAGAAACCCGCGCCCTTGGCACACAGCGATCCCTCGTTGATGGGATGATCCGCGTCGCCTTCGATGTTGAAAATTTTACCCGTAGCCTTATCCACGCTACAGACCAAACCGCAACCCACCGAACAGTAGCAGCAAATGGTGGTGACCTGTCTGGCCATTTTGATGCGGTCCATTTTGCTCAGTTCGTCGGCGTAGGCCCTGGTTGGATTCAGGTTGAGTCCCAAACTGGAAAGGGCAACCCCGCCTCCGACAGCGCCCGTCATGGTTAGAAAGCCTCTTCTTGTGATTTGCATAAAAATCCTCCCCATACGTGTGTCAATTTTGATCTATGTCATTCCCGGCATACATGACTAAAAGTCACAAAAAAGTCAATATGTTTTGTCAAACATATATAATAAATTACGGCGGGAAAATGATTTGATTGCATTTCACGTCCAACTTCCCTATATGATTCACAGTCACAAGTCCTGCTGGCAGGAGGAGTTTTTCCCATGGAAATCAAGTACAAGGTATGGATTGAAAAAAACGGGAAGGTAGTATTCGGCAAAGGAAGGGACGATATTCTCAAGGCCATTGACGAGCAGCGCAGCCTCAACGCCGCAGCCAAAAAGCTGGAAATGTCCTACCGGGCGGCCTGGGGGCGATTGAAAGCTTCGGAAGAGCGGATGGGAATGAAGCTGGTGGAAATCGGCGTGCACGATAAGTCGATGCAGCTGACCGGACAGGCCCGGTCCATTATTGAACGATTTGAAAAACTGGAAAAAGACGTGGAAAGGCTTCTGCTCACGGCCGACCGGGATTTTGAAAAGCTGCTCCAGGCCCAGGGGAAAACCGGCAGATCTTAAGATTTTATGCCTTTGAGTAAAGCGTTGAGGCTGTCGTGCACGATGGTGAAGATACGCTCCCCTCTTCTTTCCGGCACACCGGTATAGATGTAAAGAGAAATCACTCCGTTGAGAAGCCCCCAGACGGCATACTGCATCCGCTGGACGTCCATGCCGGAAATAAACTCGCCGGATTCCACGCCCCTTTGAAGAATTTCAGCAATCACGTGCATATTTTCATTGGTCGTGTGAATAAGCTGTGTATTTTGCTCCTCCGTCAGATTCATGTTTTCCGCCTGCAGCATAAAGGTCATCAGGATCCGGAACAATTCGTTATTATCAAGAAAGTAGCTGATGTATTCATGGGCGAAGGCAATCAGGGCCTCCGAAGCGGTCCCTTCCCGTTTGGCAAAAACGCTCCATTCCTTATGGCGATCGATATTGGCTGAAATCAGAATCTGGGTGTAAATTTCTTCTTTGCTGTCAAAATAAAGGTAAATGGAACCCTTGCTTACCTCTGCCTTGGCGGCAATCAGGTCAACCGTGACGGATTTGAACCCCCGTTCAAAAAACAGCTTGCGGGCGGCTTTCAAAATGGAATTTTTCCGGTTTTCCTTTTCTTTTTTTCTTCTTTCTTCCGAACTCAAAACCGGCTCTCCTCTTGATGCGCGAGAAAAACATCTCCTCGCCTTTGGACAAGTCTCTGTTAATACTTGATAAATACTAACAGGACAACTTTATGACCTATGGTCATGTTTCGTACCGCAATTAAAAAACTCTGTCAAGGAAAATTAAAAATCTCATTTTCGCAGTCTTTCGAGCTGCAGGATAATGCTTTCCAGAGGCGGACGCTGGTTGATATCATGAATGTCAATGTAGCGGATGATTCCTTTTTTATCAATGACGATGATGGCCCGCTCCGCTGTGCCGTCGGACCGCAGAATGCCGTAGCGGGACGCCACCGCGCCGTGCGGCCAAAAATCGGACAGCACATCAAACCAGAGATGCCCCATCTGGCGGGTCCAGGAATAGAGCGTCGGTAGATTATCGACGCTGATGCCCAGGAGCACGGCGTCGTTTTCTTCAAACAGTTCTTCAACGACATTGTACCCGGGCCACTGGTCGGAACAAACCGGCGTCCAGGCTGCCGGCACAAAGGATAGGACGACATGCTTTTTGCCCCGAAAGTCCGCAAGCGATACCGTCCTGCCGCTCACGGCCGGCAGCGTGAAAACCGGCGCGATCTTTCCGACTTTGACTTTTACAACACTGTCCACCGGTTTCAGTTTGCCGGTGTCGTAAATATTTCCCCTGTAAGCGTCGGAAAGAGCAACAGCCGGAGTTGCCAGCAGGTGGGCGATCAGCAACGCGCAGACCATTTTTCTTTTCATGGAAGCCTCCTTAAGGCTGAATTCCGGTTAACCGGACCACTTCGGCCAGAAACGCTTCAACGTCTTCGTGCGCGCCCAGCCTGGAGTAAACCACTTCCCGTTTTTTGGGGCCGTCCAGTTTCACAACGATGAAATACGGCGTGCGGACTTCGCCGATGATTTTGTGAATGGTGAAATCCGCGTCCGGAACCAGGGGAAATTCGACCTGGTATTTCTTTTTGAACGTATTCACTTCAAAAGGCGAATTTCCCGCGCCGATGCCGAGAATTTTAATTTTGCCTTTGAGCCGTGGATTTGCTTCGATCAGAGAGAAAAAGCGGTTCATGTTGGGTGCGTCCTTCTGGCAGTAGGGGCAGTAGAGACTGAAAATCTGGAGGATCAAAACCTGCGCCCTGACCTGATCGGCGGAAAATGTACCGGAGCCCGAAAGGCTCAGATATTTGAGACCGGCCGAATCCGCGGGTTTTTGCAGTTTCATGTCGGGCAGCGTGGCGCCCGCCTGCGGCGGCAACGTTTCAGCGCCAAGCAGCGCCGGCAGGGCTAACATCATCATGACCATCGCCACGACAACTTGTTTTCTCATATCTCTTCCTCAATTTCTGGACATCAGGCGATGCACGGCTTTATCCAATCCGTCAAGCGACAGCTCGAACATCGGGAAAATACCGGCAATCTGTTTGGTCGTCCAGGTGTAAAACCAGGAATCCTGCGACTGCGGATTGAGCCAGACGGCGTGGCGAAACGTCCCGGCCAGAAGCTTCAGATATTCTATGGAGGGCCGGGCTTCGTTCTGTCCGATGTAAATCGCGCCGTGCGCATCATGGAGTTCATAAGGAGCCATGGAAGCGTCCCCCACGATAATCAGCCGCGTTTCCGGGTCGGAGCGGATCAATTCATCCACCCGCACGGGTTTGGCGCTGCGGCTCGGATCGAGCCAGATTTTTGAATAAATGGTGTTGTGAAAGTAATAAATATCCAGTTCCTTGAACTGAAACTGCGCATAGTGAAAAAGCACCTGAACAATGTCCACATAGGGATCCATCGACCAGCCGCCGTTGTCGATCAGCAGCTTGACTTTCAGCCGGTCGGTCATCCTGCGGTCAAAAATGATTTCAATTTCTCCCGCGTTACGCATCGTCGAATAAATCGTTTTATCGATGTTGACGACGTCTTTCGGACCGGCGGGCTGCAGGTGCTTCAACCTTTTGAGCGCCTCGCCGATCTGTGAAGCCGTAATGGGTCCGGACTGCGAATAATCCCGGTAGCGGCGCTCCATCGCCACTTTGATGGCGGACTTGTTACGCGACTCGCCGCCCACCCGCATGCCGCCCGGATGATGGCCGGAGTGCCCCGTCGGCGATGTGCCGCGCGAACCGATCCAGCGGCTGCCCCCGTGGTGGGCTTCGGTCTGCTCCCGGAGAAGTTTGAGAAAATGCTCAACCAGCTCATCGGGCGTCATCTGTTTGATCTGATCCTCGTCAATCCCCAGCGCCCGGGCCATGCCGCCCGGATCCTTGAGCCACTCGGAAAGCATCGCCCGGACCGCTTCGGTCAGTTCCGCATCGGTAGGCTCGATCTCGGCCATGCCGCGAAATGCGACGGAAAACACCTGATCATAAACATCAAAGTAGCGCTCGCTTTTGACCAGAAGGCTGCGCGCGACGCTGTAAAAATCGTCCAGCGATGCGACAAGCCCCAGTCCCAGCGCTTTCTGCAGGCGCAGGAAAGACGTGGGCGTTACGGGGATTCCCTTGTCGCGAAGCGTATAGAAAAAGTTCACAAACATATTTTCACGCTACTGGTGCGAAGCCAGATAAAGGTCGGTGCTCTTTTTGAACAAAACGCCCAAAAAGGGGATAGACGACCTCAGGCTTTTGACATTGAAATCCGGATCCGCCTGAAGGGCGCGAATCCAGTTGATCAGCTCGCGCGTGGCCGGCTTTTTTTCGACGCCGCGCACCTCGCGCAAACGATAAAACGTATCCAGACAGGCTGAAGTCAGATCCCTGTTCAAGTCCGGAAAATGAACATCGATGATCTTGCGCATCATTTCGCGGTCGGGAAAAGCGATGTGATGAAAATTACAGCGCCCCAGAAACGGATCGGACAGATCTTTCTTCGCGTTGGAGGTGATCACGATGACCGGTCGGTTTTTTGTCCGGACCGTCCGGTCGATTTCCATGATATCGAACTGCATCTGATCGAGGATGTCCAGCATGTCATCCTGAAAGTCCGTGTCCGCCTTGTCGATCTCGTCGATCAGGAGCACGACTTTTTTATCGGAAGTAAACGCCTGGCCGATTTTGCCCATCTTGATATATTCCTCGATTTTGCTCACATCCCGCCCGGAATCGGCAAAACGGCTGTCGTTTAAGCGGGTCAGGGTATCGTACTGATACAGGGCGTCAATCAGTTTCATGCTGGATTTGACATTCAGAACTATCAGGGGCATGCGCAGGTTTTCGGCAATGGCATACGCCAGCATGGTTTTGCCGGTTCCGGGTTCGCCCTTGAGCAGAAGCGGCATCTCCAAAGCCATGGAAATATTGACAATCTTGGCAAGTTCATCATCCAGGACATAACGCGATGCCCCGGCAAATTTTGCGGGGCGGTTTTCAGACATCATCATTCAATTACTCCTTAACGTTAATTTTTTTCTCCTGCGGACAGCTTGCGATACTGCCGCGGAGCGCATCGCCTACAACCATTGCGGCGGCCTCCCTGCAGCCTCCGGGAATTACCCGTTTTCTGTCGCCTGCGGGGACATAACATGTTTTAACGCAAAAATTAACGCGGAATATTTTTTGATTCCCGGTTGCGCGCCCGACGTCCGGCAAAAACCAAGATTCCCTTGACAGTTCAAGCCGCTTTTTTTATACTTCCCGTGCAGCAAAAGACGGTTTTTATTCACTTCATCGTTTTTGCAACCGATAAGGAGAATCCCATGAAAAACCCCCTGAACAAAATCTTGGTAATAGCGCTTGTCGCCTTCATCACGTCCGCCTGCGCGAGCCAGGACCGTTTTATCGTCCACCACTCGAACGGGACCGTCCTGGACACCAAAACAAACCTGATGTGGGCGGCCCAGGACAACGGCAGCGACGTCAACTGGACCGGCGCAAAGTCGTACTGCGAGAATTTTTCAGCCGGCAATTTCAAGAACTGGCGGCTGCCGACGGGCGAGGAGCTGGCCGGTTTGTATGACGCGCAGCAAACCCGCGAAGCACCGTGCGCCGGTAATTTCAATATTCACATGGCCACGGACCTGATCCAGGTCACCTGTTTTGCCGCCTGGTCGTCTGAAACGCGCAATGACGACGCCTCGTTGTTCAATTTCATTTACGGCAGGCAGGACTGGTATCTCCGGTCGCACACCTACGGCATGCGGGCGCTTCCGGTCCGAAACAGCCGGTAAGGGCATCCGGCGCCCGGGGCTTTTTTTGCCCCGCGGCAAGAAAGATGAAAATAAAGCTTGACGAGGGCGAAAAATTCCTCTAGGGTGCGCCCAACTTCGTGGGTCAACGTAAAAAAAAGCGAAGGAATAAGTTGAATCGTGTCATGAATAAAGCACAAGGTCGGCCGCCAAGTACTTTAAAGCTTGGCGGCCTTTTTGTTTCTGCCGTAGTGATCATTCGACTTAGGAAATTTTGAGAAAGGAGGATCAGCACTATGTCAGAAGGCAAAGTAAAGTGGTTCAACGAACGCAAAGGCTTCGGCTTCATCGAGCAAGAGGGCGGGAGCGATATTTTCGTGCACTTCAGCGCCATTCAGTCGAGCGGTTTCAAAACGCTCACGGAAGGCCAGCCGGTCAGCTTTGACGTCGTTCAGGGCAAAAAAGGCCTGGAAGCGGAAAACGTCCGAGCTCTCTAGGGGTTGACGGAAAACGTCCACAAAAGCGCGCCGCAAAACGGCGCGCTTTTTTTATTTTCCTTTTGCAACTACTGATCCGGCAGCAAATTGCAAGCCCCGCTTTCCGATCAATTACCATTGAAATATCGGCGCCGTTGGGATAAAGGATAGGGCCACCGACCACTTCCACAAAGGAGCTCCGGCATGAAGCAAAGAGTTCACCGACTGGATCCGTTTTTTAATCCGCAAAGCATCGTCCTGTTCGGCAGTATGCAGGAAGGCTGGTTTTTCGGTGCTGCCGTCATCATCAGCGACCTTTTGAAGTGGAACTACGCGGGGAAAATCTACCCCGTTCATCCCACTGCCCGAACCGTTTACGGAATCCCGGTCTTCAAGGATCTGGCCCTGGTGAAAGACGTTCCCGAACTGGCCGTCATTGTCACCTCCTACCGGCATGCGCCCGGCATTCTCGAACAGTGCGGCGCCAAAGGCGTCCGGGCCGCGGTTATCGTTTCCGACGGCTTCGGGGAAGCGAGACCGGAAGGCAAAATCCGGCAGGAAGAGCTTTCCCGGATCGCAAAATTCCACGGCATCCGGGTCATGGGACCAAATACCGTAGGGGTCTTCAACGCCGAAAGCCGGTTCACCACGATCCCCTACGACCGGGGATATGAATATTCGAAGCAGGGAAAACTTTCCATCATCACCCAGACCGGCATGTACAGTCCCCAGGCCATAGCATGGCATGAATACGAAGCGGGAATCAACAAGGTCATTGATCTGGGCAATATGAGCGACGTCGATGAAACGGACTGCCTGGAATATCTCGCCCAAGACGACAGCACGGATGTCATCTCCCTCTACATGGAACACTCCCGGAGGCCCCGGGTTTTTCTGGACGCTTTAAAGGAGGCTTCTCTTCGCAAACCTGTGTTGTGCCTCATGCCGGGCGGTTCCCCCGGCGCGGCTCAAGCCATGGCCTCGCACACGGGGTCCATGGCCGGCAATGCCGAGCTGTACCAGGGAGCGCTCCGGCAAGGCGGCGCTCTCCGGGTCGAAGAATACGAAGACCTCCGTGATTGCGCCACACCGTTTCTTTGGTATCCTCTGCCCAAAGGAAACCGTCTCGGCATCATCACCTTCTCCGGGGCCATCGGCATCCAGGCGATCGATGCCGCCGAATCCTGCGGCCTTTCCCCGGGAAAGCTTTCTTCGGAAAGCCGGCGGCAGCTTGCCGCCGTGAGCAGCACGCTCGGCGGCCACCCCATTGATGTGGGACCGGCTTCCGCCACGGCAGGCGCGGGAGTATTCGATCTGTACCGGAAATGTTTCGACATTCTTGCCGCGGATGAAAACATCGATTGCATTTACCTCAACACGTATGTTTTCAGCGGATTGAACCCTGCCTACTATGAAGACCTGCTTCGCCGGATCGGATCCTTCCGGGACAAACCGATTGTCAGCTGGTGCTACGGTCCGTCGCAGCGGCTGGTTCTCGAATTCGGCGCCCTGGCCGAACGCC
The DNA here is from genome assembly GCA_012510495.1 of Smithella sp. Classification (GTDB taxonomy): domain Bacteria; phylum Desulfobacterota; class Syntrophia; order Syntrophales; family Smithellaceae; genus UBA8904. The sequence continues at coordinate 11,057 of JAAZHX010000018.1, forward strand.
ACGGCATTCCCTTTTATCTGAACAGCCGAAAAGCCGTCCGGTCCCTTTCCTACATGTCCCGCTATGCCCGCTGGAAGGCCGCCGCATCCGGAGAGCCGCTCCGTCACCCGTCCGAACATTTTCCCCGGTGACCGGTCCGCCGCCGGCCGCCCGGCTTACAGGCCGACGGAAATCATCCCTGCGCCCACGGAGTGTATTCCGGTTTCCCCGATAGTCCCCTGCTTGCCTCTGGGAACCGTGATCTGCAATAAAATATCCTCCCCCCGCTCCCAGATGAACGCCTGATACTCGAACAGCAATTCATAGTATCCCCGCACCCTGCCCTGGCGGTCTTTGATGACAAACGCCCCCATGTGATCCCGGTTCAGCCGTTCATACCGATCCAGAGAATCGAGGTTTTTTACGGCCACCTGACGCGGGAAATCCACGACAACCTTTTCCCCCGGTTCAACATAGACAAACCCGGCATCCGGCTGCAGCGGAAGGCTTTCCGGGGTATCGAGCCGTATAATCGTTTCATATTTCCCGTCCGGCACGGCACTTACCGGTTCGCTTTTGAGCGTCGTCCCAAAAGGCGCGCAGCCAAGGGCGAAAGCCAGGGCTGCCCCTGCCGCCGCGTATTTCCAAAAGCGTTTCGTTTTCATACCTCCCTCGCTCAAATCCACCCGAGGATCCCCCCGAACACGACCAGAGCGGCGGCATTGACAAGGAAAAGAGAGCCGATAAACAGCTTCTGGCTTCCAGGCTGCCAGTCATGCACGTAGCAGGCAGCGGCAAAAAAGGGAATGTAAACCGTCACAAAAACCGGCAAAGCTCCCCACCAGCCATAAACCCAGACAAACGCCGGTGTCCGCACCAGGAAGATTTCCAAAACAGAGGCTAAGGCCGCGTTGACGACGGCAAAGAACAAACGATTGGGAATCCCCAGAATCCTGACAGACGGATCTTTCGGCATCAGCTTGCAGACCACGATGCCGGCGATCGAAAACATCAGGCTGATTTCGATTCCAACGCCCACCAGAATTTCAAAGGCGGTTCCCGTGGGCACGGTCCACAGGGCATGGCCGGAGAAATACTGCACGAGGGCGTTGACGATTTCCACAAACCAGTGGACCATGTAAAGGGCCAGGCCCCCGGCAATCACGCGATAATTGCCTTTTTGATATTCATTGACATAGATATACAGGACCATTACCAGGAGAGGAATGACATACCACTGAAAGGGGTCGCCGCTTCGTAAAATGTTCAGAGCCTGCCGGGTTGCTTCGGGGTGATTCAAATCCATCGTCTGCCTCCTTTTGTTTTCAGAGGGGCTTACGCCCCGCACTACATGAAATTCTCCAACGGGGCTTCGCCCCGCACCTCACCGGAAGATGTCAATCAGCATTGCCTTCTTATACCCGACTCTTTTTTTTCACACCAGATTTTTTCATCAGAACATTCAACCCCGTTGAACGTTTAATTAAGAAAAAGCGAGTTGAAGGACTTTGGGAAACCCTGTTCTTTACAAAGCCTTTTGGTTATTTATTTGACAAATCATATACTTATACTCATCATGCATTGATTTTTCAATTCTGGC
>JAAZHX010000028.1 GCA_012510495.1 Smithella sp.
ATTTCTTTGTCGGTTTCAGTCTCCGTTCCGCCGGAAAGAACGCCGTCAAGCAGAAACACACCCACTAAAGCCATGGTCGTGGTATAAATTGTCGGCTTCATCGCAAACACTCCTTTGAAAAATGGGAACACTCAATCGCGGTCCGTTTCTCTAAATTGTACACCCAAAACCGAAAAAGAAATGTAACAGTTCTGTAAAATTTAAGCGTGTTGACAAAGACCTGCCCCATCACATCGAACATCCCGTCCGTCAGCAGCGTGCGAATCAGGGCCTCCTTGCCGACCAGATCGGTCGTATTCTACCTGCCTGCCCCCGCCCCTGCAACTTTAGTCTTTACTTTGGCGGTATTTGTGTGTAAAAACCACCATTATTCGGGATACAACAGGAAAAACGCTGTGTCAAAAAACTACAAATCCAAGCGTGCCACAGGCCAATTGGTGTCATTTTTGCCGGATTCCTATCTGGATCGCACCAGCCGCCCTATCTACGCCCTCACATATCTGCTGGGCTTTATGCTCTTTTACGAGATCGGCACGTTTCTGATTCATCCCGAAACCCTGACCGAGTCGCTCGCCCAGCCGCAGGTGCGTGTCGTTGCCTTCGTCTGGGTGCAGAACCTGCTCGAATTTGTGAGGTTTAGCCCCCGAATGACCTGGATTGCCGCCCCGTCCGTCGTCATCATCATCCTGCTGGCCCTCCAAGTCACCTCCCACACTAAATGGCAGGTTCGCATCAGCGATTTTATCCCGATGACGCTGGAGTGCGTCCTGCTGGCGATCCCGCTGATCGTCCTGAGCCTGTTGCTCAATCGCAACGGCTCGCCGCCGGCCTCGGCGGTGCTTGTGCCCCTGCAGGAAGTGGTCGATCCGCTGGCCAAACAGATGCTGATGGTCGATATTGTTACCGGTATCGGCGCCGGCATCTACGAAGAGCTGATCTTTCGCCTTATCCTCATCGGTCTGCTGATGATGCTGTTTCAGGATTTATTGGGGTTGCAGAAAAACAACGCCATCTTTGCCTCCGTACTCATCTCGGCGGTGCTGTTCAGCGCCCACCATCACTTTTTCTTCGCGGGCGGCCAATTTTTCCGGGGCGACCCATTCACGATAGGCAAGTTCGTCTTTAGAGCACTGGCCGGCGTTTATTTTGCCGCCCTCTATGCCGTACGCGGCTTCGGCATCACCGCCGGAACGCACGCCTTCTACAATATCCTCGCCGCAACACTGAGAATTCTTGTTTTATTCGTGCATAAAGCGTAAATCTTCATTTTTTTTTAAATATTTTTCCACGTGTTTAGTGCTTGCCATTGCCCAACTTGCAAAATAATCGTCCTATAAGCCCGACATATCCGCATTATCAATACTGACAAGGGGCTTGATTTGTCTAACCGGTTTGTGCTATAATACTTACGTGGAATCACAGCAACGTCTTCTTTATACGACAGGACAGGCTTATGGAATCGCACAAGAGTAATTTGGCTGTCAGCGAATTGGCCTTTTCGCTATATCAGCGTCCTTTGCATCCAGAATTATTTACCATTCACGCAAAACGACATCTGAAAACCGATTTTTATGAGACCCTTCTGTGGGCGACCGGCGGTTCGCATGTCGTTACGGTGTTTGTGGGTGATGTCTGCCTGACCGAGCTGATCAGTGCCCCCGGCCAACTGCTGCCCAAACGCGGGCTGATCGAGCGATTCCAGTTCCGCGGCCAGCGCACGCATAAGTGCACCCTCAACCGCGGCCTAAGCTATATGACCGATTTTCAGGTCGAAAAAATGAGTGCCAACCTCTACCGGCAAAGCCATAACGACTTGGAGCGGTTCGCCCGCAACCGGGGAATGTTTGTCACCTTCCCCGAAATGGCCGTGACGGGGCTGGAACCCTTCAGCTATCTGGACTTCGAAGCCCGGCGCAACGAACTGCACATCCACGCGTTCCACGCTTTCCCCGATCAATTGACGATGATCAAAACCCAGTCACTCTTTGATCTGCATCAATAGCAGTGACCGGTTATCAGATGAGGAAATGAACCGCTTGCCATTATTGACAAATCCAGCGGCCGGCGGACGCGCGCATCGAAGACAAATACCCCATAATTTACAGTCGGAGAGACAGGATTTGAACCTGCGACCTCTGCGTCCCGAACGCAGCGCTCTAGCCAAGCTGAGCTACGCCCCGTCTGGCACGGAAACCATGATTATCACGTTGGGGTGACTTGCACGTCAAGGGGGGTGTCCCGCGTTGACCAGACCAGGTCG
>JAAZHX010000025.1 GCA_012510495.1 Smithella sp.
ATTTCAGCAAAATCTCCCCTAACCCCTCTTTAGAAAAGAGGGGGACTGGATCGGTGGTTCTTTGGAAAAGAGGGGACTGATGCGATGGTAATCGGAAAGAATCCGGCAAGTCCCCCTTTTTTAAAGGGGGATTCAGGGGGATTTTAAAAGCACACACGGTCTCCGCCGCTACGCCAGACCTCCGCGGGCGAAGGACAATAAATCATCAGAGGCGTTTATGTCGTCTGTCCTGTTTGACATTCAAAAACTGAAAAAGAAATATTCTCTTGGCGGCGGGTTTCTGCGGCAGAAGCCCCGGGTCATTCATGCGGTGAACGGCGTCGATCTTCAAATCTTCGAAGGAGAAACGCTGGGACTGGTCGGCGAGTCGGGCTGCGGCAAATCCACGCTGGCGCGCCTGCTCATGAAGCTGGAAGCGCCGGACGAAGGGATCGCTTCTTTCAGGGGCCGGAATATTACCGGCCTGTCGCCGGAAGATTTGAAAACGTACCGGCGGCGTGTGCAGATGATTTTTCAGGATCCTTATTCTTCCCTGAACCCGCGAAAATCAGCACGGAGCATTATTTCAGAACCACTGACGATTTTCCGGACGGACAACCGCGGGCAGAGAAGGGAAAAGGCGCTTCAACTGATGAAGAAAGTCGGCTTGAACGAGGAGCAGGCCGGCCGCTATCCCCACGAGTTCAGCGGCGGACAGAGGCAGCGCATCGGCATCGCCCGGGCGCTCGCGCTGCAGCCGGAGCTGATCATAGCGGATGAGCCGGTTTCCGCGCTCGACGCTTCCATCCAGGCGCAGATTCTGAATCTCCTCCGGGACCTGAAAAAAGATTTCGGTCTGACCTATCTGTTCATCTCTCATGATCTCAACGTTATTCATCACGTGTCTGATCGGATCGCCGTGATGTATCTGGGGCGCATCGTAGAGCTGGCGGGCGGCAATGAACTTTATCGGGAACCTTTGCATCCCTACACCAGGATGCTGATGGCGGCGATGCCGGGCTGCGCTCCGCAAAGAAAGAAAAAGGAAATGCCGGTTCTTGGAGAGGCGGGCGACGCGGGGGAGGCGGGGTGCAGTTTTAAAAATCGCTGCATTTATAAAATTGACGTATGTGAGCAACACGCACCGGAGCTTCAGCCCTGTTCGGGAAGCAGGCTTTGCGCCTGCCACCGCGCGGGGGAGATTTGAAAACAGGGGACGGTCGCGACCATTCTTTTCGGACACATGATGGAGAGATTAAAATGTTGGAAGAAACGGTATTCTGGCCCAACGGCAGCCTCACCGGGGAAGGATTGTGGCATCAGGCGTCAGGAGATACGGGCGCGGTGATCTGCCACCCGCATCCCCAGATGGGCGGGTCGATGCACAACAATGTCGTGGAAACCGTCCGCGATGAAATGATCGCCGCCGGCTGCTCCACGCTGCGTTTTAACTTTCGCGGCGTCGGGGAAAGCACCGGGCATTATGATGAGGGCAGGGGAGAAAAACAGGATCTTTTGTCCGCTTGCACGTTTGCCAAAAGCCGCGGCGTCGAGAAAATATTCCTCGTCGGTTATTCCTTCGGCGCGTGGATTTGCTGCCGGTTGCTCAAGGACCGCCCCCGCGTTGCGTCTTTTGTTTTGCTGATTTCTCCTCCCGTGCGATACTTCGAGTTCGAATGGAAGGGTCTGGAAAACACCGTGGAGCACATGATCTGCGGGGATCAGGATATGTTCTGCGACATCGCCGCCCTCAAAGAAAAAGCGGAATTGATCGGTGCAAAACTGACAGTCCTTCGGGGCGTCGACCATTTTTATTTCGGGCAGGAAGACCGATTGACTGAGCATTTGAGGCGGTATATTTCTGAAAAAAAAGCTTGATTTTAAAATAAATGCTGTTATGTTTACTGCCAATGCTCCGGTGTAACAACCGGTTTTGCAGGCATTGGAAGGTTTGGGTTGGTACACAAGTAGTGCTGATATTGATTTGTAAAAACAGAAAATGGCCGCACGGAGTTCTTGTCGCAAAGAAAGAATTCTTGCGGCTTTTTAGTTTCTGACGGACAAAACCGGAAGAAGCAAATATTTGAAAGGGGGGGTAGCAGTGGCAGAAGGAAAAGTGAAGTGGTTTAATGAGAAGAAGGGTTTTGGCTTCATTGAAAACGATGAAGGCGGAGATGTTTTCGTGCATTACAGCGCCATTCAGGGAACGGGCTTCAAGACGCTCTATGAAGGACAGAGAATTCGTTTTGATATCGAGCAGGGGAACAAAGGCCCCAGCGCGACAAACGTTCAGCCGATCTAGTCGCTGAAAAAGATGAACCCAAAAATGCCCCGTCACGCGGGGCATTTTTTTTGATGAAACATTATGGACAAAAATCTGATTGTCATCCTGGGGCCGACCGCTTCCGGCAAAACAGCGATGGCCGCAAGACTGGCCGCGGAGATCGGGGGCGAAATTATTTCCGCGGATTCGCGGCAGGTGTACCGGGGCATGGACATCGGCACAGGCAAGGACCTGGAAGAATTCCGGATCGACGGCCGTGTCGTCCCCTGCCATCTGATCGACATTCTGGATCCGGATCAGGAGTTTAATGTTTTTGAATTTCAAAAACGTTTTTATGAAATTTTTTCCGCGCTCAGAGAAAAACGCATCCTGCCTGTTCTGGTCGGAGGCACAGGCTTGTATCTCGAATCCGTTCTGACCAGTTACTTTCTGCCGGAGGCCGAACCGGACGAGCGCCTGCGGGAAGAGCTGGCGGGGCTGACGATGGGTGAGCTTCAGGACGTTCTGCTGGCCATGAAACCTCAACTGCACAATCAAACGGATCTTCACGACCGGCAGAGGCTGATCCGGAAAATTGAAATTGAAAAAGCCAGACAAAATCCGCCAAAGGGGCAAACCTGTTTCCCGCGGATTCATGCCGGCATTTTCGGTATTCTCCGGCCGCGGGCCGAACTGAAAAAGAGAATCTCGGCCAGGCTTCACCTAAGGCTGGCCGGGGGGATGATCGAGGAAGTGTTTCGGCTGCGCGAGGAGGGAGTGTCCTGGGAGAGACTGGAGAGTTTTGGCCTGGAATACCGGTTCATTGCCCGGTATCTGCAGAAGAAGATGACGCGAGACGAGATGGTGTCCGGGCTTGAAACCGCCATCGGACAGTTTGCCAAGCGCCAGATGACGTGGTTTCGGCGCATGGAAAAAAAGGGTGTGTCGATTGAATGGATTCCCGGCGGCGATTATCCGGCGCTCTCCGGCCGCGTTATGAAAATGTTGTCCTGAAACGCTTATCGCTCCGGACGCTACGCAATGATCCCATCAAAACAGAAAGTCGTTTTCCTGTGAAAAAAAGTTCCTTGTGCGAAAATTATCTGAACCGGTATGCGGCAGGATTGCCGTGGCGGCTGCAGGCGGCGGATTCCGGCCCTTTCGAACAGGTTGTCGTGATTCCGGCGTATGCGGAAAGGGATTCGCTTTTTTGCACGCTGGCGTCGGTTGCCGCCAATCCTGAGGCGATGCTGGAAAAAACGATGGTGCTGTGCGTGGTCAACAACAAGGCTGCTTCGCCCGATGACGATAAAAAAAATAACGCGCAGACGCTGGCCCTGTTGAACGCGCTGGTCAAACGGCGGCATGTTGACCTCCCGCAGGCGGATGGGAAACTTGGCGAAGCACTGCGGACGGTTGCCGCCGGTCCCCTGCGGCTGGGCTTTGTGGATGCGTCTTCCCCCGGCCTGGAAATTCCCGGCCGCACAGGCGGCGTCGGGATGGCCCGGAAGATCGGCATGGACGCGGCGCTGCGGCTGCTGGCGGGAATGGAAACAAAACCGCGCCTGATTCTGAGTCTCGACGCTGACACGCTGGTGAGGCCGGATTATCTGCCGGGCGTCCGAAGCGCGCTGGCTTCCGGCAGGGCGCAGGCCGGCATACTGGACTACGAACATCAAATGCCCCGGGACCGGGCCGGGCAGGCGGCCATTTGCCGCTACGAGATCTTCCTGCGCTACTGGGTTCTGGGGCTGCAATATGCCCGATCCCCCTATGCGTTTCACTCCATCGGCTCCACGATGGCAACCACGGACGAGGGATATCTTGCCGTGCGGGGCATGAATCGCCGCGAGGCAGGCGAGGATTTTTATTTTCTGAACAAGCTGGCCAAGACCGGCCCCCTGCGGCGCATTCGCGAAACACGCGTCTATCCTTCCGGACGGTCTTCCGTACGGGTTCCCTTCGGGACGGGTGCGGCGGTGGCCAAAATGGTTTCCGGCGGCGGTGGTGATTTTCTCCTGTATGATCCGCGCGTATTTGACGTGCTCAGAGCGTGGATCGAGCTGATGAAAGATTCCTTCGAAGACACGGCGGACAAAATTCTCGGCAAGGCGAAAGAGATTCATCCGGGGCTGGCGGAATTTCTGGCCGCGCGGGGATTTTTGAGGATCCGGCCCAAAATACGCGACAATGTAAAGGACCATAAAACCTATGAAAGGCAGATGCACGTCTGGTTTGACGGTTTTGAAACCTTGAAGCTGATCAACGGCCTGACTAAAGGTTTTTATCCCAAAATTCCCCTGCCTGCCGCGGTGAGGCGGATTCTGGAGATGCAAAACCTGGAAGTCCCGCGCCAATGGTCGGGCGAGGACGAACTTGATTCGGAAGCCTGCCTGGAGAGGTTGTGTTATCTTCGGGGCCTGACGTGAACGCGGAAAATTAACAATATCGGAATCTCCTTGACTTTGCAAAAGAACTTCGCATATAGGCCAACCAATGATTTTTAAAAAGAGTTGCGGGGAAAATTCATGAATAAATTCTTGTTTAAAAGCGCTTTGGCGATTTTCATGCCGGTGCTGGTTGTCTCGGTATTTGCCTGCGACAAGATAAATGAAGCCGCAAGTAAAAGCGAGCCTGCCGCCTTGCAAAGCACCGCGTCGGAATCTATCCTGATTCCGGAAAAACCTGCCGCAGAAACGCCGCCGCCTGCCATTGCACCCGCTTCCGCCCGGCCGCTTCCGGCCGACACGGTCGTCAGCGTGGACGGCGTTACGCTGAAAAAGGACGCACTGAATAAAATAGTGCAGACGCAGATGAAACTCTATCAGGATAGGATTCCGGCCGACCGGAAAGAAGAAGTGCAGGTCGGGTTGGAAAAACAGTTGACGGAAGATTTTGTGATGCGGACGCTTCTGGCCAACGAAGCCAAACGCAAAAATATTGCAGCTACAGACAAGGAAATCTCGGTTGCCATGGAACAGATCAAGGCCAATATTCCGCCCGATAAAAGCCTTAAGGAATTTATGAAGGAAAACAACGTATCCAGCGATGACATTGCGATGGGCGTCCGTATTCAGAAACTCGTGACGATGGAAACAGGCGGAAAAACCAAACCGACGGAAAAGGAAATCGGCAAGTTTTACGCGGACAATAAGGATAAGTTTACCACCGAGGAAAGCGTTCACGTCAGACATATTCTGGTCGCCATAGACGCCAAAGACGATGAAAAGGTCAGGGCGGAAAAAAAGGAGAAGACAGAAGATTTGCGCAGGCAGATTACGGCGGGAGCCGACTTTGCCGAAGTGGCCAACAAAAATTCCGACTGCCCCAGCAGGGAAAACGGCGGGGATCTGGGTAAAATCAGGAAAGGCCAGACAGTCAAACCCTTTGAAGACGCGGCATTTTCACAGAAGATCCAAGCGGTCGGGCCGGTGGTCAGCACGGAATTCGGCCATCACATTATTCAGGTTCTGGAGCGCACAACGGCCCATACCGTCAGCTTGAGCGAAGTGAAAGAGCAGATCGCCCTGTATCTCGAACAGCAGAAGCAGGCGGAAACCTTTTCCAAAATGATGACGCGGCTGAAAAAAAACGCGGTCATTCAATACGGCAAACCTTAAATCATGAGAATCAGGCAGGCGGGTCAAATCGATCAGGGGCTCTGGCTTCTTGGCACGCAGGAATCCTGCGTGTATCTGCTGGAAGGCGCTGAAACCTCGGTTCTGATCAGCGCCGGCATGCCTTACATCCTTCCGGATCTTTTCCGTCAGATGGCTTCGTGGGGAATGACGCCGGAGAAAATCGAACATGTCGTCATTCTGCACGCTCATTTTGATCATGTCGGCGTGGTTCCTTATCTGAAAAGAAGCCGGCCGGACATGAAGATTTATGCGTCCGCGCGCGGCTGGGAGGTGCTGGCCAATCCCAGGGCCGTTTCCGTCATCAATGAATTTTCGGAAACAGTCCGCCGGAGAATGAAGGGAAGCGAAGATCCGCTGGCGGGGATGGACTGGGTGTGGCGTGATGACGTGAAGGGCGAAATCCTGGCGCAGGGAGACATGCTGGACATTGGCGGGCGACAGGTGCGGTTTTTCGAAACACCCGGGCATTCTTCCTGCTCGATTTCCGTCTGGGTTCCCGGGTTGAATGTTCTGTTTCCGTCGGATTCCGTGGCAATTCCCTACCGGGACGAATATATCATCGCAGTCGGTTCGAACTTTGAAAAGTACCTGGCCAGCCTGGATAAGCTTGCCGGTCTGGATGTCGGGAAAATTTGCGCGGACCATTACGGGTGTATCGTGGGAGAAGAGGCGAGGGGATACATCGCACAAACCAGGGCCGCGACGCTTCAGATGATGGACCGGATGCGCGAGGCGCTGGGGCGTGAGGGAAGCGTCGGGGAGGCGGCCCGGCAACTGATCCGGTTTCACTATGAACTCCGTCCGGATTACTTTGTTCACCCGGACATTCTGCTTCGAACCTACACGCAAATGCTCAAACAACTCACCGGCTAAAACTTACTTGAAGCTGTGGTCTGCGTCCGGGAAGGCGCCGGTTTTTACTTCTGAAGCGTAGCGCCTGGCGGCGTTTTTGATTTCTTGGCTCAAATGAGCGTATTTTTTGACAAATTTGGGAGTCATCCGGTCGTTCATGCCCAGCATGTCGTTCACGACCAGAACCTGCCCGTCGCAGGAAACGCCCGCCCCGATGCCGATGGTCGGAATGGACAGGGTGCAGGTAATTTCCGCGGCCAGTTTTTCCGGCACGCATTCCAGCACCACGGAGAAGGCGCCCGCCTCTTCGAGAATCACGGCGTCCTTCATTATTTTTTCGGCCGCATCATCTTTCTTGCCCTGCACTTTATAGCCGCCGAGCTGGTGGACCGACTGCGGAGTCAGACCCAGATGCGCCATGACCGGAATGCCGGAGAGCGTCATTTTACGGACAATTTCCGCGTGCTCCCTGCCACCTTCGAGCTTGACGGCTTGAGCATTGCCCTCTTTTAAAAGCCTCCCGGCATTGACCAGCGCGGCTTCCTGCGAAACCTGGTAGGATAGAAAAGGCAGATCCGCCACAATCAGCGCCTTCTGCGATCCCCGGACTACCGCCCGCGTGTGGTGGATCATGTCTTCCATCGTTACGGGAAGCGTGGTGTCATAGCCCAGAACGACATTGCCCAGAGAATCGCCGACGAGGAGAATGTCGATATTGCTGTCGTCCAGGATAGACGCCATGCCGAAATCGTACGCCGTCAGCATGGCGATTTTTTCACCTTGGGTTTTCATGTTCTTGATATCCAGAATCGTTTTCCGGTTGATCTTCGTCTGTGTGTTCATGTTACGCTCCTTTTCAGCATATTCAGGATTTCTTTGGCCTGAGCGGCGCTCAAGGTTCCTTTTTCCCGGGCCAGCTTCACCGCGACGGCCCCCATTTGCGCGTAAAGAGAAGTAAAATCGGGAAGATGGCGGGCCATGGCGTCGATATGTTTTTGGACCGTTCCCGAATCGCCGCGCGCGATCGGACCGGTGAGGGCATTCGGGCAGCCCTGATTTTCGATATTTTTCAAACTGCCGTACACCAGCGGCAGATAAGCCCGGCGGGCGTCTTTTTCGGAAAAACCGATGGACTTGTAAATGGATTCGACGACGCTCAAAAGCGAGACCAGGTAATTCGAGGCGACACAGGCGGCCGCGTGGTAGAGGGGTTTTTGCGCGGCGGGAATGGGGATGAGGATGCCCTGAAGGTCGCGCACGATATCCGCGGCGAGTTTTTTGGCGCCCGCGGCGGCCGTGACGCCGAAATAGCTGCCCGGGATGCTGGCAATGGCCCCTTCAATGGAGGAAAAGCTCTGCAGCGGATGAATGCAGGCCGTTCGAGCGCCGGCGAGAGCCGCCGGGGCCAGCAGATCCAGTCCGCCCGCGCCGCTCATGTGAAAAACTTTTTTCCCTTTCACGTCCGATCGGGCGGCGATTTCCCCGCATACGGACGAAATGCGGTCGTCCGGCGTTGTCAGCAGGATGCAGTCGGCGCGGGAGGCTGCCTGCGCCGGAAGAGAAAAACCGGGCGCGTCAATGTAGGACGCCGCCCGCTTCAAATGAGCGGCAGAGCAATCGGCGACAGCCGCAACTCTGTAGCCGGCCTTCCCGAGCAGAACTCCAATGGCCGTGCCGACCATGCCGGCCCCGATGATGGCGAAGGTGAGCGGCGGCTTTTTTCTTTTCATTTCCCGTCCCACGAAAAAAGGTCTTCCGCAGCGTGAGGAAGACCCGTATTTGACGGCGTTATTGACTCCCGTCTCAGTCGCAACAAGTGATCCAAGCGGTTGGCTGGTTCCTAGCACACGACGCCCGGCACCGTCAAACAATATTTCCGGCGGTTCGGCAAAATAACTTGTTTTTGGCCGCATCTCCGGCTAAATAACGCTTATGATGAATATGAGGACGACAGTGGATTTGATGATGTTCGATTTCGACGGAACGCTCGCGGACACGGGTGAGGACATTGCCGCTTCCGTCAATCATGCGCTGAACGCCGTGGGGCTGGTCCCGATGCCGGTTGACGTCATTCTCGGGTTTGTCGGTGACGGCGTACGGCAGTTGATGAAAAGATCCCTCGGGGAGAATCATCGGGGAAAGCTGGAGGAGGCGATGGAGTTTTTCCTTTGCCATTACGAAAAGCATCTGCTGGACCATACCAGACTCTATCCGGCGGTCGAAGAAATGCTGAACTGCTTTCATTTCAAAAAGAAAGTGATCCTGACCAACAAGCGTTATTACCTGACGATGGCGATTGCCAAAGGCCTGAAGATCGACCGCCATTTTCTGGAAATTGTCGGTGCGGATTCGACGCCGTTTCAAAAGCCGGACGGACGCGTTGTCGAGTATCTTCTGGAAAAATACGGCGTCACGCCGCAAAAGGCTGTCCTGATCGGCGACAGCGCAAACGATGTGGCGGCGGCCAAAAACGCCGGGGTTCTGTCCTGTGTGCATTTAAACGGACTGGGCAAAAGGGAGACGATACTGAAGATGGGCGCCGATTTTTATGTTGAAGATTTGTCGGAGATCCGGTCTCTGTTTCAGTGACGATGATTAAGAAAATAGAACACACCATTCGAAAATATTCCCTGCTTGAAGAAGGCGACCGGGTGGTGGTCGCCCTGTCCGGGGGAGCGGATTCCTGCGCCCTGCTTGAGGCGCTTGTAACGCTGGCCCCTCTGTGGCGACTGGAATTGATTGCCGCCCATTTCAATCACGGCCAGCGCGACGCGGCCTCCGACGGGGACGAGGCGTTTTGCCGGAGACTGGCGCAGGAATCCGGTCTGGTTTTTGTGACGCAAAAGCTGACCGGAACCTGCCTTCCCGCGGGCCTGTCCCCGGAGGACTATCTGCGGCGGGAAAGATTCCGCTTTCTCGACACAACGGCCGCGGAGCACGGGGCCAATAAAATTGCGCTCGGCCATCACCGGGACGACCAGGCGGAGACTTTTTTGCTCAACATGATCCGCGGCAGCGGCCTGGATGGACTCAAGGGGTTTTTGCCCATCCGGGAAAACCGCTACATTCGCCCGCTCATCGAGATGTCCCGGGAGGAAATTCTCGGTTTTCTCAAGCAGTCGGGAGCAGGCTATCGCGTGGACAGCTCCAATGAAAGCTTCGCCTATCTGCGCAACCGCGTCCGCCGGGAGCTGATTCCCTTTATCCGGGGAAAATACAACCCCCGGATCGAGCAGACGCTGGCGAGGACGGCGGAAATTATCCGCCGGGACGACTCGTATATCGACGGCTGCGTCCGGGATATTTTGCACTCGCCGCATATCCAAAAAGCGAAGAAAGAAATTTCTTTTTCCGTCACCTGCCTTCTGTCTCTTCATGAAGCACTGATCTATCGGGTTCTCAAGGCCCTGCTGGAGAGCATCGCGCCGGAGGCGGGCGGTTTTGCGTCCTCCCATCTGCAGGCGCTTGCCGATCTGGCGGCGAAACGTCCGACGGGGAAAACGGTCTGTCTGCCGTTCGGCCTTTCCGCCCGCAGGGAATATGACCGCGTAGTAATCACCGCGGACGCCGCGGGAAAAATCCCGAACTACGAATATCCGCTGACGATTCCCGGCGAAGTGGAAGTCAGGGAAAGACAGATGATCTTTTCCATCCGGAGGGAAGCGTCCTTCCCCGCGGATATAAAAAGCCGCTTTGCGTTTTATTTCGACGGGGACAAAATCCGGCCCCCGCTGGTGATCCGGAACCGCCGGAACGGCGACTGGTTTGAGCCGCTGGGCACAAAGGGATCCCAGAAAATCAAAAAGCTGTTCATGGACCGCAAGATTCCCCGAACCTGCCGCGACAGCATCGCGCTTTTGGCCGACGGGGAATCCGTAATCTGGATCGAAAGCCTGCACACAAGCGAACGGGTGAAAGTTTCGTCCACGACGAAAAACATTCTGGTTTTGGAAACCCGGCCTAAAACGGGCGACGCCGGCCTCGCGCAAGAAAATATTTGAGTTAAAACAGATATTATTATAAAGGCTTTCATGCGTATTTCATTTCAAGGAGAAAAACATTGAATCAGACTCAAAAAAATATAGCGCTCGTCCTGACCGTGCTTCTGGTTTTCCTGCTGGTCTGGCAGCTGTTCAATCAGCAAAAAACCACCGCGAAAGAAATTACCTACACGGAAATGCTGGCGTATGTGGCGAGCAGTGAGATTACGGAAGTCACTATTCAGGGCGACGCAGTGTCCGGCAAGCTGGCCAACGGCAACGCCTTTAAAACCTATGCCCCGAGAGACGACTCTCTGGTCGCGATGCTTCGTGAGAAAAACGTCAAAATCACCGCCAAACCGGTCGAAGAGAGCCCCTGGTACATGATTCTCATGTCCTGGTTTCCCATGCTTCTGCTGATCGGCGTGTGGATTTTTTTCATGCGCCAGATGCAGGCGGGAGGCGGAAAAGCGATGTCTTTCGGAAAAAGCCGCGCGCGTCTGATCACCGACAAGTCCAAGAAAGTGACTTTTGCCGATGTGGCAGGCATCAATGAGGCAAAAGCGGAGCTGGAGGAGGTCATCGACTTTTTGAAAGACCCCAAGAAATATACCAAGCTGGGCGGCCGCATCCCCAAGGGGCTCCTGCTGGTGGGACCTCCCGGAACGGGGAAAACCCTTCTGGCGCGCGCGATTGCCGGAGAGGCCGATGTGCCCTTTTTAAGCATCAGCGGCTCTGATTTTGTGGAAATGTTTGTCGGCGTCGGGGCGTCCAGGGTGCGGGACCTTTTCAGCCAGGCAAAGAAAAACGCCCCCTGCATCATTTTTATCGATGAAATTGACGCGGTAGGACGCCATCGGGGCGCGGGCCTGGGCGGCGGACATGACGAACGCGAGCAGACGCTCAACCAGTTGCTGGTGGAAATGGACGGCTTCGAGTCCAATGAGGGTGTGATTCTGGTTTCGGCGACCAACCGTCCCGATGTACTGGATCCGGCGCTTTTACGCCCCGGGCGTTTTGACCGTCAGGTAGTGGTGCCTCTGCCGGACGTGAAGGGGCGGGAGAAAATATTTGAAGTGCACGCGCGCAAGATTCCCGTCGCGGATGACGTGAATTACGCGATTCTGGCGAGAGGGACACCCGGCGCGTCGGGAGCCGACATTGAAAATCTGGTCAATGAAGGCGTGCTGAACGCCGCGAGGCTCAATAAGGAAAAAGTCAACATGTCGGATTTTGAATTCGCCAAGGACAAAATTCTGATGGGCACGGAAAGAAAGAGTATGGTCATCAGCGACCTGGAAAAGAGAAACACGGCCTATCACGAAGCCGGACACACGCTGGTGGCCCGGCTGATTCCCGGAACCGATCCGATCCACAAGGTCACGATCATTCCCAGAGGCCGCGCCCTGGGGCTGACACAGCAGCTGCCGGTGGATGAAAAGCACACCTACCCAAGCAAGTATCTGGAAAACAATATCGCCATCCTGTTGGGCGGACGCGCGGCGGAGGAGCTGGTTCTGAAGGATTTTACAACCGGAGCGGGCAACGACATCGAAAGGGCGACCAATCTGGCCAGAAAGATGGTCTGCGAATGGGGCATGAGCAAGACCATGGGGCCGCTGAGCTACGGCAAGAAGGAAGAGCAGATTTTTCTGGGGCGGGAATTTGCGACGCACAAGGATTACAGCGAGGAAACGGCAAAAAAAATCGACGAGGAAGTCGTTACGATCGTTCAGCGCAACTATGACAAAGCCGTATCCCTGCTCAGTGAGCACATCGAAATTCTGCACAGAATGTCCAGAGAGCTTCTGGAAAAAGAAGTTCTCAACGCCCCGGAGATCGATGAGATTATCGGCAGCGCCCTGCCGGCCGAGCATGCCGCGCAGACTTCCTGAGCGGAGCTTTTTACGAGGGCGTCAACTTTGAAGATCGTTACAATTCATCACAACGGCGAAGCGGCCGCCCTTTTTCGGAAAATCGGCGTGGATCCTTACGGGATCAGCGCGATGACTCCCAAAACACGGCACGTCAATATTCTCTTATCCGCCAGACCCTGCAAAATCGCCAACATTCTCAAACAGGAAATGCTGTCTTTGGGCGCGGACGCGGCGGTCTCACGCGGAAGCGTCTCCTGCGCGGTGGACGCCACCGATGTTTTGCTCATGGGGACCCACAAACAGATTGTCGCTTTGGCCGGAAAAATTGAAAAGCAGCCCTTCGGACTGGACGGCATCGCCTGTGATCTGCGCAGGCTGCTCGGCCATCTGGAAAACAAACCGCTGGTCCTGAAAACGTCGCGGCGGGAAATGCTTCTGGGAGACAGGACGCTGATCATGGGCGTGTTGAATGTTACGCCGGATTCCTTTTCCGACGGCCATCGTTATTTTGACCGGCAGAGTGCCATCGACCGGGGACTGCAAATGGCGGAAGAAGGCGCGGACATTATCGACATCGGCGGCGAATCCACAAGGCCGGGTGCGCAAGCCGTATCCCCGAAGGAAGAAATTGCACGGGTGGTTCCCGTGGTGGAGCAACTGGCCACAAAGCTGTCCATCCCCTTGTCGGTGGATACCGCCAAGGCCCGGGTCGCTGAAAAGGCGCTCGCGGCGGGAGCGGAAATCGTCAATGACATCAGCGCGCTTGCCGGCGATCCGAAAATGGCCGGGGTGATCCGGAAGGCTTCCGCGGCGGTTGTTCTGATGCACATGCGGGGAACCCCGGCCGATATGCAGCAGGGTGATCTGCGCTATGACGACCTGACGGGTGAGATTATCTCTTTTCTTGCCGGCGCCGCCCGGACAGCCCAGGCAGCGGGCATCAGCCGGGAGAGGCTGGTTGTCGATCCGGGGATCGGCTTCGGCAAAACCTACGCGGACAACTGCCGGATTCTCAACCGGCTGGAGGAGTTCAGAACGCTGGGCCTCCCGTTGCTGCTGGGAACCTCCCGCAAAGCTTTTATCGGCGCCGTTACGGGGGAGAAGGCGGATCGGAGATTGGAAGGAACCGCAGCGACAGTTGCTGCGGCGGTGATGAAGGGCTGCCACATCGTGCGCGTCCATGATGTCGCGTCCATGAAAAAAGTAGCGGTCATGACGGATGCGATTGTCCGTGCGGGGGTGACGCCATGATTTACGGAATCGGCATCGATCTGGTGGAAAACGACCGCATCGGGAAAATCATCCGGAAATGGGGCCTGAAATTTTTGAACCGGGTGTTTACCGGCGCGGAAATCGAATACTGCGGGCGGCACGCGCAGGCTTCTCTCCATTACGGAGCGCGGTTTGCCGTCAAGGAGTCGTTCCTCAAGGCGATCGGCACGGGGCTCGGCGCCGGCGTGAAGCTGGCGGAAATCGAGGTGGTGAACGACCCGGGCGGCAAGCCAGGGCTTCGTCTGTCCGGTGGCGCGCGGGCGTTTGTGGAGCAGGCCTCGATCCATAAAATCCACCTGAGCATTACCCACACGAAAAATTACGCTTCCGCAATGGTCGTGCTGGAAAAAAGATTGCCGGAGGACGGCTTGACGGATAAGGGATGAACAAGGCTCTGGTGGAAATTGAATCGGAAGATGCCGGGCAAACCTTTGCCCTTGGTTTTTCCATCGGGCGGCAGGCCGAAGACGGCGATGTCTTTGCGCTGTCCGGAGAACTGGGGTCGGGTAAAACATGCTTTACGGGCGGACTGGCGCGGGGGCTGGGCGTCGGCGAAGATTACGCGATCACCAGCCCGACCTTCACTCTGATCAATGAGTATCCGGGACGGTGCAGGCTTTATCACTGCGACGTTTACCGGTTGCAGGGGTCAGGCGAACTGGAGGGTCTGGGGTTTGACGAGTATCTGTCGGGAAAGGGCGTAATGGCCATAGAATGGGCGGAGAAGATTTTGGATGCGCTGCCGCCGGATGTCATATCGGTTTGGTTCATTTACGTGGATGAAAACAGACGAAAAATAAGAATTTCCGGACCCCGGGAAAGGGTCCGGAAATTATTGGGGGACATTTCGAGGGAGGTTTAAGCGTATGGGGTTGATCGTTCAGAAATTCGGCGGGACATCCGTGGCGAATGTTGAAAAAATCAGAAATGTGGCGGGCAAGGCGATTCGTGAAAAACAGGCGGGGCATGACTTGATTGTCGTTCTCTCGGCCATGGCGGGAGAAACGAACCGGCTGATCGATCTGGCCAACAGCGCGTCTGCAAATCCGGATGAGCGCGAGTATGACTCGTTGATTTCCACCGGGGAGCAGGTGACGATTTCTCTGCTTTCCATTGTTCTCAATGATATGGGGTACCGTGCCCGTTCTTTTCTCGGTTTTCAGGTTAAAATCCTGACGGATCAGTCGTTTCAGAAGGCGAGAATCTCCACGATCGACACGCAGGCAATCCAAAAGGAGCTAAACAAAGGATCCATTGTGGTCGTTGCCGGATTCCAGGGCGTGGATGAAGAAAATAACATCACCACGCTGGGCCGCGGAGGCTCCGACACCAGTGCGGTGGCTTTGGCGGCGGCCTTCAAAGCTGACCGGTGCGACATCTATACGGACGTGGACGGGGTTTACACGACCGACCCCGGCATCTGCGCCGGCGCCAGACGGCTGGACAAAATAACATATGATGAAATGCTGGAAATGGCGATGACCGGCGCGAAAATTCTTCAGCCCCGGTCGGTGGAAATGGCCAAAAAATACAACGTGCCCGTTTATGTCAAATCAAGCTTTTCCGATGAAGGCGGAACCCTGGTGACGAAGGAGGATAAGGAAATGGAGAGAGAAGTGCTGTCGGGAATTACCTATGATCGCGATCAGGCAAAAATTACAGTCGTTCACATACCGGACAGGCCCGGCGTCGCGGCGAATTTATTTTTGCCTTTGTCGGAACGAAATATCAACGTCGATATGATCATCCAGAACGCCAGCTCTCAGGGCTTCACGGATTTGACCTTCACGGTGTCGAAAAAGGACATGAAAGCGGCGCAGAAAATTGTGGAGGAGACGGCCAAAGAAATCGGCGCCCAGAACGTGGAAGTCGATGAAGACGTCGCCAAGGTTTCCATCATCGGCGTGGGCATGGTCAGCCATTCCGGCGTCGCGGCCAAAATGTTCAAAACCATGGCGAATGAAGGCATCAATATTATGATGATCAGCACATCGGAAATCAAAATATCCTGCGTGATCCAGCGAAAATACACGGAGCTGGCCGTCACGGTTCTGCATGACGCGTTTCATCTGGAAAAGAAGAAATAAAAAGTGAAGTGGTATGAGCATCAGATCCGGGGAGTGATTGCGCTGGGCGTTGTGCTGGCGTTGATCCCCCCGATTCTTTTTCTGGCCCCCTCCCTGATCTCGCCCGAGGATCCCCCGCTCTCCGAATCCGGCGCGCAGACCCTGGCAGTGGAACTGGTGAACCCAAAAGGAATTTCAGGCATTTTTTTCGTCACGCCTGATGAGTCGCTTCACTCCCTGTGTGTTCGTCTGGGCTTCCCCGCACCCGAAGGAAAGGACATTGCTTTGCAAAACGGCATGCGGGTGCGCTGGACTCCCGACCCTGACGGACGGTCCGTCAGTATAGAAGACATGGATGCCGCGACAAGACTGGCTTTGGGACTGCCGGTGGATATCAACCTGGCCGCGTCCGACGATTTACGAATGATCCCCGGGGTGGGGAAAAAGCTGGCCGCCGATATCGCGGCGCTGCGGAAGCAAAAAGGGCGTTTTGAAAAGCTCGATCAGCTTATGGAAGTCAAAGGAATCAAGGAAAGCAAACTGGCCAAATTAAGGCCCTATCTCTTTATCGACTCCCGCCCGGAATTATAATTTGCTGTAGGACTGATACAGGTCAAGAACTTGCCGGACATAATTCTGCGTTTCGCGGTACGGCGGTATGCCGTAGTTGTATTTGGCCACTGCCCCTTCGCCGGCGTTATACGCAGCCAGCGCAAGCGTCAAATTCCCCTTGTAAAGATTGAGCAGATAG
>JAAZHX010000113.1 GCA_012510495.1 Smithella sp.
CCCGTGGACCGGTGCGATCCTGGCGATGGTCTCGCTGCCGGATTATGATCCGGACGCCTTTTCGCGCACGCCGCCGGAGCGGATGAAGAACCGCGCGATCGGCGATGTCTATGAGCCGGGCAGCATCTTTAAACCCATCGTCGCGGCCATCGCACTGGACAGCGGGGCCGTCGGCTATAATGAAAAGTTTGATTGCGAAAACGGCTACTTTGCCCGCTACCGCATCGGGGAGTTCGGCAACAAACGCTACGGCGTGCTGGATATGCGCGAGATTCAGATTCACTCCAGCAACGTGGGCATGGCCAAGATCGGCCTGACGATGGGCGACAAAAAGCTTTATAACGGCTTGCAGTTGTTCGGTTTCGGGACACCGACCGGCGTGGATATGCCCGGCGAAGAGGGGGGAATTTTGCACCCGCTGAACCGATGGAGCGGCTGGAGCATCACCCGCATTCCGTTCGGTCACGAGGTCTCCGTCACCGCCCTGCAAATGGCGCGGGCCTACTGCATTTTGGCCAACGGCGGCAGCGTCGTGCGGCCGCATATCGTCCGCGCCGTGGTGGATCGCAGCGGAAAAGTCACCGAATACAAACAGCCCGGCGCGGGGGCGGGGTATATTTTGAAGCCCGAAGTCGCCCACTGGATGGTGCGGGACGCCCTGACCGCTGTCGTCAACGAAGGAACCGGCGCCCCGGCGGCACTGAAAAACTGCCAGGTCTGGGGTAAAACCGGAACCGCCAACATGGCTCTTCCCGGCGGCGGCTACGATGAGAGCAACTATGTAGCGTCGTTTGTCGGCGGCGCCCCGGCCGATAAGCCCGCCGTCGTGGTGCTGGTCTCAATCATTCGACCCAATCGGGATCTGGGCAAAGGCTACAGCGGCGGTCGCGTCGCAGCGCCGGTGGTCAAGGAGATTCTTGAAAACACTCTCCCTTACCTCGGCGTCATCGACCATCCCGAGCCGAAACCGCTGCGCCCCAATCAAGTCACGGCGCAACGCTGATCTTCGACATCTAAACCTTCGATGAAACACTTTATTGCCACAATACAAAAATGAAATTATCGACAAACAGCAGTGCATTCGTAATTGCAGCCGCCGCAGTCTTATGTGTAGGCGTGATGGGCTGCGGGCCGGGGAAAAGGTCAACCGCCGCTGTGCCTCAGCATTTTACCGTACAGACGGCGGGGTATTCGGTTGAAAATCGACCGATCGATCTGTATTCGGCCGGAGATGGGCCGGAGACGATCTTTGTTTTTGCGACGATTCACGGCGATGAGCAGGCGGGCATCCCGCTGACGTACCGTCTGATGGAACGACTCCGCCAGCGCAGCGACCTGACGGCAGGACGCAGAATCCTGATTATTCCCAACGCCAATCCGGACGGCGTCGTCCGCAATACACGCGGCAACGCCAATGGCATCGACTTGAATCGCAATTTTCCCGCGGCCAACCGCGAAAATAACACCACATCCGGATATTCCGCATTGTCGGAGCCGGAATCACAATTGTTATATGACCTGATCAATACTCACAAGCCGATCCGCATTATCAGCATTCACCAGCCGCTCAAGTGCATCGACTACGACGGCCCGGGCGAGTCGCTGGCCCATTTTATGGCCGCGTTTTCCCCCATGCCGGTGCGGAAATTGGGCGCTCGCCCCGGCTCTTTCGGCTCGTTTGCCGGAGAAGAACTGGGCATCCCTGTCATTACGCTTGAATTCGCCAGAGAAGACGACCTGTTAAGCCCCGAAGACCTCTGGGCGCGTTACGGTGCCAGCCTGTTGGCCGCAATCAGCTATCCGCTGCCGCCCTATTAAAGACAGCATAGCAAGGTAACTTGGATTGGAAGAAATGAGGCGATCCGGCCGCGGGATGTTATCCGGGGGAAAATAATTGTTGTGGGGTTTTGGGGAAAGAGTGCAATTATTTGGTCAATGATTATTGCGTATTGATTACTTGGGTAGAATTAGTTTGGCTTAAGTTGAGAGGGGATGTATAATATAGGAAATTGCGGCCCGTGCGGCCGTGCGGAAGGGTTAAACAGGAGACAAAATGAGTGCTTTACCACAAACTTGGCCGGATGGCGTGGTCTGTAATGCCTTGTTGAAAAGAAGGTTATATCTGTTTCGATCAAACAAGGTGTCTAGCTCCGTTTCGTTTTCCCCAACGATCTGTAATATTATTTTTCTGGTCTTGGCCGGATTGAGTTTTACGGCTCAGGCTGCAGCAAGGGAGATTGTGCAAGCCGATGCGGATCACCTCGCGGGCCTTTTCCTGGAAAAATGCAATCAACGTGAGGGGGTTGAATATTTTGGTGGAAAGAGCGACCTATCGGATTACGAATGCAAGAAAAGCTATTCAGAAATTGAAAATTGCACTGTCTTTGAATATCGGAGCGTGTCGGAAAGAAGTCCGAAATACTTTAATGTTTATATCAAAACGTTCGAAAATTACAGGCTGGACGGCCTTGGAAAACTGGCCCCGGAGCTGTCCGGAAAACTCGATTCTGTGCAACAGATACAATTCATCGAAACATTTCCTCTCAAAGATTTGTTCAAATGGACGTACTGTTATTACGACGAAGAAACGGTGAATATATATACGCTGGCGGTTGACAAAAATAAAAACGTAACGAAGACAATTCTTCCTTCATTGAATATATGTTCCGTCATGCAACAAGAAACTCTCATTGATATATTTTTGGGCCCTGGTTTCCGGTTGCGGCCAGACGAATATCAGCCTTATAAATTGACACTTCGCAGAGAAGACAACCACTGGAAAGCAATATCGGAGCATGTTCGGTTTGCAGGTAAAAAAGTCAGGGAGTTTACGGAGCCGTTTGTTTGCTTTGGGGAATTTATCGAAAAAGACGTATTGGCCGTGCTGGATGTTCTCGGATCAATTGAGGACATCGGTCGAATTTCAGGTATTGATTTTTACGGCGAAGATTATGCCTCCGTTTATTTTGGTCAGGGAGACGCTGCATTTCCTTTTGGAAGTCCGTATTTAGGTCTGCCACGGATACATTTTCGCTGTGTGTATAAAGACGGTCAATGGCGGCTGCTTATGCAGTCCGTGATACATTGTGATGAATATGACAAGCGGTGTGAATTGTTTGTTGCCGAACAGCCCACCGAGAACATCGTGATTAATGAAATCAAATGGGATCCCTGGTCAGAGACACCGCAGGACATAAGGCGCCAATTTGAAAAAAAAGAGTGGGCAGAAGTTTTCAGAATGATGCATCGGTTCCAGTGGTTTGAAAAGAAAAATCACTTGATCGTGGACATACCGGGGGTAAACAAGGTCACGATTTGCTGTTTTTTCAAGGATAGCAATCCTCCCACGTTGACTTTTCAAAAAAAGAATGGGCACTGGCTCTATTTGGAATCAAACCATTTTTTTTATGATCAATCAGATAGGTTTGGCCGTGCCCACGAAGATTGACAATCAGTCGTTGACGGATATGCAGGCCAACGAGCTTTCCAACGCGCAGGCGGCCTTGGCCACTTCAATTGGCGATTTGGATGTTATGCTCATAATCCAGCATATACACACTAATAAAAGATGGTGCAAGTCTAAAATTAAGCTTTTTTTACTTTTTAAAGAGCTTTTCTACAGAGCAGGTCAGACGCTTTATTTGACAAACAGAACAATTGATGACATTGAACATGACCAAAGCGATAATTCGATACGACGCCCTCGGCCGGCTGACGGATATTGAGGTCGGGAAAAATAGGGACAGTGCCATTCGTAGCTGTCCCTATTTTTCCAAGTATTTTGCATTTAAGTCAGGTAATTGTTAAAGAAAGATTTGTATCATGAAAACTAAGGCCAAAATTATAATAACAGTATTGCTGCCTATTTTTCTTATGGGTTATATTACAGGTCGTTATTTTGTACCGGGGAAGGAGATAGACTTCGACATGATGGGCATAGTAAAATCTTTTCACGTTAGAGATAGTGAAGATTTGATAGATAGATTTCATATTTATATCTTCAGGGAATCATCATGGGAAATTGCACCTTCGTATTATTATATGATAGGCGATCCAAGAATTTTCGAGCCTAAAACGCATGATCCATTAATTACACCTGAATTTCTATTAATAAAATCTGGCTCAGGACACATCGCTGGTGTTGCATCGAAAGAACACCCTAAGGAGCTGTTATTTATATATAACTGTCATACATACGAAAAATGTGATAACTGGCAGATGAACAATCCCTTTGTCATAGAAAAAATGCTTTATGAACTTTGTCGCGAAATTAATGACTATTCATATTATATGGAAAGCAGTTCCGGAATTATTATTACGGAGAGCAAACAATAGCTGTCCTACGCAATAACCTATCTGACGACGGGTGACTTCTGCTATGCGACGGGTGGCCTCTGCAAACGTGATAAATAGTCAATCGTCAATAAACAATAGTCAATTGAAAAACGGGTGGCACCTTCAAGCCGTAGGCTTGTGGGTGCTGAGTGTTCGACAGGATGTACGATGATTAAAACGACAGAAACAATCAAAGGCATCAGGGGACAAAAG
>JAAZHX010000173.1 GCA_012510495.1 Smithella sp.
CCTCGTTGGAGGGATCTTGTTGACTCCATTGGGTATTCATGGAGTTAGAAAAGAACAAGGGACTCACCAACGAGGTGAACAGATGATACGTCAACGAGCGATTTCATTAAAGCTGGACGAAACGGACGCGGCGGTCACGAATTTTCCTGGCGCGGCCATTGTGGCGAATCTGGCCGATCGTCTGGGGTTGTTGCAGGATCTCGATGATTTTTTGCCGCCCAAGGAGCGCGCCCGTGGTTTGGACAACAGCGCGGCGGTTTTCGATCTGATGTCGATACCGCTGTCGGGCGCTGAGTGCATCGAGGATCTGGACCAGCTTCGCAAGGACCAAGGCCTTGAGCGATTGCTGGGCCGTAAGGTGATGCCGACGTCGACGGCCCACGATTTTTTGCGCCGCATTCGTTACGACGGTCTGGACGGTTTTGCCCGCGTACGCCGCCGGATGTTGCGGCGTGTGGCGAAGTCCGCAGGCGTCACGACGGCCACGATTGATGTGGACGCATCCCTGTATACGTCGACAGGCCGCAACGCGCTCATGAGCTACAAGGGCGAACGAGGCTATATGCCCATGCTGGCCTTTTGGGAGGAACTGGGCATGATCGTCCATGATGACTTTCGCAACGGCAATGCTTCGCCGGGCAGCGATGCCTTGCCCTTCTTTCAGGAAACACTGGCCCAACTGCCCGGGGAAGTGGAGGCGGTGCGTCTGCGTTCGGACTCGGCTTGGTATCAGGTCGGGGTGATGGACTTCTGCCAGGACAAGGGCTACGGCTTTTGCATCGGGGCCGATCAGGACGAGGCCGTCAAACAGGCCACGATGGCGATCGAGGAGAAGAACTGGCAACGCATTCATCTAATCGCCGATCCCGCTGATCCCGAACCGTACGTGCGCGAATGGGCCAGCGAGACGGTGCATACGTTGAACGATTCCCAACACGCCTACCGCCTCATCGTGCTGCGCAAGGAACGCCTTCAAGACGACCTCTTCTATGGCCCCTACGCCTACCACGCCATCATTACCAACATGGACCTGTCCTTGGAAGAACAAATTGCGTGGTACCGGCAACGGGGCCAGTGTGAAAACCAGATCAAGGAGTTGAAGTGGGATTTTGAAACCCGCGTGCTGCCCTCGGGCGACTTCTTCGTGAATGCCGTCTACTTCCGTATCATGACGCTGGCCTACAATCTCTTCGTGGCCTTGAGGACCACCTTGCCCGAACCCTACCGCAAATGCCGTCTCAAGAGCCTCCTGTTCCGGCTGCTTGGCATCCCCGCAGTGGTCACGTACCACGCACGGCGCTTGTACCTCAAACTCCCCCGGGGCCATCCGCATTTACCCGCGTTCCGCGCCGCCTTCGCATAACAAAAGAACTGCTCTCCACGTTCTGAACGCCACCGCTGTGTCTGCTCCTCCTCGAAACCCGCCTGATTCGCCGCGGATCACACTGCGAGCCCGTATCAGCGTCTTATGAACCGCACCAATGCGGCGAAAACGGCCATGCCCGTCCCTAAAAACGGCTCCCAGTCCAGCCCGCAGCCAAATCCGCGAAGTTATCCGGCGATTTGGGATTCAACGAGCAGGCAGAATGGCTCGGTAAGCGCCGTCTGTGCATTGGGGCAAGCGAGGTCGCGACCGTTCTCGGCATCAACCGGTTTGAAAGCCCCTTTTCGATGTTCCAGCGCAAGATGCGGCGCATTCCAAAGGAACCTTCGAACATCCCCTGCCG
>JAAZHX010000328.1 GCA_012510495.1 Smithella sp.
ATTATACCCTGGATCATCTCGGCTTCCCTGTCCCCGAATTGCCTCACAAATAATCTTACTATCAGCAAAACGTTGCCTCAAAAAGAATGTTACTCTAGACCAGATCAAAGTATCTGGAGATAGAGCGAAATGATGAGTAAACGTAGCAAACAAGAACTGACGCAAGAGATCCATCCGAGGTATCTAAAGGCAAACAAAATTGAGAAGCAACGAATTCTAGATGAATTTACCGCAGTCACAGGATATCACCGCAAATATGCCATCAAACTCCTTAACCATGGCGTCAAAAGAAAAGGTTACAAAAAGGTAGGCCGGAGAAAGATGTATCAGGGTGAGGTTGTAGATGTCCTTACAGAGATTTGGGAAACATGTGGCAAGATTTGTTCAAAGCGATTGCATCCTTTTCTACCCGAAATAATTTCAGTGATGGAAAGATTTGGAGCCTTGTCATGCAGTGTAGAAACCAAAAATTTGTTATTGTGTATGAGCCGGTCTACCATAGATCGTTGTCTTATGAAAGCCAGGCGCTCATCACCAAAAGGCATCTCCACCACCAAACCGGGAACCTTACTCAAGAAGTCGATCCCTGTTCGCACATGGCATGAGTGGGACGATGCCAGGCCCGGGTTTATGGAAATGGATCTGGTCGCACATTGTGGCGATAGCGCTGCAGGACCGTTTTTTTACACACTGACGGCAGTGGACGTGTCTACGGGATGGACTGAATGCGTTGCGGTGCGCAATAAGACCCAAATTGCGGTCTGGAATGCCATCAAAGCGATCCGAGGTCGTCTCCCCTTTCCACTACTGGGCATTGATTGTGATAATGGCAGTGAATTTATCAACGATCTCCTTTACCGTTATTGTCTGGATGAAGAAATTACATTCACACGATCTCGCCCATACCAAAAGAATGACCAGGCTTATGTGGAACAGAAAAACTGGTCTGTTGTCCGAAGCGTCGTTGGATATGACCGCTTTGAAACCGACGAGGACCTGCGTCTTCTTCAGCTGGTTTATGAGGATCTCCATGTCTACGTCAATTTCTTCCAGCCCGTTATGAAATTGATCTCAAAAGAGCGTATTGACGGCAAGACCATCAAAGTTTATGATCTTGCTACATCACCCTATCGCCGCGTTCTTGCTTCTGTGGATGTGGCTTTTATCTGTAAAGCTCGCTTATCTAATCTATATGTTCAACAAAATCCTGTGGGCTTACGCAAGAATATCGACCTGAATGTTGGTAAATTATGGAAGATTGTAAAGTAACATCTTTATTTGAGGCATCCATGAGTGCAAAGTAACATTTTCTTTTGAGGCATCGCGCCAAGGAAACCCAGTCATCTTTCCACATGAATGATTTGTCTGACAAACTCATAAACTTCTCCGTGGTAAAAAATACGAATTGGTACTGCTCATTTCTCGTCAACGAAGTCATTTTGTATGATTTTTTCAGGCATCTGTTCAATCATCTCCTTTGACAAGGGAAACACTATTTCTTTATGTTCACTGTCAATCTCAGTTATAATAACTTTGACCGAAATGAATGTTCAATGGACAGAACATTGTTTTTTCCAGCACCGTACAAAGGTCATTGTTTGCAGCAATTCGAGGTGTTTTTATGAAATCACGTCAATCATGGAAAATTGGGATTATCGGCACAGGTTTTATTGGTAGTGGTTTGAAA
>JAAZHX010000205.1 GCA_012510495.1 Smithella sp.
CAGATGGCACAATGTTTTCATGGGCTGGTACACATTCATGTCTTTGGGGTATCCCCCCGCGGATGCAATCACCACCGGATAAAGACGGTCGATATCCACCGTGTTCATCCTGTCAACAAGGCTGCATGCCTGTGCATGTGCCTTCACCATATCTCCGGCAAAAGCTTTCAGGGTTTTGTAGTTATCATCCACCACGATGTTGATGATAAAACAGGGGTTTAGCATCAATGCGCCTTCCAGCATATCCAAATGCAATGGATTATCTTCCAGCCGGCCACTTTTCACGAGAGGATTGCAGCCGCTGCCGATTCCTTGGTTTAAAGAGAGGGAATGGTTTGCCTGAATGGTATCCCTGGACGCGATTCCGGGGATGATACTTTTCCGGCCTCCGCTGAAGCCCCCAAGGAAGTGGTGCAGCGCCGCACCAACAAGAATAACCCTGTCACTGTTTACAGCAATGGAGTTCAGCTTTACCGGGGTTCCACGGCTTGTTGTCCCCATATAGGTCAGGTTGCTTTCATCCAGGCAATTGTGGTCAACAACCTTGATGCGGTTGTATATTTTATCGGTAACAAGATAGCGTAGTTCTTCTGCAGTTTGCTCGCGATGAGAGCCCCGTGCGCTGATGATAACGATATCCTCATCTTTTATACCAGCTGTACCCAGCCTGCCCAGCAGGATCTCGAGTATCAGCCCCGGGTTCTGCCAGCTCCTGGTGCTGTCACTGATGATCACGCATACTTTTTCACCTGGTTTTACGATATTTTCTATTCGATCCGAGCCAATCGGATGGTTCAAAGCATCTTCTATCAATTCCCGGGGAGTACCGGGAGCAAGCTTCACCGGGTTCGCCTCCAATACCTGCTTAATATGCTCGTCTGCCAGCGTGACCTTAAACTCACTGTTACCATACTTTAATGCATAGGCCATTTTTCTGTTCTCCTTCCGGGATATCCAAATGATGTAGAGCTTCTTTATGAAACCTCACAAATTCTATACAAACATGATATATCTTCTGCTTCTACTTTGTTCACCTTCGTAAATTTGATTCTAATATAACATATGCATTTTGTGCACGCAATTCAGTTGATGAAACTACTCACAAGAGCTGCGGTATTTATGCCTTATTTCTACTTGTATGGAAGATAAACCTTGTCTGTGATACATTGTGATGGCTATCGGGAAATGATAGAATGAGGATAGAAAATAATACGGATGATAAAATGCTTATAATAAGGAAGGTGGAAACCGTGAGCAAAAAGAAAACCGACCGAAAAAAAAGTACGAATACAAAATCGCGGACCAATGTTCTAAAGCCGTTACTGGCATTTATAGCGATATTGGTGCTTATTGGGCTGGCCTTCTTCTTCGGAACAAGGTATGGCAGCCTGAAAAACAGATCATCCGGGCAGCCGCAACCAACAGCAATGCCAAACAAGCCCGGGAACGGAGGCACTGCTTCGGGGGACAATAAACCTGCACCCACAAATGCAGCCGTACAAATGCAAAATGTTACGCTAACCCTGTATTTCCCGAGCGCAAATGGTGATTCGGTTGTTCCTGAACAGCGTTTGGTTCAGGTGAATCAGGGTGAAATGCTGGAGGAGGTAATCTTCCACCAACTGCAGAAGGGTTCTTTGAGCAGCGATACGGGGGCGATCATTCCCAAAGGAACAAAGCTTCTGTCCATTGGAACAAAGGAGGGTATCTGCACTTTGGATCTCTCCGCTGAGTTTGTGGACAACAACCCTGGAGGAACCGCCTTTGAAGCGGCGCTGATCAACTCTGTTGTAAACTCTTTGACAGAACTCCCTCAGGTGAAAAAGGTCCAATTTCTGATTAACGGGCAAAAGCGGGAGGTTTACAC
>JAAZHX010000190.1 GCA_012510495.1 Smithella sp.
ATACAATAATCCAGCACGTCGCCCTTTAAAATAGCAAATCGACAACGTCAATAACACTATGGCGGTCAATATTGTCGATGCAAGGATTAATTTCTTATGCATGGCACTTTCCAGACATCAGAATCTTTACTAATGGCAAAAGAACTGAAAGGGTCAGAGACCTTTTATGTCCACTCGCCATCAATTTCTTGTCTTTATTTCGCATTGCCTTATTATCTCTTTAATCATTTCTTCTTAAAGGTGTCTGACCCCGTCTCATTTTCCCCAATCCTTCGGCCTTCAGTTGTTTCTTTCGTGTTAAACATCGTAAACATTGCCGTATCTTCTGCACCCACAAGCTGCGCTTGAAGGTACCACCCATGTTATGCCCTTTCATTTTACGCTGTCATGCTTTTTCGTTGCAGAGGCCACCCGCCGATTCACATCTCATAAAATCTCAATAAGCAGCAGGCTTTCCTCTCTCTTTGTACTCACCAAGCACAAAACGGATTAAATCAAGCAGATCACTATTTGGGTTTAGATATTCATACAATTGTCCAGTTATAATTTGTGGACAAGATTTTTCGATCTCTGAAATTGCTCCAATTGCGCCTAATTCCAAGTCATGATCCAGAAACACACATAAACATTCATCAGATGGAATAAACTGGATACTTTTCCAGTCGCAGTGATTAGCTATTATTTTCAAGATGTTTATTATCCTTTCGTAGGATACACCCACATTGCTCCACGCCTTTTCGACCTCTTTCACATCACGACATGAAACAATGTTATCTATCTGCTTTTTTATATAGGAACATCTTGAAAACGGAATTAACCGAACCCAAAAAGGTATTTTGATCTCATTCAGTCGTAACGGTCTTATCATTCAAACACCTATTTCAACACAATATTGATAGGGATAGAAATAAAGGGTCAGACATGCTCTGTAGAAAAGCTCTTTAAAAAGTAAAAACTCAATTTTAGACTTGCGGCGTCTTTTATTTGTGTGTATATGCTGGATAATGAGCATAACTTCCAAATCTCCAATCGAAGTAGCCAAGGCCGCCTGCGCGTTGGAAAGCTCGTTGGCCTGCATATCCGTCAGCGACTGATTAAAGACCATCACCTCGTCCAGCAGGCCGTCCAGATAGCTTTCACTGGTATTTCCCAAGCCTAAATATCCATATTGGCTGTAATTATACAGGCCGAGATTGGCGTTGTCAACCGCCCGGTCCAACCGGCCGTTGATATACATCCGATGACGAATCATCGTTCATGCTATGATTATCGGGCATGGTGCCCCGGTGAGTTTACAAAACAGGATTTTCAGCCGGGAGCAGGAGATTAATGCTCGTATTTACTTTTTCTTCATATAGTGCAGGCGTTTTGGATTGGGGAGTTTTTCGATGGCATATCGCAGCATCGTTCTCGGCAGGTCGGCGGCGTGTTGGTCAAGAAACATCGTCAAGGCGTTCAGATTGCGTTTGCCGACCTCGCGCAGCATCCAGCCGACGGCCTTGTGGATCAATTCTTCCAGATCGTCCCGCAGCAGCCGTGCAATCGCCAACGCATCGTCAATCTCATTTTTGC
>JAAZHX010000050.1 GCA_012510495.1 Smithella sp.
GTATTTTACAGGTGCATCTGGGAAAAGCTCGCGGGTGAGCAGGGCATGGGCGAGTTCATAGGAAAAACTGTCCTCAATTTCGGGATCGATCTCAAAGGCGTGTCCCAAGCCCATCTTTTCGGGCTTCACGCCGCTGAGGAGGGCAAATTGTTCATTCAAAAGCTGGGAAGCTGTTACGGTATAAGCCTTTTCGATGGCGTCGGAGGTGGTGAGATAGTTGTCTTCCCCGGTTTGAATTTCGATGCCGGCAAAGGCGTTGATCATGCGGCTGAAATATTGATCCAAAAGGGTTCTTTTGGGATTGATGTCACGGAACAGGATGCCATACATGGCGTCGTTGAGCATCAAATCCAAACGTTCGATCGCACCCATGGCGGCAATTTCGGGCATGCAAAGCCCTGAAGCATAGTTGGTTAAGCTTATGTATCTTTGCTGGGTTTCCGAAACTTCATCCAAGGCGGCACGCATGATGCGGAAGTTTTCCTGGGTGGCGTAAGTGCCACCGAAACCAACAGTTGTGGCACCGAAGGGGACATAGTCCAAAAGCGACTGCGCCGTGGAACGGATCACGGCAATCACATCCGCACCTTCGGATGCAGCGGCCTTTGCCTGAACTGCATCTTCATAAATGTTTCCGGTGGCTACGATTACATAGATGGCGGGAACACGTCTGGGTCCATATTTGGCAAACATCTCACTGCGCTTGTCGCGTTGGCCGCGGATGTGCTCCAGCATCTTGTTTGACAACGTGTTGAGAACATCAAAAACTTCCTGGGGATCCTGGGGCGGAATCTTGCCAAGGTCAAGTTCGCCACGTCCTACGGCTTGAGCCACTTCCATCACATCCATCTTCTTGGCCAGCATGGCGTTGGCCAATGGAATTGCCGCACCTTTGTCGATGGCGCCGATGCTTTGCAGGTGGTCCACAACAACGTTTGGCAAGGGTTTGCCATCTTCCAAAGCACCATCCACACCAAGAAGGCGCAAAACTGTGCGTTCTATGGCCAGTGAGGAATATCCGCCAAAGAGCCAATCGAAGGAATTGGCGATGTTGGCAGCCGCATTGCGGGCACGTTCCTTCATTTTGAGGTCAATGTCCAGTTTGAGCATCAAACTCTCCCAAAGTGTTAATTATTCAATCTTTTGCACGTTTTTTGGGACGGCTGAATCCGTCAAGGGAAAAGCTGTGGAGGTGTTTTCAGATATTGGTTTGGAATACAGGACGGTATAAACCTTCGCCCCAAACTTCAAATCGCACTCACTTTGTAGTCTAAATTAGATGATTGCAAAAAAATGCTTCTATCAGCAAGATCGAGATCCACTTTCTTATGTGTCGTTCCCTCATCGGCTCTTACAGCCCAGACCTTTTCACTGGTAAAAACCCAATCATACTCCTGTTTGCTGGCTTGAGTTTGTTCAATCGACTTTTTTGCTTGACAACTTACACGGATATTCTATTTTCGTTTTATAGTTTGTGTTTTGAGCAAGGAGGTGAACCATGCTTGCGACCTTTTTAACAAATCACAAGGTGCAAAGTTGCCGCGTTTTACGTTGCAAAAGCACCAAAGCTATGCCACGCCCAGACTTTGCAAGAGCTCGCACTCTGGTTTTACTTTGCTTGTTTTTATTAACCAGCCAGGTAATCGCGGCTCAGGGAATGCGCAGCGTGAGCTTGGTATCTCGTTCGATGATGCAGTGGAAGTCTGTGCTGGACATTGTGTTGGATGGTGATTATGCATA
>JAAZHX010000197.1 GCA_012510495.1 Smithella sp.
CACTAAACCAGCTTTTGACGGAGATGGACGGCTTTGAAAGCAACAAAGGCGTTATCATCCTAGCGGCGACGAACAGACCGGAAGTGCTTGATCCCGCGTTGCTACGTCCCGGTCGCTTCGACCGTCAAGTTCGATTGGAATTGCCGGACTTGAAGGGTAGAGAAGCGATTCTGGAAGTTCACTTGAAAAGGGTTCAGAAAGAAGACGACCTTGATGTCAATCTTGTCGCCCGCATGACTGCCGGGGCATCGGGAGCTCAGCTTGCCAATATTGTCAATGAAGCGGCATTGCGTGCAGTTCGAATGGCAAGAAATGTCGTGACGACGACAGATCTGACTGAATCGGTTGAGACCATTATCGCCGGTCCTGAAAGGAAAAACGCCATTCTCTCAGAAAAGGAAAAACGGATCGTCGCATACCACGAAATCGGTCACGCTGTTGTTGCGGCAAAACAATCAGGTTCTGCACCGGTGCAGAAGATCACGATCGTTCCGAGAACTTCCGGCGCCTTAGGTTATACGATGCAAGTCGAAGAAGATGAGAAGAGCCTGATCAGCAAAGAGGATGCCTTCAAGCGATTGGAAGTTCTGTGCGGCGGACGGGCGGCGGAAGAAGTCGTATTCAATATGGCGACAACCGGTGCCGCGAACGATATTGAGAAAGCCACAGACATTGCCAGAAATATGGTGACGCGTTATGGCATGTCTGAGAATTTCGGAATGATGGCACTTGAAACAGGCGGAAATACTTACTTAGGTCATGCCGGTCAATCGACGTGTTCACCTGAGACCGCACGTTTGGTTGACGAAGAGATTCGAGACATCATTGCTGAGGCACACAGACGGGCAACGACCGTTCTGATGGAGAACAGGGAAAAGATGGACGATTTAGCGGAGTACTTACTCGAGAAGGAAACGATTACCGGAGAAGAGTTCATGAACATTCTCGAGGGAGATGCCGCTTAATCGGGAGAGGGATCAAGAGATCATACGTTTTAAGGTTTAAGCTCAACACATTTTTATATATTAACTTCAGGAGGCTGTCTCAAAACCGCTAAATCCTAGTGGGAATGAGACGGCCTCTTCTATTTCGGAAACCGAGAGCGTAAAGTCCAGAAATTCGATACTAATTGAAAAACTGTACACCGGGATGGTTAAAGTCCAAAAATTCGATATTAACTGAAAAATTGAACATCGATTTCGGGCATAAAGTTCCAAAATTCGATGTTAACTGAAAAATTGAACATCGGGGTCGGGCGTAAAGTCCAAGAATTCGATATTAATTGAAAAATTGAACACCGGGATCGGGCCTCCATGTGTCCCACGTGCGTTCAATTGACATTGAATGACGCGTAAACCTATAATTACGAAGATGTAGATTTTGAGGTGTCACCACTTAATATTGATTTTGCGGTTTACGGACGCCCTTGTATGATTTAGAGAAGGAGCAAAACATCATGTACGAAAAGGTCGACAGCAGTCTCGATTTTGTCCCTCGTGAATTGGAGGTTCTATCGTTTTGGAAAGATAACAATATTTTCGAGAAATCGGTAGAGATTCGGGAAAACGCTCCTATTTTTTCTTTTTTTGACGGCCCTCCGACGGCGAACGGTATGCCGCATGCCGGGCACGTCTTAACGCGTGCGATTAAAGACTTGATCCCTCGTTACAGGACGATGAAAGGATACCACGTTCCTCGGAAGGCCGGGTGGGATACACACGGTTTACCGGTCGAGCTCGAAGTGGAAAAGCGTCTCGGTCTCGACGGGAAGGAACAAATTGAAGAGTTTGGTATCGAAGAATTTATTCATGAGTGTAAGGAGTCTGTCTGGAAATACAAAACCGAGTGGGAAGAGATGTCGGAGCGCGTCGGCTTCTGGGCCGATATGGAGAACCCGTACATCACCTACGAGAACGACTACATTGAATCGGTCTGGTGGTC
>JAAZHX010000222.1 GCA_012510495.1 Smithella sp.
AGAGCCTCTTGCAAAACCTCAAGAAATGGTGTCTTGGTAGTGAGCGTAGGCAGGGAGAATCCATGCAGATGGGCGTTTCGGATCGGATTTGTGCAGGATTTTGATCGACAGCTCGCGGTGGGTGGCTCAGAACGCCGAAAACTACCGGTTTGGCGCATACCACCCCTGTTCCGTATTCACCGGCTTGATCCAATCGCCCCCAAGCCCCTTCTGTATCGCGTCAGGATAGCAGTTTGAGCAGTTGTTCGACGGCGATCACCAGCAACCCAAAGCCCAGGTGGGCGGCCACCTTGACCGCGCCGCGAACACGTACATGCCGTCCGCCGTGGTTGTCGTGCAGATGCGAGTTGACCCGTTCGGCACTGTTTCGCTGGCGATACCGAACGGCTTGTGAGGGCGTGAACTGGCGTTTTTCACCGCGACGAGGATTATGATCAATCAATGCCACATGACCAAGTCGTTCGGACATCTGGCGAATTTCCTTGGCGTCATAAGCGGCATCGGCCAGATCGTAGAGGCTGATGACACGGCCAGCACTCATCTGCGCCAGCGGAATGGCCGCCTGACTATCGTGCAGACTGGCCGAGGTCAGTACCCAACTGATCGGGATGTCGCCGTCGATGGCGTCCAAGTGCAGCTTGAATCCTCGCCATGTTTGTTTTTTGCCCTTACTGTCTTTCTTTGTTCCCCAGTCGCAATCTCCCGGCAGATCGGCAAGATTCTCGTCCAGCGACCGTTGGAGCTGAATCTGCAGTCGCGTAGGTTCTGCCTCTTGATCGGGTTGCGTGATTACTTTTGGCGTCTTCTTCGCCGCCTTTTCACGTCCGTGAACAGCGGTTCCGTCTCGGCTGATGTGTCCGGCAATCTTGTCGCCATAGTGTTTCTTGATCATGGCTTCCTGGATGCGCTGCGGCAGTTGATCGTCTGCAAAGATAGAAAACGCCCGTGAGAAGGTGGACTCCGAAGGCACTCCTTTGAGTGTTTCCCAGCCGCACAGGCGGCGGAGTGTCGGGCGATGCCGCACCGCGTCGATTAAGTCGCGGGTGGTGGGGAAATCCCAGACGGCCTTGGCGATGAACGCTTTACACAAGGCCAAACGACTGGCAGGCGGGCAGCCGTTGCCCACCCAGCGGTAGGAGTCAACGTATGCCTGCGGTGAGGAAAGCTCACAGACGGATATGAATTCCCGGTGCTTCTCGTCAAGTTCGCCAAGCTCATCTTCCAGCATTGGAAAGAGCCATGCTTGAATGCTGTTCCACAGACTGCCAAGATTTTCCATGGCTGTCATACCATGTGTCTCCTCGTTGTGGGTGACTTTACTTATTATTACAGGTATGGTACCGCATTGAAATAAATATAACAACCTATAAATAAAGAGTTTGTGTGTTTTTCAAAAAAAAAAACGGATTTCGGACTTGACAATCGACGGGAATGTCGCTATCTTAAGGCATGAATAGTGAGGCTTTCCGAAACGTTAGCGCCAGAACGGTTCTGCCGCGTTTCGGAGGGTTTTGCAAGTGGCTCG
>JAAZHX010000065.1 GCA_012510495.1 Smithella sp.
ACTTGACAAAGCAAATTTGCTTAGTTATAATAGGTTAAGCATAAAGGCTTAGTTCTGGGGCCATGAAAGGAGGTGAGCGCACAATGGCAAGCACTATGTTCATGCGGGTGGACGAGGTAGCGGAGGAATTAGGGGTTTCTGTCCCCTATGCCTATAAGCTGATTCGTTCTATGAATGCGGAGTTGAAAAAGACGGGCTGTATTACCATTTCAGGCCGGATCGACCGCAAATTCTTCCACGAAAAATTTTATGGCACAAGAGGCCAGAGCGAAAGGAGTGATTAACCTATGGCGGCGTTTAAGAACAAGGCCAACGGCACTTGGTACGTCCAATTCCGCTATACGGACTGGAAAGGAGAGCGCCAGCAGAAGTTAAAGCGTGGCTTTGCCACCAAGAAAGAGGCCCAGGCGTGGGAACGGGAGTTTCTGATGCAGAAGCAGGCCGATGTGAACATGACCTTTGAGAGCTTCGCCCAGCTCTATGAGAAGGATATGAAGCCCAAGCTGAAACTGAACACCTGGCTGACAAAAGAAAGCATCATCCAGAAGAAAATCCTGCCGTATTTTGGAAAACGGAAATTGTCGGAAATCACCGCCAAGGACGTGATGGACTGGCAGAACGCGATCCGAGGGTTAACGGACGCCAAGGGAAAACCCTATTCCCCTACCTATCTCAAAACCGTCCACAATCAGTTAAGTGCCCTCTTTAACCATGCTGTCCGCTACTACGGCCTCCAGGTCAATCCTGCGGCCAAGGCCGGGAACATGGGTGTGGAGGAACGGCGTGAAATGCTGTTCTGGACGAAGGAAGAGTATCTGAAATTTGCCGACGCCATGATGGACAAGCCCCTCTCCTACTATGCCTTTGAAATGCTCTACTGGTGCGGTATCCGGGAGGGGGAACTGCTGGCCCTCACCCCAACAGACTTCGACTTTGAGGCGGGTACAGTGTCCATCAGCAAATCCTATCAGCGGCTCAAGGGCAAGGACGTGATTACCACTCCTAAGACGAAAAAGAGCAACCGTGTCATTAAGATGCCCAAATTCCTCTGTGGAGAGATGGAGGACTACTTAAAGATGTTTTACAGCACCGGGGCAAATGAACGGATTTTCCCTGTCAGCAAGCACTATCTCCACCATGAAATGGACAGAGGTGCGAAAGCGGCGGGAGTGAAGCGGATCAGGATTCACGACCTCCGACATTCACACATTTCCCTGCTGATTGATATGGGCTTCACCGCCCTGGCAATCGCTGACCGGGTGGGGCATGAGAGTATCGACATCACCTACCGCTACGCCCATCTGTTTCCTACAAGGCAGACGGAGATGGCGGACAAGCTGGACTTTGAAAGGATGGGAACGTAACCATGTCACTGAAAAACCGAGACAACAAAAATCGCTGGAGGAACAAGACCGTGGCCTTCCGGGTGTCCCCGGAGGAAGATGAACAGATCGAGGCCGCTGTGCGGCTCTCCGGCCTGACAAAGCAGGACTACATCACAAGACGCCTCCTGTGCCGGGACGTAGTGGTACAGGGTAATCCCAAGGTCTACAAGGCCCTGCGTGACCAGCTTGCCGCCGTTCTGGACGAACTGCGGCGGGCCGAGGATGGGGCTGGCGTGGATGATGAACTGCTGGACACCATTCAGATGATCGCCGCTATCATGGGCGGCATGAAGGAGGATTGATAGATTGATGGATTCCAGAGAAACGAAAAGGACTGTCCCGGTTCCGTCTGTTGGCGCAGACGGGGAACAGCCCATTTCACAAACACCTACTGCAAGTATAACAGAGGAAACGACAGAAAACAATCCCCCTGAAAAAAATTATGCGGAACTGCTGCGGAAAATGCAGCGCATGAACGACCCGGCGTATCTCCCCACGATTTCCATGAACGAGTTGTACGAGAACGTCTATCAGAGCAGACCGCCCGTCATTGACGGTCTGCTCTATCCGGGGACGTACCTCTTTGCGGGAGCGCCCAAGGTAGGCAAGTCGTTTCTGATGGCCCAGCTTGCCTACCACGTCAGCATGGGCCTCCCC
>JAAZHX010000139.1 GCA_012510495.1 Smithella sp.
CAGGTCTTTCCAGGCAATCACGGACAGTGGCACCCTGGGGTTGACTGGCAGTTCTTCGTAAACTTCCGGCTTGAACTGCAAAACGTAAATGACATGCGTTCCGTCCACAAATTTGTCGCCGTAAACATTGGCGTCGCCGCCCAACTGTTCGACGCGTTTCGCGGCGGTTTTCAGCATCTTCTCCTTCGGTCCCCAGGACAGAGCGCCGGTCGGACAGGCCCTGACGCAGGCCGGATCCAGATTATGGGTAATCCGGCTTTCACACATGTCGCATTTGTAAACCTTGTCCGTTGCCGCATCCCAGCGCGGAATTTCAAACGGGCAGGCCGCCACGCATTCCTTGCAGCCGATGCACTTGTCGTGGTCCAGACCGACGGTTTTGGTTTCTTTATTGTAATACAGGGCGCCGCTGGGGCAGACCGTCACACAGGCCGCGTCCGTGCAGTGCATGCAGGCTTCCTTGCGGAAAAGCCACTTGACGTTGCCTTCCTTGTCCACGTAGTCCTGAAAATGGATCAACATGAACGTATTGGGATTCAGCGCCGGAGGGTTCTGGTAAGTGCCCCGGTTTTCCGTCTGCGAAGCTTTGAGCGCATTCCACTGTTTGCAGGCGAGCTGGCAGCCGCGGCAGGCGGTGCATTTCGAATCATCGTATAATTTAATTTTCTCGGTCATCTTACTTCACCCCCTTCTTCACAACGTTCGCCATGAAGGCTTTGCTCTCCGGAATCATGGTGTTGGCGTCGCCGATGGTCGGAACCAGCAGGTTTGCCGAATCACCGTGCGTAAAGACCTCGGCCTTCTTGTCGCCGGGGCTGTACTTCCGGTCCCTGGTGGTAATCCAGCCAAAGTGCCAGGGAATGCCGATTTCATGAATAGTGTTGTCGTCGATGTTGAACGGTTTGAAACGCGGCGTGACGATGGCCGAGCATTCGACTTCGCCGCGCGCCGAACTGACGATACAGCGGTCGCCGTTCTGAATGCCTTTTTCCCCGGCCAGTTCTTCACCGATTTCCACGAACATGCCGGGTTGCATTTCAGCCAGCCACGGACACCAGCGCGTCAGAACACCTGTTTGCCAGTGTTCACTGACCCGGTACGTCGAGCAGATGAACGGAAAGCGCGGGTCGCAGCTCGTGACGCTGGCGTAAACATCCAGATCCGACCCCACACCTTCCTTATCGAAGCGCTTGATGACGGGATTGTTTTTCTGCGGCGACAGAAGGTTCTTGTCCACCGGACATTCCAGCGGTTCGTAATGTTCGGGTAAAGGACCGTCAGCCAGACCCGGTCCGTACAGACTGGCCACGCCGTCCGGTTTCATGATGAACGGCGGCCGCCCCTTGCCGGGATCGCCGACTCCATCCGGAACGTCGCCCACCCATTTTTCGCCGTTCCATTTGATCACGGCGCGGGACGGATCCCAGGGCTTTCCGTTCAAGTCAACGGAGGCGCCGTTATAAATAATGCGGCGGTTGACCGGCCACGACCAGGCCCACCCGGGGGTAAGACCCAAGCCGGTGGGATCTGCCGTGTCGCGACGCATCGGTAAAATACCTTTGTCGCCCGTCACGGATCCGCAATACACCCAGCAACCTGAAGACGTGGAGCCGTCGTCCTGCAGCCAGGCAAACGTGGGCACCAGATCGCCCTTCTTGAATTCCCTGAACTCACCCTTCCTGGTCGGGTTTTCCACCTTTTTGTCCACGAGGAAGAATCCGTTGATTTCAGCGGCCACCTTGCGGGGGTCGTAGTGGAAATGTTTGCCGACCATTTTCCCGTAAGGCCAGGTCAGTTCCGTGATGGCTTTCTTCAGCGGCCCGCCCTTCTTCTCATAGAGTTCCTTCACTTTGAAGAAAATCTCGCTCATGATGTCGCCGTCCGGCAGAGCTTCTCCCGGCGGATTGACGGCCTTGTAGCGCCACTGCTGGAGCCTGCCGGAGTTGGCGATGCTGCCTTCCTTTTCGATGGAAGCGGCGCAGGGGAGCATGAAAACTTCCGTTTTGATCTTGGCGGGATCCATGCCGGGACCGCGCCAGAACGAACCGGTTTCATTGTCGAACAGGTTGACGTTGACCATCCAGTCCACTTTGGCGAGCGCCTGACGGACCTTGTTGGAGTGGGCTCCCGAGCAAGCCGGGTTCATCCCCCAGGCGAAAAAGCCGGTGAACTTGCCCTTGTACATGTCGTCAAAAATCTGGAGCCAGGAGTAATTGGCATCGTCGTCGAGCTTGGGCATGATGCGGTAAGCTTCTTCCAGACTCATGCCCGCGCCGTACATGGAGCGCAGGAAGCTTGCCGAATACTTGGGGAAGTTCTTCCACCAGTTGAGCGAATTATTTTCTTTGGTTTTGGGGGTGCGCTTTTCATTGTAGGCCGCCAGCGTCGGAAGCGACGCCGTGGGGGTTCCGAGATAGCCGGGCCAGATGTGAAACAGCAGGCCGTGGTCGGTGGAGCCCTGAACGTTGGATTCGCCGCGCATGGCCGCGACGCCGCCGCCCGCGATGCCCATGTTGCCCAGCAGAAGCTGGATGATGCACATGGTGCGGATGTTTTGCGTACCGACGGTGTGCTGCGTCCAGCCCATCGCGTAGAGATCAACGCCGGCGCGGTCGGGCTTGCCGGTGGAGCCGTAAAGCTTATACACTTCGATGAGCTTCCCGACCGGCGTGCCGCAGATCTTGCTGACAACTTCCGGCGTGTAGCGGGAATAGTGTTTTTTCAAAAGCTGGAAGACACAGTTGGGATGCTTCATCGTCGGATCTTTACGGATCACGCCCGCGTCGTCCGTCTGATAGGACCAGGTGTGTTTTTCATACTTCCCGTTGGTAAAGCCGGAAAACACGCCCTTGTTGTCGCCGGGGAGTTTGAGCGCCGGATTCACCAGGAAGGTGGCGTTGGTGTAATGCCGGACGTACTCTTCGAAATACAGTTTGTTGTCGAGAATGTACTTGATCATGCCGCCTAAAAAAGCGATGTCCGTTCCCGAACGAAGCGGAGCGTACAGGTGCGCCTTGGAGGCGGATTGGGTAAAGCGCGGATCCACGCAGATGATTTTCGCATTCCGCGTGTCGACCGCTTCCTGTATCCATTTCCAGGAAACGGGATGGTTGGAAGCGGGATTGCTTCCCATGATTAAAATCACATCACTGTTTTTGAAATCGACCCAGTGATTGGTCATTGCGCCGCGTCCGAACGACTCTGCCAGAGCCGGTACCGTCGGGCTGTGTCAGATACGGGCCTGATGTTCGATGTAGACCAAGCCCAACCCCCTCAGGAATTTTTGATACGTGAAACATTCTTCCAAGTCCATTGCCGCCGAGCCCACCGAGGCGATGCCTTCGGTGTGGTTGACGAGCTGTCCCCTGGCGTTGGTTTTTTTGAAGCTGGCATCGCGGCTTTTTTTGACATTTTCCGCGATTTTTTCAAACGCCCATTCCCACTCGACTTCCTTCCATTCCGTAGCGAAGGGCGCGCGGTAAAGCGGTTTGCCCAAACGGTTTTCGTTGACGGCCATCTGATAGATCGACCCTCCCTTGCTGCACAGAGAGCCTTTGTTGACGGGACTGTCCGGATCTCCCTCTGTGTTGATGACCTTCCCGTCGCGCACGGACACGATGATGCTGCATCCCACGGAGCAGTAGGGACAAACCGTTGTGGTTTCTTTGGCGTACCTGATTTTCAATTCCTTTGCGTGCGCGGCGCTTGGCGTGAGGCTGATCCCCAGACCGCTCACCGCGGCGACAGCGCCGGAGAGTTTCAAGAAACCTCTTCTGCTGACGTTCATGAATTCTTTCTCCTTTCCTAAAGAATTTAGGTGTCTTATTGATATCCCGCTCCCCTGGTTTAACGTTGAAAAGCAGGGCAAGCGGGTTTGTGGTCTCCAGGATCACCCGGGGGCAAGGGCCGGCGCCTGGCGCCGAAAAAACCATCATTTCACGCGGGCATTCTATATATGGAATGCGAGTCATTGTCAACGCAAATAAACGAGTTATTTCATCTAGTTATGTCATATATGACATAACAAAAAAATCCTGTCAGATCGTGGCAATGCGGTTTTTTCCCAAGGAGCGAAGAAGTTGATGACCTTTGGTCAAAAAGTAAAAAACCTCGGGCGGTCATTCATAATTTCTTTTATGCCCGAAATTGAGTTGACACAAATCAGCGGCAAATTTATAGTGAAACACCTCCATCGCAGGCGGCCCGGGAAGGGAAACAAATGACGCTTTACATTGGTTTTGACGATACGGATATTCTGGGGGCGGACACCGGAACCGGGAAACCGGCCCGCAACTTCGAGGGCCTGATTCCGGCTTCGTGCCGGGTCCTGGGGGTCGTGCGCCAGCAGCTTCTGACGGATCCCGCCATTCCCTATACATCCCATAACAGCTCCGCCTGCGTCATCCTCGATGACGCGGACCCGGAGCTTGAGGATCTGCTGCTTCGGCTCGCGATCGAACACCTCGAGCGCTCGGCGCTGCCGGCAATCGTCCAGAAAATCGCCGCCGATCTGATCGGCGCCCGGCGCTGCATTTTCGTCAAGGACGAACGCGGACTCTACACGGACGACCCCAAGAAAAAAAGCCGGGCGGCTTTTATCCCTGAAATCAGCGTAAAAGAATTGCCGGCGCGGGATCTGAATGATCTGATCATTGAAAGGCCCTGCCTGGAAATTCTGCAAAACAGCGAAGTGGTCCGGACGATTCAAATCATCAACGGTCTGGAAAAAGGGAATCTGACCAAAGCCCTGAACGGAAAGCCCGTGGGGACCATCATCCATCAATCTTGAACCATCGTCACCCCAAGAGAGGAAAATCCCATGACAGAAATCAAAAGAGCGTCGCGTAAAGAGCTGTTCGGATGGGCCATGTTTGATTTTGCCAACTCGTCCTATACAACCGTGATCATCACCGTGGTGTTTTGCATCATCTTTCCCCGGCTCATCGTCGGAGACGGACCGGAATTTCGGCTGGGTAATCTGCTGTGGAGCGCTTCCATCTCCCTAAGCTACCTGATCGTACTTTTGACCGCGCCGCTTCTGGGCGCGATCATGGATTACACGGGCGCCAAAAAGAAATTCCTTCTGGGCAGCTGCTGGCTTTGCGCGCTCGCCACCGCTGCGCTTTATTTTGTCGGGCCGGGAGACATTCTGGCGGGCATGTTGCTCATCATTGTTTCCAACATCGGCTTTTCCTACAGCGAAGCGTTTATCTCCAGCTTTCTTCCGGGACTGGGCCCTTCCCGGGATCTGGGGAAAATTTCGGGCTACGCCTGGGGGCTTGGCTACTTCGGCGGTCTCACTTCCACAGCCATCGTCATCTTCGGTCTGGGGGCGGGCGTCTATACGCTGGGAAATTTTTCCAATCTGCGGCTGGTCGGTCCGGCCACGGGCTTGTTTTTCCTCATCGCCGCGATTCCGACGTTTCTCTGGGTCCGGGAACGGACCGTCGCCAGGGCCCTGCCGCAAAATGAAACCTATTTTTCGCTCGGCGTCAAACGACTCAAAAAGACGTTCCTGGATATCCGGGATTACCGGGACCTGACGGTCCTTCTGGCCTCCTTCTTCTTCGCGTATGCCGGCCTCTCCATCGTGATCGCCTTCGCTTTTATCTACGGAGATCAGATCATCCGATGGTCGGCCACGACACAGATTCTGATGTTTGTCATAACCCAGATCACGGCGGCAGGAGGCGCGTTTCTCTTCGGCATGCTGCAGGACACCTGGGGCGCAAAGCGAACCTTCATTCTGACGCTCCTCCTCTGGGTGACGGCCGTCAGTCTGATTTACGGCGTGGCGCCCGTAACCGCGTG
The DNA here is from genome assembly GCA_012510495.1 of Smithella sp. Taxonomy (GTDB): domain Bacteria; phylum Desulfobacterota; class Syntrophia; order Syntrophales; family Smithellaceae; genus UBA8904. The sequence continues at coordinate 5,812 of JAAZHX010000139.1, forward strand.
GGCCAACGGTCTGCTGGGGACCACTTTAAAAGAGGAGCACTTTTTCCTGCTGATCGGATCGATTGCCGGCCTGGGCCTGGGATCGACGCAGTCCGCGTGCCGCGCGATGGTGGGACTTTTCTCACCGGACACCAAAGCCGGTGAGTTTTTCGGTTTGTGGAGTCTCACCAGCCGTCTGTCCGCCATTGCGGGGCTCATGGGCCTGGGTCTGCTGCAGACGCTGTTCGGCCTCCACAAAGCGATTCTGGTATGCTCCGTCTTTTTCTTCATCGCCGTCGTGATTGTTTGGTTCGTGGATGAAGAACGGGGCAAAAGGACCGCGCGATCCCACGCGGGAGAATAGATGCGCCCTTCAACCCCCGGGCAGCGCCCGCGAGCGGCCCGGCAACCACAAACGAAGCGGTCAGGCACCGGTCATCCGATTGACAAAGCGCAGATAGGGCCGGAGAGCCGGCGTGCCTCCGCCTTCGGAAATGATTTGCAAAACGCGGGCCGAATCAGCAACAACGGCGCCGCCCAGATGGGTGACGGGCGTACCGGAAAAAATGGCCGGCAAAAGCGGCGTGGAAGGACCCATCACGGCCACCAGGCGCGGTGAGCCTAACGCCGCGAGGGTTTCTTCCAACGTGACATTGAGAAGCGTCGTGGCGGTGATCATGGCCACATCGCAATCCCGAAGCGCCTGTTGCTTTTGATCCGGGTCCAGCAGCGCCAGCCGCCCGGGGTTTTTTTCGATAACGGTCAGTGTGGCGCCGGTGGCGCGGATGCGTTTGACCAGCGGCGAGAAAAGACCGACCATGGCGACCTTTTCTCCGGGCGTCAGTCCGAAATACGTCGTCGCCTCACGGTCTTCCAGGATGTCGGGCGGCGCTTCCACCAACGCGTTGGCGGCAGCCAGTCCCATGGCGCGCTCCAGAGCGTTTCTGCCCTCTGAAAGACACGCGAGCAGATCGGCCGCGGATGAACCGGCATATCTTCCGGCGGCCGGCAGAACCGTGCAGCATCCGGAGGAGGCGTCCGGGAGCACGGCGGCAAGGCCCGTTCCCCCGTGATCCAGCTTCACCCCCACGTAACTGAGGCCGACACGCAAATCAACGACGCGCCGGGTTTTCGCGGCCGGTTCCAGCCTTTCCTGTAAACGATTCAAAAAAGTTCCCTGTTTGAGCATAAACCTCTTCCCCCTGTGTTCATGAAAGACCGGTGAGGATTTGATGATCTTTTCAATTCCTCATCTGTCCGGGAAGAGCGAAGCGTTTTCACGCGAATCTCCCCGCGCCGCCCTTGGCGGACGACAGAGCCACCGGACTACGGAGCCGCGTCAAGGACCCGCGCGTCTTTATAGGGCGTTTCTCCCCGGCAGGCGCGGCATTGGTCTCCATCGCGGGTCGGATAGGCTTCGCCGCAGACCGGGCAGACCGCCACCGGGCCCATTTTCCTGCGGCGGACTTTTTCCGGCTCAACCTGCACCTGCTGGATGCCGAGCAACCGGTGCCCCGCTTCCTTAATCTGCGCGAAAAGCGCGTCTGCGTCCTGCTGGTCTTTTTTCTTTTTCTTGAAGTACCAGTCGCGCACTTCCGGCCAGGCATCAAGTTTTTTCGTGTCCAGATAAACCCGTACACCCTTGCCGCTGTACTTTTCATACAGCGTTACGGCAAATTTGCCGAAGGGAAGCACGGAAAGCCAGCCGTTGCCGATCGTGCAGGGGGTCAGAATCTGCACGGCGTCGGGAAGACAGACCGGTGTTTCACAAACCGCGTCGAAAAACTCCCCCTCCGGCAGGTGCTTCATTGCCAGATCCACGATAAAGCCGCCGATGAGCAGTCCCGGCGCCAGCGTGCCGTGAAAGGATTTCACCAGATGAAGATACTCTTCGTAAGAATAGGTACAGATGTTCATGGATATTTCTCCTAATAAACCAGCGACAGGCGCGGCTCGCGCGCTCCTCTGGCGGTTATGCCCTCTCCCGGCTCCCGGGTAATGGTGCGCTGCATCCAGCCGCAGTCGATCCTTCCGTCCACAACCGGCAGAATTTCATCGGCCAGAAACAGGGCTTCCTGGATATCGTGCGTCACGTAAATCATGGGGCAGGACAGCTTTTCCTTCAGGCTTTTCAGCTCCTCACGCAAGCCGCGGCGCGTAACCACATCCAGCGCGGAAAACGGCTCGTCAAGCAGGAGCAGGCGCGGATGCCGGGCCAGCGCCTGGCAGATCGCGCAGCGCTGACGCTCGCCGCCGGAAACCATGTGCGGTTTGCGTTTTTTCAAATGGCTGATTTTGAAAAGCTCAAAGAGCTCATCGACCTCCTTTTTGTTCGTTGCGGCAAACGCCGCGTTGTCATACAAATTGAGATGCGGAAAGAGGTTGTAGTCCTGAAAAACATACCCCAGCTTTCGTTCTTGAGGCTTCAGATGAATATTCCTTGCGGAATCGAACCAGACCTCATCGTCGAAAATCACCCGTCCGGCGTCCGGCGCCGTCAGCCCCGCCAGCATCCGGACGACCGTGGTCTTGCCGCCGCCGGAGGGGCCGATCATCACGACCATCTTTCCCGGCCGGCAGGAAAGCGAAAGCTCCAGGTCGAAATATTTCAGTCTCTTTTGGAACGAAGCGGAAAGGATCATGCATCGGCCCTCTCGTTGAGTTTATTGATCAGCAGTAAAAAGGCGTAGCTGATCGGAATAAAGCTCAGCGCGATCAGCCCGGCTGCCTTGTAATCCATCATTTCAACGGCTTCATAGATGGCGATGGACGCCACTTTGGTTTCCCCGGGAATGCTGCCGCCAACCATCAGCAAAACGCCGAACGCGCCGATAGAGTGCAGAAAAACCAGCACCGCGGCGGCGGCAATGCCGGCGACCGAGTTGGGAAGAATCACCCGTAAAAAGGCCGCCCGCTTCGACAGGCCGAGAATGTAGGCATTTTCCAGCAGGCGGCGGTCAATCTTCTGGAAGGCCGCCTTCATCGGCTGGATGGCAAAGGGAACGGAATAAATGATGGACGCTATCGTAATACCCAAAAAGGTAAACAAAAGGGATCCGCCGGTTGCAGCTTCCCAGGCCCGTCCGACCCAGCCCCGGGGCCCCATGACGATAATCAGATAAAACCCGATCACGGTCGGCGGCAGCGCCATCGGCAGGTAGATGAGCGCTTCCACGAATGACTTGCCCGGGAAACGCGCAAAGGCAAGCAGGTAAGCCACCGGCGCGGCCAACACCGTCAGCGCCACCGTCGTCGCCAGGGCCAGTTTCAGCGTCACATAAAGCGCAAGATAATCCATATTTACCGGTAACCGTACTTTTCCTTTATTTTGGCGGCGTCAGCGCAAAGCAGATAGGCCATAAACAGCTCGGCGCATTTTTTATTTTTGGATTTTTTCAAAACGCACCCGGCCTGCACAATATCCGGTGCTTCCGGAATGCTGAAGAAACAGCCGTTTTTCCCCTGCGGGCTTGCCGCGGCGGAAAGCGCGCAAAAGCCAGCATCCACCGCCGATGTTGACGCATACTGAAATGCCTGGGCAATACTTTCACCAAAAACCAGCTTTTTTTCAAGACCGTCCCATAACCCCGCTTTTTGCAGGGCCGCCTTCGCTGCCGCGCCATAGGGAGCGGTCACGGGATTGGCAATGGCAATTTTTTTAATCTTGTCGCTTTTCAGGGCTTCCTGCCAGGTTGGCGCTTTGCAAAAATTGGGGTCAGCCGACCAAAGAATGGCCTGTCCCCGGGCATAAATAAATGTCCCGTCCGCCCATCCTTCCTGATGAAGAAGATCCGGCCGTTTTTCATCCGCTGCCAGAAATACGTCATACGGGGCGCCATTTTTGATCTGGCTGTAAAGGTTGCCCGTTGAAGAAAATGTCGCTTCCACCTTCACGCCGGTCTGCTCTTCAAAAGCCACCGCGATCTCCTTAAAAGCGGAAATGAAGTTGGCTGCCGCCGCCACGGAAATTTTTTCTTCCGCAAATGCTTGACCGGAGATGCCCACAAAAAAAGCCAAACCGATCACTGTCCATAGAATTTTTGTGATTGCCTGTTTGAAATTTGATTTTTTCATGAATAAATGATCCTCGCTTTCTGATTTAAATGCGAGGGGACTCTATATTAAAAATAACATTATGTCAACAATAACATAATTATGGAAAGCTGTAATTTGGGGGATTGTTTGCAGCAGGTCACTCAGGTGTTGTCTCCCGGATAATAATCAACACACAGAAAAAGTGTCCCGCTTTTCATAGCGGGACACTTTGATTTCCCATTATTTCAGTCTGTCTATTCTCACCGCGCAGGCCTTGTATTCCGCCGTCTGGGTGATGGGATCATACACCGGATTGGTCAGCCAGTTGGCGTTGCCTTCGCGGAAATGGAAGGCCATCCAGACCAGGCCGGGAGGCACTTCTTTTGTCACGCGCGCCTTCACGACCACCTCGCCGCGCCGGGATTTCACGGATATTTTTTCACCGTCCGCTATGCCTTTGGACGCGGCATCGGCCGCGGAAATATCGGCTGTTTCTTCGCCCAGCAGCTCGTTGATGCCCGCGGAGCGTCCGGTCTGTGTTCTCGTGTGATAATGATACAGACGGCGGCCCGTGGAAAGCACCAACGGGTATTCCTTGTCCGGCACTTCCGCGGGCGGAATGTAATCGATTGCCTTGAGCACACCCAGGCCGCAGGTGAACTTGCCCTCTCCGTGCAGTGTCGGCGTGCCGGGATGCTCCGCGGTGGGACAGGGCCATTGCAGTCCGTCGCCTTCCAGACGGGCGTATTTGATTCCCGCCATAGAGGGTGCCAGCACGGATACTTCGTTGTCCCATATTTCCTGGGCACTCGCGGATGTCCATTCGTGCCCGAACCGCTTGGCGAGTTCCTTGAATATCCACCAGTTGGGTTTGGCATCGCCGGGAGCCACACTGGCGGTGCGCACACGGCTGACGCGGCGTTCGGAATTGGAGAAGGTGCCGTCGTCTTCACTCCAGGCCGCAGCCGGCAGAATCACATGAGCGAAGCGTGTGGTTTCCGTGGGGAAAATATCCTGGCAAACCAGAAACTCCGCCGCCTCCAGACAGCTTTCGACATGACGAATATCCGGTTCCGTATTGGCCAGATTTTCGCCAAAAACATAAAACCCTTTTACTTTTCCCGTTTTCAGATTTTCCATCATGGTCGGCATCATCATGCCGGGTTTGTCCGGCAGCGATTTGACGTTCCAGGCCTTCTCGAATTTGGCCCGCGCGTCCGGATTGGCCACCTGCTGATAACCGGGGAAAACATTGGGCAGCGCGCCCATGTCGCAGGCGCCCTGAACGTTGTTCTGGCCGCGCTGCGGATTGACGCCGCCGCATTCATAGCCGACATTGCCCAGAAGCATCTGGAGGTTGGCGCAGGACATCACGTTGTTGACGCCGCAGATGTGCTCGGTAATGCCCAGCGTGTACATCAGCATCGCCGGCTTGACGGAAGCCATCATGCGCGCCAGGTCGCGGATCGTATCGGCGGGAATGCCGCTGATTTCGGCGGCATTTTCCGGCGGATATTCCATGGCTTTTTTCTTCAATTCATCAAATCCTGTCGTGCAGGAATCAACGAATTTTTTGTCGTAAAGATTTTCCGTAATCAAAACATTCATCAGCGCATTGATCAACGCCACATCGGAGCCGACCTTGAGTTGAATGAACATATCGGCAAAATCAACCATCTCTGTGCGTCGCGGATCAATAACAATCAGCTTGGCGCCGGCCAGCACGGCCTGCTTGACAAACGTGGCGGCGACCGGATGCGCCTCGGTGATATTGGTGCCGACAAGAATGATCATTTTAGCCTTTGCGTAATCGGCAAACGAATTGGTCATCGCGCCCGAACCGAAGGAAGTCGCCAGACCGGCGACGGTGGGAGCGTGTCAGGTCCGCGCGCAGTGATCGATGTTGTTGGTGCCGATCACCGCGCGGAAAAGTTTTTGCATCTGATAGGAATCTTCATTGATGCTGCGGGCGCAACTGACGCCGGCAATGGCGTCCGGCCCGTCCTTTTTGATAATTTCCTTGAATTTATCCGCCACCAGATCGAGTGCTTCATCCCAGGACGCCTCACGGAACTTGCCGTTACTCTCGCGAATCAAAGGCGTTTTCAATCTTTCTTCGGAATAGATGAAGTCGTAGGCAAAGCGGCCCTTCACGCAGAGTCTTCCCTGATTGGGCTGGGCGTCTTCCACGGCCGTGACCTTGATGATTTTTCCATCCTTGACATGCAGCCACTGCTGACAACCGACACCGCAGTACGGGCAGGTCGTGCGGATTTTTTGAACCTCCCAGGGACGTCCCAGACCTTTGGCTTTCTTTTCGGTCAGGGCCCCGACCGGGCAGACTTCCACGCACTGTCCGCAAAATACGCATTCGCTGATTTCATCGTTATACGCCGCATCGCCGCCGGTGACGATCTTGCTTTCGGCTCCGCGATAGCCCTGCGTAATGGCGCGGTTCACGACCACTTCGTTGCAGGCCTGCACACAGCGTCCGCAAAGAATGCAGCGGCTGAAATCACGGATAATAAAAGGATTCTGGTCTTCCGTCGGATAAATATCGCTCGCTGCCTTTTCTTCAAACCGCAGATCCGTAATTTTGTAAAAGTAAGCCAGATCCTGCAGTCGGCAGTTGCCGTTGGCCTCGCAGGTGAGGCAATTGTGCGTGCCACTGGAAAGCAGCAGTTCAACATTGAGCTTTCTGGCCTGATGCACCAGAGCGGTTTCCGTGAAAACCTCTATGCCCGGCGTGACTGGCGTCGAGCAGGCCGCCATCAGCGAGCGGGCGCCCTTGACCTCCACGAGGCAGATGCGGCAGGCGCCGGTTGGCGCCGAGCCTTTCAGATAACAAAGGGTTGGAATCTCGATGCCGGCGTTTTTCGCCGCCTGGAGAATCATTTGCCCCGGTGTATAGGGCGTCTCCGTACCGTTTAAAATAAATGTGTCGCTCATTTTGCATCTCCTGAAAATCACTTATGACATCAATGATATATGCCTTAAGTGACATATAAAGTGAGCTCTTCCATACAAAACTATTTCCCCGATGTCAACTCGCAAAATGCACGGGGACGGCATCAGATAAAAAACACAGCAATAATGAAGATCTGCAATGAAAATAAACAGGGGAAAAGGAGGGGCGGGCGTTCCCGTATCATTTTTTCGGGAACGCCCCCGGGTGGCAATGGCTCAAAGTCCGATAAAAATCAGGCTGCTTCCAGCTTTACCGCGCAGACCTTGTATTCCGGAATCTTCCCGATGGGATCCAGCGCCGGATTGGTCAGGAAATTAACGGGTGCCTCGGTGAAATGGAAATTCATGAAAATGGATCCGGGCGCGCTCTTTGCCGTAATCAAAGCTTTGGCCTCCACCTTGCCGCGCCGGGACGTCACCCGAACCTTCTGTCCGTCGGCAATGCCCAGCTTCTCCGCATCTTCCGGATGGATTTCCACCAGGCTTTCGGGGCAGCGTTCGGCGGGCCCCCTGGCGCGCATCGTCATCGTGCCGGTGTGGTAGTGATACAGGACGCGGCCCGTCGAAAGCAGGAAGGGATACTCCCGGTCCGGCAGTTCATCGGGCGGGATATACTCCAAGGCCGTAAACAGTCCCAGCCCCCGCGAGAATTTGTCTTTGTGCAGGAATTTGGTTCCCGGATGCGAAGCGGTCGGACAGGGCCACTGAATGCCTTCTTTTTCCAGGCGGTCATAGGTGATGCCGGCATAGCTGGGCGCCAGCGTCCTGACTTCTTCAAAAATTTCCTCAGCGGCTGTATAGGTCATCGGATAGCCCATCCTGTTCGCAATGCCGCAGATGATTTCCCAGTCCGTCCTGGCCTCTCCGGGAGGTTCCAGCGCTTTGCGAACGCGCTGCACGCGCCGTTCGGTGTTGGTAAAGGTCCCTTCCTTTTCGGCGAAGGAAGCCGCCGGCAAAACCACATCCGCCACCTGTGCCGTCTCGGTCAGGAAAATATCCTGTACAATCAACAAATCCAGCTTTTGCAGTTCTTTTTTGACATGCTGCAGGTTCGGGTCGGAAAGCAGGGGGTTTTCTCCCATAATATAGAGCGCTTTGATTTTTCCGTTGCCGGCCGCCGCCATGATTTCCATCAGGGTCAAGCCTGGTTTGGAAGAAAGGGCCGCTTTCCAGGACGCCTCAAATTTCTTGCGGACGTCCTCGCCGGCCACCGGCTGGTAAGCCGGATACACGTTGGGCAGCGCACCCATGTCGCAAGCGCCCTGGACGTTGTTCTGGCCGCGCAGCGGATTCACGCCGCCCCCTTCAATGCCCACGTTGCCGCACAGCATGGCCAGATTGGCGGTGCTCTTCACGTTGTCCGTGCCGGTGATGTGCTGCGTGATACCCATCGCGTAAATAATGGACGCGCGGCCGGCCTGCGCGTACAGGCGGGCCGCTTTTTTCAGATCTTCCGCCGGGACGCCGGAAATTTCTTCAACGGCGGCGGGCGTGTATCTGGCGACCGTTTCTTTGAGCGCCTCGAATCCTTCGGTGCGCCCCGCAACGTATTCCTTGTCGTAGAGGTCTTCCGCGATGATCACGTTCATCAGACCATTGAAAACCGCGACATCCGTTCCCGGTTTTTGCCTCAGCCAGATATCCGCGTATTTCACGAGATCGATTTCCCGCGGATCGATGACGATCAGCTTCGTGCCGCACTGACGGACGGCCCGCTTGACCTTCATGCCGATCATGGGATGGTTTTCCGTCGTATTGGTCCCCGTGGCCAGGATCAAATCCGTATATTCCAGTTCGTCGATCGAATTGGTCATGGCGCCGCTGCCGAATGTGGCGGCCAGACCGGCCACCGTCACGGAGTGTCAAAGCCTCGCGCAGTGATCGACGTTGTTGGTTCCGATAACCCCCCTCAGGAATTTCTGGAACAGGTAGTTCTCTTCATTGGTGCAGCGCGCGGAAGAAAGGCCGGAGATGCTGTCCGGGCCGTATTCCTTTTTGATCGCCGCGAGTTGTTCCGCGATGAACGCATACGCTTCGTCCCAGGCGGCCTCTTTCAATTCTTCGCCTTTCTGACGGCGAATCAGCGGTTTGGTGAGCCGGTCGCGATGGGAGATAAAGTCCATGCCGAAGCGGCCCTTGACGCAGAGGCTGCCTTCGTTGGGAGGACCGTATTCGCGGTTGCTCATGACTTTGACGATTTTATTGTCCTTTGTGTAGAGGTCGACCTGGCAGCCGACGCCGCAGTAGGCGCAGGTGGTGCGGGTTTTTTGCAGCTCCCAGGAACGGCCGGCGAATTTCGCCTGCTTGAAGGTAATAGCGCCTGTCGGACAGGCCTGCAGGCATTCGCCGCAGAAAACGCAGGACGAATCAATGTAATCCGCATCAAAGGCGGGGCCGACTTTTACCGATGATCCGCGGTTGGCGAAATCCAGCACTTCATTGACCTGAATTTCATTGCAGGCCCGGATACAGCGCCCGCAGAGGATGCACTTGTTCAGGTCGCGGGCGATCATGGTATTGGAGTTGTCCATTGGGTAGGCGTGATGCTCGATGGGGAAGCGTGGCTTGTCAATCTGCAGCCAATACACCAGATCCTGCAGTTCGCAGGCGCCGTTTTGCTCGCAGGTCAGGCAGTTGTGGTCGCCGGACGACCACAGGAGCTCCACGACCATTCTCTGCGCGGCGCGGATGGACGGCGTGCTGGTGCGGACGACCATGCCGGCCGTAACGGGCGCGCAGCAGGAGGCGACATAGCTCCTCGCGTTCTCCACTTCCACGACACAAACCCGGCAGGCACCCACATTGGTTGTCTTGGAATAATGGCAAAGCGTCGGGATGTAAATCCCCTGCTTTCTTGCCACTTCGAGAATCGTTTGCCCGGGGTCCGCCAATGCTTCCTGTCCGTCAATTGTCAATGTTATCTTTTTGTCCATGTGTTTTTTCTCCAGTTTCAAAAAATCAATATCCGGCATGCTCTCCGTTGATCATCATTACTGACCAAGAGTTTTTATAGGCAACCTCCCCCTTTGTCAATTCTATCAATTATGACTTATATCAAGAGTGGCATATATTGCGGATACTTTTGAAAAACGATATGCTGAAATTCAAAAAAAGGCGTTTTTGCCGGATAAAACATGATCAGGTCATGAAAAAACTACTGCATTCAAAGCCAGGAACAGGTGAAATCAGGCATTTGCCGTTCACCGGGGGGGAGCAATGGCCGGAGAATTGATGAACACCAAAGAAGTCGCCCGGTATCTCGACATTCATGAAAAGCAGGTCTATCTGCTCATCAAGGCGGGGAAAATCCCCTGCACAAAGATCACCGGAAAATGGATTTTCCCCGTCAAGCTCATCGACGAGTGGCTGCAAAACAGTATCGAAGAGGGCATACGGAAGACCGGTAAAAGAATCTCTTCCGTTGAAGGACCCCTTTTGGCGTCGGGCAGCAACGACCCCGTGATGGATATTCTGCTTACAACCGTCAAGAGATACCATCCGGCCTTCACCATTTTTTCCGCCAATACCGGCAGCGTCAGCGGCCTGAAAGCGCTCAATGCCGGCCTGACGGACATCGCTTTTTCCCACCTCTTCGATCCCCGGACCGGCGATTACAACATCCCCTTTTTAAAAATGTACTGCCCGGATCATCAACCGGTGGTCATCAATCTGTTTCACCGTCGGGTCGGGTTTCTGGTCGGCCGTTGGGGAGAAAAAAACTTTCACGGATGGGAAAGCCTGACAGACAAGCGGATCCGCTTCGTCAACCGGCAAAACACATCGGGCATTCGGATTATGCTGGATGAAGAGTTGAAAAAAAGGGGTGTCGCTTCCGGAGATATTGCCGGCTACGACAACGAAGTTTACACGCATCTGGAAGTCGGGCTTTCCATCGTTTCAGACGAGGCCGACGCCGGAATCGCGTCGGCTGCGGCGGCAAAAATATTTGATCTGAAATTCCTGCCCCTGGCGAACGAACGTTTTGACATGGTTCTGGATCAAAAGACGTTTTTTGAGCCGGCCGTCCAGGCGTTTATCGAAACCCTCCGGTCGAACGCCTTTCGGAAGCGCGTCGAAAAAATCGGCAACTACGATTTCAAGGATTCCGGGCGGATCCTGCATTCGGCCTGACCGGACGGGCATCACCCGAAGATATTCCAGGCGCAGACCGCCATCGGCTCGTAGCCTTTATCCTGCAGGATCATGTCCAGGTGAACCAGGCTGATGGCGGAAACATCCATATCGCGGGCCAGCAGACGCCCCGCCCGGTAAAGCGTTACGAGATATTTTTTACACCGATCGCAGACAAAAGCGGATTCCTGCGTTTTGCCTTCGACGTAAAAATAATCCATTTCCTTCTGGGCTTCTTTTTCGCAGCACGGACAAACCACGCGTGTGAAACGCCAGCTCCGCCCGCACGAGCTGCAGTGCAGGAAACGCTTGCCGCCTTCCTCTTCAATGAGCGCAATCGAGGGAAATTCACCGCAAACCGGGCAATACCCTTTCTCCCAGTCGAACGGACCCAGCGCTTCGGCCGCTTCCCTGCTCCGCCGCTCCAGCAGCACGCGCGCCGTCAGGCTCCACAGGAAGGAAGCATTGGAGGGAGAGAGGGCAAGATCATTGATCCGTTGTTGGGTCGCCCGGCTTTCTTTGCCTGAACGCGCCGCAAAGTAATCCGTCAGGCGGAGTTTGCGACCGGAAATCAGAGCGGACAGACGGTCCATCTCTTCCGTCAATTTGGGCATGCCTTCCCTGATGGCTCCGGCCAGAGACAAAGCGATCCGCTCCAGCGGGTCGTCCGGTGAAAAAAGAGAGATCTGACGGATGAAGGGAACTCCCGCGCGCAGCCGGTCCCGGTCAATCACCGAATAATCCAGCGCCGGCAGCGCGAGGCTTTCCGTAAGCTGTCTTTGCATTGTGATCACCGGTCGAAAGGCTTTCAGCAATTCCGCGGCGTGTGGATTTTGCTCCAGGGCCCGGTCAAAAATTTGATCCATAACGGAGGTTTCCGTATTGTCCGGCATCGTCAACACCTTCCTTTTACAACTGACAAGGTCATCTCTATCAGTAGAAAGCGGCGCACACCAAAAAATGCACGCCGCTTTTACAGTGAGGGTTAATTAAAAAAACGTCACTACGCCTGATGTTCGTGGGCGTCATTTTTCTTTTCTTCGCCCCAGACCACCAGCTTGCCTTCATGCTCCATCTCTTTAAACCACCCCGGATGCTGCTGCTTCAGAACAGACCGATCCATCCAACCGGTCAACATCGCCTGCACA
>JAAZHX010000002.1 GCA_012510495.1 Smithella sp.
ACGTGATGATGCAGGTCGTCTTTCACGCGCAGATCGCGAAAGAGGCAGGGAATTTCACCTTTGCGGATGTCGTATCGGGTATCTGTCACAAGTTGATCTCGCGCCATTCGCATCTATTCGGCGATGATGAGGCGACGACGCCTCACGACGTTCTCGATACGTGGGAGAAGAACAAGAGGGAGGAAAAGGGTCACGACAGCATCGTTCAGGAATTGCAGGATGTGCCGATTTCCTTTCCGGCGCTCATGCGTTCGTTCAAACTGCAGAAGCGTGCCGCGCGTTTAGGCTTCGATTGGCCGACGATCGATGGTGCTCGCGAGAAAATAGCAGAGGAGACGAACGAGCTGTTCGATGAGGTGAACAAGGCGATGCGCGATGACTCCTTCGGTGTCGGTTCGGAGGGGGACTCACCCGAAACTCTTGAGCGGGAGCGCATTTTCAACGAAGGGGGTGATCTCCTCTTCGCGGTGGTGAATGTGCTCCGTATGCTTGAGATCGACCCCGAGTCTGCGCTGAACGCGACATCGGAGAAATTTATTCGACGTTTTGTCATGATGGACGAATTGGCACGAGAAAATAATCAGACTCTTGAAGAGATGTCGCTTGATGAGATGGACCAGCTGTGGAACAAAGTGAAGGAAAATGAGAGAAAAAAACCATGCGACTAGATAAATTTCTGAAAGTTTCCCGAATTGTAAAGAGAAGAACGGTTGCGAACGACATGTGCTCAGCGGGGCGAGTCGAAGTGAACGGTCGCCCGGGGAAGCCGGGTACGACGGTAAAAGTTGGCGACGTGCTTGATATCGGATACGGAAAAAGCCGAGTTAAGGTAAAAATCCTTGACGTGCGTGAGCACGTGCGAAAAGAGGAGGCTGAATCGCTCTACGAAGTGCTCGAAAGCGAAGGAGTTGCAAAACCGAACAAACTAGATTAGTATGACTGTACATCAACAGGATGTCAGGTCGACAGGTGCACATTATGCGTACAAGTTACGTTGATAAAAAGCGTTTCAATCGGAGAGCTGCAACGCAGACTTTCTTTTTGCGCTTGTTCGCGGGTGTTGTGACGGTTATTGTCTTGGCATTTTGTATTTCCTCATTCATTTCGCAAAAACGGGAGTTCGACCGTTTGCAGGCGGAGCGTCGACAGTTGGAACGCGAACGCAATCAGTTGTTCGAGAAATATGAAGACTTGCGCAGCTTAAATGAAATCATCAATACTCGCGATTATATCGAGCGTATCGCACGTGACTACCTCGGCATGTTGCGTCCCGGCGATATTATCATTCAGATAGACTAGAATCGAATCAATTTAGAAAAGGAATCTCTATATGTTTTATTTAGGGTGCCACCTATCTTCAAGCGGCGGTTATCTTGCGATGGGTGAGACGGCTGTTTCCATCAACGCTAACACGTTTCAATATTTCACGCGCAATCCTCGCGGCGGTGCCGCGCGAACGCTCGACCTCGACGATATCGCTTTTTTTAATGCGTACGCAACGGATCATGCCTTCGGAACGATTGTGGCGCATGCGCCTTACACGATGAATCTCTGCTCGGCAAAACCGGATGTGCGCGAGTTCGCCAGAAATACGATGCGAGACGATCTGGAGCGATTGCAGCATGTCGACAACGTCGTGTACAACTTCCATCCCGGCAGTCATGTGGGACAAGGCGTCGATCTTGGGATCGAGATTATCATCGACGCGCTCAACGCCGTGCTCACAGAGGAGATCAAGACGCCGATTTTGCTTGAGACGATGGCAGGAAAGGGAAGTGAAATCGGACGCTCCTTCGAGGAGCTTGCGCGCATCATTGACGGTGTGACCTTGAAAGACAAGATCGGCGTCTGCATGGACAGTTGCCATATGCACGACGCCGGCTACGATGTCGTCAATGATCTTGACGGCGTGTTGGAAGAATTCGATCGTCTCGTCGGTCTTGACCGCGTCAAGGCGTTCCACCTCAATGACAGCATGAACCCGTTCGCAAGCGGCAAAGATCGCCATGCCAAACTCGGTGAGGGCACGCTCGGTCTTGATGCCATTGTCCGGATTGTCAATCATCCGAAACTCAGAGCGCTGCCGTTCAACCTCGAGACACCAAACGAGCTCGACGGCTATGCACGGGAAATTGATCTTCTGCGAAAGAAAAGAACGACCGCATAGCAGAGCATAGAACGATTATCTAGAGAAAAGACTCAATTTTGAATTAGAAGTAACGTACAAAAAACGCGCACGGAGCGACGATACCGCCC
>JAAZHX010000306.1 GCA_012510495.1 Smithella sp.
AGACTACACGTCGTGTTGCTTCAGTTCTGAAGGGATTGGGCTTGAAAGTGGCTGCAATTCGCCATCCGATGCCCTATGGTGACCTGGTGAAACAAAAAGTGCAGCGCTTTGCAACTTATGCCGACCTTGACCTTCATGAATGCACCATCGAAGAACGAGAAGAATATGAACCTCACCTTGATACCGGTGTGATCGTATTTGCTGGTGTCGATTATGAAGCGATTTTGCGCGAAGCCGAGAAGGAAGTTGACGTTGTTCTTTGGGACGGCGGCAATAATGACTTCTCATTCTACAAAACTGATCTGCTCATCGCCGTAGCCGATCCGCTGCGCCCTGGTCATGAGATCGCTTACTATCCTGGCGAAGTTAATATTCGCATGGCTGACGTTGTTGTGATTAACAAAGTCGATACAGCCAATGCTGAAGATATTGTCAAGGTTCGTGAGAATGTTCATGCCATCAACCCGAATGCGATTGTCATCGAAGGCGCCTCTCCAATCTATGTAGACGATCCTGAAGCGATTCGCGGCAAACGTGTCCTGGTTGTCGAAGACGGTCCTACTCTGACACACGGCGGCATGAAAATTGGTGCCGGCTGGGTGGCTGCCCGCCGCTTTGGTGCCGCTGAGATCGTTGATCCCCGACCGTTCGCTGTGGGCGAGATCACAGCGACTTACAAAAAGTACCCTGAGACAGGCTGCATTTTACCCGCTATGGGTTATGGCGATCAGCAGGTGCGCGACCTGGAAACCACCATCAACTCTTCTGATGTGGACCTGGTGGTGATCGGCACCCCGATAGACCTGACCCGCGTGATGAAGATCGAGAAACCCTCCCAGCGAGTTCGTTATGAACTCGAAGAAATTGGCAAACCCGATCTGGAAGACATTCTCAAGAAAATGCTGAATAAGTAAGTTTCAAAGATGTTTCGTAAAGAGGTCGGGAATGCCCGACCTCTTTTTTGTCAATAGGATTTTGTTATACAAAAAAACTACTTCATCAAAATTCTAGCTACTGCGTAATTTTTATAGCAATCACGGCTTGAAGTGTATCAAACTTGTTATAGTAAGGGATAGAATCAGAGATGTAATCGGCAAGAACAATAACATCTATTTTATTCCAATCATCAACAACAAGCTCATTCGTTGTCAGTATGAAATTAGCGTTTGCGCCTGGTGCCAAGTTGGTGATTTCTTCCCTGACTACTGAGCGAACATAGTGGTCTGTCAATCCGACTCTGTTGTTTTCATATACGATCATAAAAATAGTGGCTTGGTTATCATAGGAAAGATTTATCGCGCTAAAATTTGTGATATCAATCGTAGTCTCGATCTCGTCAGTACTGCGCCTCCAACTTGCAGAAATGTCTACTTTAGGAGGTCGTAACAATGACCCATTGACCATATCCGAGTAGACATTCTCGAAATCAACTTCGCCATTTGAGATCTGATTGCCACTATCAATCATCGCTAGAGGGAGAAACACCGATCCCTCACCACCACCATAACGGTAAGCATTCCACCAGCGATCTTCTCGCCCATTTGAACTACCGTCGACGTCGTATTCGATAAAAACGACTGGTTCGGTGCTGAACGCTGATGCCAATTGGTCAATTGCTATAGAAGCCCTTTGGCAAATTCCACATGTCGGACGAAGAAATCCTTCGAAAACGACAAGTCTTTCCTGAATAGTTTTAAAAGACCAAAATTGAGATAGAGAACCATTTGCGTATGTCGGTCCGATGGTTCCGTTCCAGGCTCTAACTTGCCAGTAATACGTCGTACCATGTTGCAATCCCCACAGACCCGCATAATTATTCGTACCAGTTGAAATCCAATCTGAGCAGACCCCATCGTTGGAGGTATCGAGACAGTATTCATACCGGGTCGAGTTAGGACTTTTCGTCCAACTTAAGATTGGGTTGAGGCTCAATCCCATGGTGTTAGTGGCCGGGGCATATTTATTGAAGGGAATGGGTGTTAGATCTGGTTTAAATACGATTGGCAAGTAAACCACAAAATTTGATAACGGACTTTCGCGTTGCAGTTCAGCAGAAACAGGTCTAATTGACGCAATTACGAACAAAAAAAATAATGTAATGTTGATTAATCCAGAAAATACTCCACTTACATTTCTAGCTTTATGAAACTCTCGCAAATAAAACATCTTATCCCTCCTGTGAATATCAAACATCATGGGTTTATATCGAAATGCTTTTATCTGAAAAAATCATATTCTGCCCCAAGGACAGTGAAAAAAGGAAGCAGAAACCTGTTTATTTTTGTCCCTTAACTCTAATTATACGCGAATACAGATGTCTCACGTTAATTAATTTTATGACCTTGTAAGGCGTATAATAACTAATGATAAAAAGGAAAAGGTAGCATTTATGTTCGTTGATTCAGTCAATATCAGTGTGGCGTCAGGCAAAGGTGGCGATGGAATGGTGCATATGCACCGCGAAAAATTTCGTCCTAAGGGCGGACCTGATGGTGGCGATGGCGGGCGGGGAGGTGATGTGATCCTTAAGGTCATACC
>JAAZHX010000096.1 GCA_012510495.1 Smithella sp.
CCGCAGGCGTTTTCGCATAATTCGCGCCAGGGGGCAGACGGAGGTCCGGGTCAGATCGGCGACCTCGAATGCCCCGGGATCCAATTTGTTCCCCGCGCCCATACTGCTCAGGACGGGGATCCCCTCGGAAAAGGAGCGACGGATCAACGCGACTTTGTCGTCGATCGAATCGATCGCGTCCACGATCACGTCGACCCCGGAGAAATTAAAGGTGTCCGTGGTCTCTTCCGAATACGCGACGGTATACGCCTCGACGACCGCCGCGGGATTGATATCCAGAATACGGGCCTTCATCACATCGGTTTTCATCGATCCGACCGTTGATCGCAGTGCGATCAACTGACGGTTGACGTTCGTGATGTCCACGCGATCCTTGTCGATCAGGATCATCCGGCCGACGCCGCAACGGGCGATCGCTTCGGCCGCAAAGGAGCCGACGCCGCCTAAGCCGACGACAACGACCGAGGACGCCTTCAAGGTCTGCAGGTTATCCTCTCCGATGAGGCTCCGGGTTCGATTCAGCCAGTCCAAATATATTGCTCCTTTCGACCTATTCGGCTTCCGTCTCCGTGAAAGTGATCAGGACCATCGGGTCGATCTCGAAACGAACATTATAGTCCTCGCGGTCATATAGGTTGACGCTCATCAGGTAAACCTTCATCAGGACGCCGTCTCCTTTAAACACCAGACTCATCTGTTCGGGTGCGACCGTTTCGGGCTTCCCGTCCGACTCCGAAGGAATGATCTTCTCGATATCCCCGGTAACCTCAGCGGTAATAAGCTTCATCCCCGTCGAATCAATAAGGACGATATTACAATCCCCATTGACGATCTCGGCTTGCACCGTATAATCGGTTCCCTCATGTGTGAATGTACCGAGCTCCGTGACCGTGTTTCCAGCGTCAGAAACAAAGATCCCGCTCCAAACGACATAATCGGCATCCCCCAAAGGGATCGCCTGACTTCTGTCGATATATATACCACGCAGTTTGGGATCCCCGTAATACTGCTCATAGCCGTAATTCGGCTCAAACCCGAAAAGCGCGCGGAAGTTTTCAAAGTATTTCGTGTCCTGTCCCGGCACATTTATGACCGCGTCGAGCTCGCCCTGTCGATTCAAAAATTCCGCGGCTCTCGTGATGACGATCTGCGACTCTTTAGACACCGATTCACTCGCGACGACATCTTTACCCTGAAGCATGCCGTTCTTTTCGAGCGTATCGACGAGCACCTGTTGCTGACTCCGAACGCTGACACCGTAAAAATTGACGAGCGGCAGGATCGAAAAGAGCGCGAAGGCGGTAAGGATCAGAATGTGAATGTGGTTCTTCTCCTTCTTCAAAATGCTCATCGTCACTGCTGCGACGACCGCGAACGCCGAGAACAGGATCAGGAAGTAGTCGGCGAATAAGACGCCCTCATTCCCCGCCTTGATCAAAGAAACGATCAGCTGATAGAGCGCGATCACACCCATGATTTTCGGGAAGACGAAGCGACATATAGCCGGGTATTTTCCCTCGATCTCACTGATCAGAAAAAAGACCATAATCACGGCGATCGAGTACGACAAGATCAACGGTTCCAGAAGTTCCCGCCCCTCGCCGGTAAGGACGGTCTTGATCAGGTAAATGATCAACACCAACGTGTAGATCGCTAAGAGCGGAACCACGACATACAAAAGCAATATTCGGAAAAAAGCCGGGATCGAGATCCTCTTCCTGTCGGCTGTTTGCCACTCCTCATCCGTGCGGAACGTCAGCAG
>JAAZHX010000239.1 GCA_012510495.1 Smithella sp.
GCCGGTGGGTGGCAGCGCCAGCAGTTCCTCGGGCCCGCGAAGCACTTCGACCTCGTCAACGAACAAATACGACCCGCCGGCCGGTGGAATCGCGACAAACCGCACGTACCGGCCTCGCGTCCTGATCTCATCGGTTGCCAACCGCCGAATCGCGTAGCCTTCCGGCAGTGGACCATGGACCTTCCGGTCTAGTCCCAAAACAAGCGAATAGTCTCGAATAACGCAGTCGTTGTTTGGGCGCGTAGTCGTCTCACACCCCCAGCGGCCGATGCCGTGCGGCTCGGAGGGAAGCTTTGGATTGTATCGTGTTTCATTTCGGGCTCGTTGTTTGCACTCAGTGCGGTTGAGGGTGAATGCGGACCGGAGCGTCCGGACTCCGGCTTCGGGTGGGCGCCGTCAGCAACGCAAGGGCCGGCGGAGTTGGTCAATCAGACGGAAGAACACATGCTGCCAGGGATTCCACGCCAGAAGCCGATAGACAATTTTCCCGCTCGTCAAGACGATCTGGGCCGGCATCCGCATCATCGCGTTCTGAAACGTTGCGAACTCCATTCGCACCAGCTTCCATTTCTCCTCCCGGTGCCGCTCCAGCCAGCGGCCCTCCTCCGGCAGCATCAGACCGGCCCACGCCTTCAGGCTCCACGCCAACGACCCCATCACCATGTAGGCCCAGTTGCTCAGCAAGTTGTCCACCGGCGCCGTGAGCGAGCGGGTACCGCTTTTCAGTTGGGCGAGCAGGTTCTCTTGGTTGCAGCGGCCATTGGCCTCGAAGACGATCTCCTCGGCAGACTTTTCCCAGTCGTTGGTGATGTAGAAGAAACACCGGGCGTCGTCGAACAGCTTCTTCTGCCCACGATGGTGCTCAAGGTCCTTCCATACGACCACCACCCGATAGTCCTTCTTGCAGTGCACCGGCCGGTAGCGGAACTCGGCCACGTGTTCTTTGACCAGACGGATGTCCTCGAACTCGCGGGCCTCGACCACCCCCTGCTTGATGTTCTCGGGCCGCTGACGTCGTTCGGTCTTCACCGTATACTTCGCCCGCCGATGGAGCACCTTCCACGCCTTTCGGGGAAGATTCTCCGCCAATTCGTACAGGTTCGACATGGCGTCGATGCCGAAGACGAACTGCACCCCATCGGCGTCCCAGCCGTCCAATCGTTCCGTCTGGCTGAAATCGGTGTCGCCCCGCAGGCGAATCATCCGGAAGCCCGCAGCGCGGCACAGCGCGATCGAACGATCGAAGTAGGTCCCGGCCTGCTCATGGCTGGGCCGGTTGCCACTGCGATTGACTACGAACAGAGGCTCACCCGTATTGGCCAACGAAACGATCAGCGGGTGGTAACCCCACTCGCCCTTGAAGTTGATGTCCATGCCTTCCTTGCACTCGCCGGTCGTCTCGACCATGGTGCCGTCGGCGTCGATGACCGCGACGTCCAAGAACGACGTCGGCTGCTGCCGCCAGACCTTCACTCGGATGTCGTTGAACACGTTCTGCAAGATGTCGATGCTGGCTGCGGTGAACCGGCGGCAGAAATCGCCCGCGGTGGTGGGATCGGGAATGCGGCGGGCGCC
>JAAZHX010000272.1 GCA_012510495.1 Smithella sp.
AAAAGGAATCGCTCGCTGAGTTTTCCGTGACCTTTCTCGAAACGGATTTTTTCAAAATACCCCCGTCGGACCTGCGCTCCTTTGATCTGGCGCTCCTCAATGAAGTCCTGGGAGATTTTCCGACGCTGACCGCGGTCAGCGAACCGTCGCCTTCAGAAGATCCGGAAGCCGTCCGCCTGTCGGCGAAGATCGCGGATTTCGAGTCGGCTTACGGCCTGCGCTTCGGCCCTGACGAAAACATCAACATCGGAGCGCTGGAGGCCGTGGAGAGGTTGTGCCGGGCCGGCGTTCCCTACATTTATTTGAGCGAACACAGCTGCGAAACGTCTTTTTGCGATCCCTTGTTCCCCTTCATGAATTTTACGCCTTCCGGAAATCCCGAAAAAATTTCCCTGAAGGGCCACGCGGAGTTCACCATTAAATTTTCCGCGCTGGAAAAAATCGCCCGGGCCTTTTCTTACGAAGTATTTCGCGGTCCATACACCGACCTTCTGCCCGTCTCGTTCAACGACCGGGTGACGGCCGCTCTCCGGGCCCCGACGCCGCTCTCCGACCGTCAGGAAATTCTCCGGCAGTTTCTTTATGACCTTTACAAATACGAATACCTTTTGCTGGCCTCCGGCCCGCGAGGAAAGGACAGAACATGAAAGCGCTTCGGATCATTCTGATGGTTGTGATCCTGCTCGGCGCCTCCGCCGTCACGGCGGCGGCTTTTCGCTGCGGGCCCCACCTGGTGACCACCGGCGACAGAAAGGTAAAAGTGCTGGGGGCGTGCGGTCTTCCGACCACCAAGGAAATCATCTGCCCCAGGAAAAGCGGCTCGTGCCCCGCGGCCCTGGAAATCTGGTACTACAATTGCGGTGACAACGACTACATTTACGCGCTGACGTTTGAAAACGGCATCCTGAAAAAGGAGGACACGGAAGGAAAAGGAAACGGAAAATCCTACTGCCTCGGCAGATAAAAAACACGATCGGAGGAATGGTTATGTCCCGGATTCAGATCAGTGTCCTCGTTTTCATCATCTTGTGTCTGGCGGCCGGCAATGCTTTCTCTTTTCGCTGCGGCGCCGGCATGGTTTCTACCGGCGATTCCAAAGCGCGGGTTCTCATCGTCTGCGGGAAACCGACCGCCAAAGAAAAGGCCGGCGAGAAAAACAAGACGTCCGCCGGCGCGACGAAGAATAAAAAAACAAAGAAGAGCAGCGGCAAGGCGGAGGTCTGGTACTATAACTGCGGCAGCCAGGATTACATCTACGCCCTGACCTTTGAAAACGGCGTCCTGAAAAAAGAGGACACGGAAGGGAGAGGAAGCGGAAAATCCAACTGTCTGGGAAAGTAGCGGCCGAAAGCGAAAACGCGCCGCCGTCGAAACGTCCGCCGGAAACCGGCCGCGAAACCACTTTTTTCTTGATTGTTGTTTTTTTTTATGTTAGGCGTAGCGCCGGTTTGAGGCGTGCCGCGCTTCGTTAAAAGAGAAAACCGGCGGGGTCCAATTCATTGCCGAAATCTTCGGCGCAGGTTCTGATTCGGCGCGTTCTCGGTCGTCAAAAGAAAAGCAAGAAAAGACAGGAATCCTCAAACCGGAAAGACGATCAGAATTCCCGCAAAAAAAGTCGTTAAATTCAGGGCCGGCAAAGTGAAATAGGTATTTTCCGTTTTATCATTCTCCAACAAGGCCTCCGTATTCTTCATGAAACCAGCGGAGGCCTTGGCGCATTTACCCATCACAGGAACGAAGGAGCGTTTGGCTTGACACGAAAAAGGATTCTCAGCGGGATGCGGCCCACGGGACGGCTGCACCTGGGAAATTTGCACGGCGCATTGGGAAACTGGGTCGAACTGCAAAACAGCGGCAGTTACGACTGCTTTTACTTCGTCGCCGACTGGCACGCGATCACCAGCGAATACGCGTCCACGGAAGACATCCGGCAAAACAGCCTGAACATGGTGATTGACTGGCTGGCCGCCGGCCTCGATCCGGCGAAAAGCACCCTCTTTGTCCAATCGGCGGTCAAGGAGCATGCCGAATTGTTCCTGCTGCTTTCCATGATCACCCCGCTGGCCTGGCTGCAGCGCAATCCCACCTACAAGGAAATGCAGACGGAGTTGAGTTCAAAGGACCTTTCCACATTCGGGTTTCTGGGCTACCCCGTCCTGCAGGCGGCCGACATTATCATGTACAAGGCTTACGGCGTTCCGGTCGGCGTGGATCAACTGCCGCATATTGAACTGACCCGTGAAATCGCCCGACGGTTCAATTACCTTTATCAGAAAGACGTCTTTCCCGTTCCGGAGCCGCTCTTGACCGCCGTGCCGAAGCTGCTGGGCACCGACGGCAGGAAAATGAGCAAATCCTACGATAATTCCATTTACCTGTCCGACCGGGGCAAGGAGCTTCGCCGGAAAATTGCGTCCATGTTCACCGATCCGCAGCGGATGCGGAAAAAAGATCCCGGCAATCCCGAGATCTGCAATGTCTTCACGTTTCACGGCCTGTACTCCCCGGCGGAAACCGTGGCCGAAATCAACCGGGAATGCCGCGCGGCCGGCATCGGCTGCACCGACTGCAAAAAAATGCTGGCGGCGCGCGTTGAGGAAGCGCTGGCGCCCGTTCATGAGCGAATGGATTACTACCAGCGCAACGTGAAGGAAATTGAGGAGATGATCCAAAAAGGCAACGATCAAGCCGCCGGGATCGCCCGCCAGACCATGGCGGAGGTTCGCGAAGCCGTCAAAATCTGAAGCAACCTATGAACGAAGAACCGAAGACCGACTACGCAATCAAACTGGACATTTTTGAAGGTCCGCTGGACCTGCTTTTGTATCTGATCAAAAAAAATCAAATCGATATTTACAACATTCCCATCGCGCTGATCACCCGGCAGTATCTGGATTATCTGAACCTCATCAAGTCTCTCAATCTGGATCTGGCAGGCGAATATCTGGTTATGGCCTCCACGCTGATCCACATCAAGTCCCGCCTGCTGCTGCCGGTTCCGGAGGAGCCGTCGCCCGAAGAGCTGGAAGACGACCCGCGCTCTGAGCTGGTCCGCCAGCTGCTGGAGCACCAGGCTTTCAAGGAAGCCGCCGATCTGCTGCACCGCCGGCCGCTTTTGGAGCGCGACGTGTTCAAGCGCTCCGCGGCGCTGCCCGAAGAAAAGACTCCGTCAGGCGCGGAGGAAGAGGAGCTGGTGGAAGCCAGCATTTTTGAATTGATTGAAGCCTTTCATCAGATTGTTTCCCGGCTGGATCAACAGGAACTGCTGGAGATCGATCTGGAAAAGCTGTCGCTTTCGGATATCATCAACGACGTTATGGAGCGCCTGACACGCGAAAAAAATCTTACCTTTGAGGAATTGCTGGGAGAAAAAAGAGAAAGGCGCCGGATCGTCTATACCTTTCTGGCCCTGCTGGAGCTCGTCAGGCTGAAGATGATCAAGGCCTATCAGACGGCGACCTTCGGCGTCATCCGCATCTTCCCGGCCGTGGAGTTGTAAAATGGAAAACCTTTCAGCTGTTCTGGAAGCCCTGATTCTGTCGTCGGAGTCGCCTCTGTCCGTGGAAAAAATCTGCGCCGCGCTCGGTGGTGCGGACAAAATGGAAATCCGGGGCACGCTGGGTCGTTTGATCGGCGAATATGACGAACGCCAAGGCGGCATTTGCATTCAGGAAGTCGCGGGCGGCTATCAGTTTCGCACCCGTCCGGAAATGGCCCCGTGGATCAAAAAGCTCAAAGGGGCAAAACCCGCCTCCCTGTCGCCCGCGGCCATGGAAACGCTGGCCATCGTGGCGTACCGGCAGCCGATCGTCCGATCGGAAATTGAGAGCATTCGCGGCGTCGATGTCAGCGCCCCGCTCAAGGGCCTGCTGGATAAAAAACTGGTCCGCATCCTGGGCCGCAAGGACGTGCCGGGCAAACCGATCATTTACGGCACGACCAAAAAATTCCTGGAGGTATTCAATCTCAAGGAGCTGGCGGATCTGCCGACGATGAGAGAACTCCGGGAAATCACCGAACCTCAGGAACCGTCCGGGCAGGAAGCCCTCCCCTTCGAAGAATCTCTGCCGGATATGCCCGGCGGGGAAATGCCTCAGACGGCAGAGCCGCCCCCGGCCCCGGAAGAGGAAAGGACGGAAACTCTCTCCGAAAGAGAGCCGGCGGCTCTCGCCGATGGGCGGGAAGAGTCGGAGGGGGAGGATGACTCCGTTTCATGAAAGAGCGATTGCAGAAAATCATCTCCGCCGCGGGCATTGACTCCCGCCGTCATGCCGAAGCCATGATCTCGGCGGGACGGGTAAGCGTCAACGGAGAAACAGTGAGCAAACCGGGCACTAAAGCCGACCCGCAGAAGGACGTGATCCGGATTGACGGAAAAATCATTTCAATCGAAAATCCAGTTTGCTATATTGCGTTGTACAAGCCGGCCGGCTACGTCACCACCCTGTCCGATCCACAGAAAAGGCCGACGGTTGCTGACCTGGTCCGGGATGTTCCGGAAAGGGTTTATCCCGTAGGCCGGCTCGATTATGATTCCGCGGGCCTTCTGCTTTTGACCAATGACGGAGCGTTCGCTCAAAAAATTTCGCATCCGGGCTTTCGGGTCCCCAAAACATACCGGGCAAAAATTGCAGGGCGCATAACCGCTGAAGAATTGAAGAAAATCAGCAGAGGCATTCCGCTGCCGGATGGCGTCTTCAAACCGGAAAACCTGAAGATGGAAAAGGCCAATGATAAAAGCACCTGGCTTGGCCTGACCCTGCACGAGGGCAGAAACCGGGTCATCCGCAGGGGGTTCGAGGCCGCCGGCCATCCGGTGACGCGCCTGGTGCGCGCTTCCGTCGGAAGCATAACGCTTTCGGGCCTGTCCGAAGGCCAGTGGCGCTCGCTTTCCGCCCGGGAAGTTCAGCAATTGCTTTCCGCAGCGCAGGGGGAAAAAGGTAAAAATATCCTTGACAATCAGCTAAAAATAAATAATAGTCGCCACGTACGGGTTAATCGGCATTATAAATACTCAGGATACAAGCGGTAGTCTTAAGGAGGATCTTATGAACAAATCCGGTCTTATTGAAGCTTTAAGCAAGAAAATGAATCTGACGGAAAAAAAGGCCATTGATGTTGTCAATCTGGTTTTCAAAGGCTTTAACGATGAGTTGAAAAACGGCGGTCGCATCGAAATCCGGGGATTTGGCAGCTTTGTGGTAAAAGAATACGGCTCCTACACAGGAAGAAATCCCAAAACCGGCACAAAAATCAGAGTCGAACCCAAAAAACTGCCCTTTTTTAAAGTGGGCAAGGAACTGAAGGACAGGGTCGACAAGAACAAATAAAAATCCTGCAAGTGTTTGTTATACTTAATGAAGGGGACTTGGAAACAAGCCCCCTTCGTTTTTGGTCCGTCTGGCGAATCCATCCGTCATTTCAGGTCAACCGAGATTGGTTGAGAGAAAACATTTGTTATCCGGGCGTTGAAATGCTCTTTCGGAACCAGAAGCGGAGCCAGAGAGCATTGATAAATATAAAAACGGAAAAAACCAGAGCCGGCACGGCCGCCTCGTTATTGAAGACATAAAGGGAGATACCGGCGGCAAGGCCGTAATTTTTCATGGTACCCAGAAGCAGAAGCGATGAAACCCTGGAACGGGGCAGTTTAAAAAACCTGCCGGTCAGGAGCAGCGCAACGGTAATCAACAGGATGGAGACAAAAGCAAGGACCAAAATAAAGATCAATTCCGAAGGCGCCTGTCGAATCAGCCGGGCGTTCCCGGCGGCCACGGCGTAAAAAATGATAAAAAAACAACCGTCCGAAACGGCCCCCTCGCGGCGATGAATCTTTTCATCCCAGTTGCGGTCAACCGCGGCCCTCGACAACAAAAGGGGAAGCAAAATCAGCGCGACGGCCAGGATCACCAGTTTTTCGCAAGGCATGGAACAGTACCGCAGAAATGCCGCTCCGAGAAGCGGCATCAGAAGTGGCGCGCCCAGATAGGTTCCGGCAAAACCGTTCAGCGTCAACCTTTGATCCGCGCCGATTTTTTCACTGAGCGGCAAAACCGCCAGGGCGGAAGGAACCGCGGCCACCATGACCAGACCGATCCAGAAATTTTCATGCCGGATCAGAAAAATGCCGCCCACAAGAATCAGATTGCCCAAAATCAGATAGTTCATCAGATTGCCCCAGAGCGCCCCGGAAAAAAGCGCTCCGGGATTTTTAAAGAATCCTCCCGGAAAGCGCAGCAGGGCCGCCGTGAGCGCAATCGTCAGCGCCGGCAGAACGAGAAGCGCAGCCCAGCGCCCCGCCTGAGGCAGATAAACCCCTGTCACAACAGCGATAATATAAAGCAGCGGGGAAACTCTCATGGATCTCCTTCATAACGATGTTCCGCCTCAACCATGCCCGGCGTGGCGACAAACCGTTGAAAGATTAAATCCTCTGCATCAACCTCTCCGGACCGGTCGGCCTGCATTGCTGAAAGACATCAGTAGTTCCAGCCCCAGAGACCGAAGGCCAGAAGGTTCATGATAACGGGCACGGCGTAAATGATGCCCACCGTTGCCAGTTTGGCCTTCATGGTTTTGAGGCTGATGACCAGAATGGCAAAGCAGAAAAAGTGGAAATAACCGATCAGAAAAATCAGCCAGACCCCCTGAAAAGAGAGATACCAGAAGGGATACTCCCAGACCAGGTGTCCGCCGATGTTCAACAGGCATTCAACGAAAACGCAAAAAATGCTGTAGCCGATCGCCCAGAACCACTTTTCAGGCAATCCCAGAATTTTCTCTTTTTTGCTCTCCGACAGGGTGTGATAGTAAATGATGCCCACCAGCAGAAACATGAACATGATTTCAATGTTCCAGCCGACCATCGTGCGCAGCGCCGTATCGCCGGGTGTGGTCCAGAAAGCGGAACGGCCCGTGAAATGAAGCACCCAGCCGTTCCAGGTCTCGTTGAAAAAATCGACGCCGAAGATGGTTAACCCCGCCAGAACGGCGTTCCAGTCCGCCGTTTTCCTGGCGTCTTTGATTTCACGGACGTAAACATAGAACACGATTGCCAGAAGAGGAATCACATACCATTGAAGCGTGGAAAGATCCCGCAGACTGCTTAACGCTTGTTCGGTTGCTGTCGTCATGGAAACCTCCTTTTCAAGGATTCAGATTCTTTGATTCGGGCAGCCGAATGCTCTGCCCTACCCGCAATACATCGGCATCCGTCATTTGATTGATGCGCCGCAACTCTTCCGTGGTGACAGAACAGCTCCTGGCCAGCGCAAACAGCGTGTCGCCTTTCCGGACGGTGTATTTTTTCAGCCGCTTTTTGCCGTCCGTTTCCGCGCCGGCGGCCGGAACACGGATTTTCCGCCCGGCATACAGAGGATCTCTGATCTTCATTTTGTTCAGCGTCAAAAGAGTGGCGATGTCCGTCCCGTGCTTCCGGGCAATGATCTGCAGCGTTTCGCCGCGCGCAACGATATGGGTGGCCGTCTTGATCCTGACTTCCGCGCTTGCCGCCCCGGCTGCCGGAACAAGAATTTTCCGTCCGGCATACAGAGTATCTCTGATCTTCATTTTGTTCAGCGTCAAAAGAGTGGCGATGTTCGTATCGTGCTTTTGGGCAATCCTGTGCAGGCTCTCCCCCCGCTGAACCGTGTAAAGGGCGGTTTTCATCCGGTCCCCGGCCCCTGCAGCTTTGGCGCCCTCTTCCACAGCCCCGACGGTCTTTTTGAATGTAGTTTTTTCCCGGTTTTCTTTGACGTCTTCGGCAGAAATTTGTTCAACAGCCTCCGATCCGGCAAAGTAGCGGTCAACGGATGCAGCCACAGCTCTGGCAATGTCTCTCCTGAAGGATTGCTTCTTGAGCAGCTTCTCCTCCTGTGGATTGGAGAGGTATGCCGTTTCCAGAAGCACGGCGGGGGTATCCGGCAGCTTCAGCACACGGAAGGGCGCCTCGTAAAACGTAGGATATTTCAGAGATTGCACGCGGCCGATTTGATCCAGCAGATCAGCCGCATAGTTTTTTGACAGGTTGATCGTGTTGGTTTGAAACATGTTCAGGATGATTTCGTCGGATTGATTATTGCCTTCGCCTCCCGGTACGCCGCCGATGATGTCGGAAAGGTTTTCATTCCGGGCCAGCAATTTGGCGGCTTCGTTACTGGCCGCTCCGGTGGACAGACAATAAACGGAACTGCCCTGAGCCTCGCGGTTTCGGGCCGCATCCGCGTGGACGCTGATAAAGAGGCTTGCCTGGTGCTTGCGCGCCACGCCGAGACGCTTGTTGAAGGATACGTAATAATCTCCGTCGCGGGTCAGGACCGCCCGATACCCGGGCATTTTGTCGATCTCCTTCTTGATTTCCCGGCTGATGGCCAGCACAACATGCTTTTCATACGTCCCGTTTTTGCCGATGGCGCCCGGATCCTCTCCGCCGTGGCCGGGATCGATCACGATGACCCGTTTGGGGGCTGAAACCGTCTTGTGCTTCACCACTGACGGGGCTTTTTCAACCTCCGTCAGAAAAACATCGACCACGACACGATCCGGCTTGTCCATGAACTTCTTCAGGGGAAAGACTTCCGCCCGCAAATGATCTTTCAAATAAATGTGAATGGCGCATTGCCGATCCTCTCCGCGAATAAAAAGAATTTTGGCGACACCCGGCTTGCTGATGATTTTTTCAGACGGCAGGGAAGGAGAAAAAAAGGCGTCGGAGAATTCCAGAGTGATTTTGTTTTTCTGAGTGTCAAACCGATAAACCGGTTCGC
Source organism: Smithella sp. (assembly GCA_012510495.1). GTDB lineage: Bacteria > Desulfobacterota > Syntrophia > Syntrophales > Smithellaceae > UBA8904. The sequence goes on from JAAZHX010000272.1 coordinate 8,766, forward strand.
CGCTCAGATCGAAAACAATGCGCGTTTGGTCGGGCGCCGCCCAGTGCCTCACGTTGGATATTTCCGTGAGCGCAAACCCACAGGCAGGCCAGAGGGCAAACATAAAAAATGCCAGACCGGACAGAAACCTCCATGCCCGACGATGCCGCAGGCCGGCGTTCTTCCGCGCGATGCGCGGGGAACGTTCGGCCCGCGGAGAACCCATGGGCCTGGAATGCCGTCCGCTGTTCCCGCCGCAAACGGCGGCAAATGCGTTCATTGCCGGATTCATGACGTTTTCAGTAACAAATTTCAGGGGCAACTGCAAGGAAAGGTTGTACCCGGACGCTAAAAACACGGAGCGCTAAAAACAGTTGACAAGCTTTTTCGTAAATGCGATTTTCATCGCGCAAAAAATAACGAATCCACCTTTAAGGAAAAGCATGCTGGAAAACCGGTTCAAAGAGGCCCTGCTTGATCCCTCCAAATTCCCGGTGACCTGGGAACTGGTGCCGGGCAGAGGCGCGAAAGAAGCGGCGCAGGAGAAATGCCTGGCGCAGGCCGCGCAGGCAGCCGTCGGGAAAATAATTTGCGCGCTCACGCTCACGGACAATCCGGGCGGAACCCCGGCCATGTCCGCCGACTTCATGGGCGGCGAGATTCTCAAACTGGGCATCGAACCTCTTGTCCATTTTACCGGCAAGGACAAGAACCGCAGCCAGTGTGAAAGCCAGCTTTACGCCCTGGATCGCGCGGGCGTCCGGAATCTTCTCGTCATGAGCGGCGACTACCCGGTCTCCGGTTTTCAGGGGAGGCCCGCGCCGGTCTTCGATCTGGATCCCGTTCACATCCTGCAACTGATCACGGGCATGAACCGGGGGCTTACCTATCCCGGAATCAAAGGCGTCGTCACCCATCAGCCTGCTGATTTTTTCCCCGGCGCGGTCGTCTCTCCCTTCAAGGCGACTGAAGCCGAGCAGATGGGGCAATACGACAAGCTGAAAAAGAAAATCGCCGCCGGCGCGCAATTCATCGTCACACAGTTGGGATACGATGCCCGGAAATTCCATGAAGCGCTCCTCTTCATGAAGCAAAATTATCCGCAGATCCCCCTGGTGGGAAACATTTACATCCTTCCCTTCGGCGCGGCGAAAATGATGAACCGCAACGACCTGCCGGGCTCTGTCGTCACGGATCAACTGCTTGCGGACATTGACCGGGAGAGAAGCGAACCGGACAAGGGGGAAGGAGCAAGAATCCTTCGCGCCGCCAGGATGTACGCCATCCTGAAGGGAATGGGATACAGCGGCGTTCACATCGGCGGCCACAACATCCGCTACGAACAGGTGGAGGAGATCATCCGGCAGGGAGAAGCGCTTGTGCCGCGCTGGACCGATCTGGTCCGGTATTTTGATTATCCGATCGACAACGGATTTTATTTTTTTGAAGCCGATCCGGCAACCGGACTCAACCGGGACACCCCCGCCGACCGGCGTTCCCGGCCGCCCACGGCAAAAGTCGAATGCGCCTATGGCGTTTCCCGGTTTTTCCACCGGCTGATGTATGAACCCGGGAAAAACCTCTACGGCGCGATGAAGGCGCTTTGCAAAACCGTACAGGGCACGCGGATGGAGCCCCTCTTCCACAAACTGGAACACCTCACCAAGGTTGTCCTGTTTGACTGCCGCGACTGCGGCGACTGCGCCCTTCCCGACGCGGCCTACCTGTGCCCCATGTCGCAGTGTCCGAAAAACCAGCGCAACGGCCCCTGCGGCGGAAGCTTCCAGGGATGGTGTGAAGTTTATCCCCAACAAAAACAATGCGTCTACGTCCGGGCCTATGCCCGGCTGAAAAAATACGGGGAGGAATCGCTCCTGGCCGGGGACATCGTGCCGCCCTGTAACTGGGACCTTTATCAGACCTCCTCCTGGATCAACTACTACCTGGGAAAGGATCACACCTCTTTAAAACAAGGCGGCGCGGGCTCGCCCGGGACTCCCTGATCGTCTTGTTCCCGGGAAAATGGAATTTAACCGTTGAAGATTATGAGGGGATATAGTAGAAGCAGCCGCACGGGCAATTAGCTCAGCTGGATAGAGCGCTGGCCTCCGAAGCCAAAGGCCGTGAGTTCGAATCTCACATTGCCCACCAAGCCATCATCCGACATCATCGCAAGAGGTCCAAAAACCCGCGCTCGGCGCGGGTTCTCTTTTGCCGGTCTTCCAAAACGGAGATTTCTTTTTTCGGCCGTTCAGCAGTGTCAGCGCCGGTCATATTTCCGTTTATACTTTTCATACTGCCGCTCGAGAACTTCTCTGTTGCGCTCCGTCCCGTGCGCGGGAAGATAAACGGAACAGCCCGTCTTCAGCAGCTCTCCCCAACTTGCCGCCATGAGTTTCTCGTCCGCCGCCACGGGAGGAAGCACCGAACCCCGGAAGACGCCGAACAGGGTATCGCCGACGATCGCGATTTCATTTTCAAGGATGACGCTGAGGGACCCGGGCGAATGGCCCGGCGTGGCAAGAAGATGTCCCTGAAACCCCAGCGCGCTCAAATCATAACGGTCCGCGACGGTCAGATCGCCGTCAACGGGCCGGTACCGGAAGAACCTTGAAAGATACAGGTGCGACAAGCGGTCGGAGATCCATCCGGTCAGCGGCAGCGTTCCGTGGATCACGGGATTTTCTCCCTTGCGCAAGTAGTCCGCTTCCTTCTGGTGGACAATGATTTTTGTGTTGTAGCGCTCTTTGATCGCCGCCGCGTTTTCCGCGTGGTCGTAATGGGTGTGCGTAAGGACCAGACCGGCCAGCGAGCCGCCGCTTACGCCCTGTTCATCCAGCTCCCGGCACAGATTCTTCCAACTGCCCTTTCTGCAGGTGTCCACCAGCAGATGCCGGCCGCGGCATGAAACGAGAAAGCAGTTGTACATGCCGTGGGAAAGCCTGGAGATGACCTGCCCGCCCTTTGTCGTCCATTGTTTCATCCCTTCCTCCTCCGGCTGAAGTTCGGTTGCTCCGCAGGCGTCTGTTCCCCGGTTTTTGAAACGTGGCGCCCCGGAATATTCCCGGCGGCCTATTCCTTCGGGAACCGCCCGCGTTCAAAGCCCGGCGCTACGATCTCGCGCCGAAAAAAAATGTGGTGTTTCTGCAAAGCCGGCGGAAGAAACAAAAAATCGCCGTTAACGGGAACGGAGGCAAACGTCAAAAATGGGGCGGACGGTCTGTTCGCCCAGCGACGCCAGCTCATTAGCGCAGAATCCCAGAGGATTGGCCTTGCGAAATTCCCGGACGGAGTAGTGCGCCAGAATTTTTTCAACGTTGAGAAGCAGCGCCCCTTTCCGGTCGCTCAAACGCTTTTTCTGCAAATACTGCATCTTCAGGCAGTATTTTGTAAAATGTTCCGTTTTGTCGGCAAGATACCGGCGGTTGGCGAGGCCGGGATCAAAACCGGGCAGCACCCGTTCGCGCGCCAGCCGGCTCATCTCCAGAAGAATCTCTTCCAGATTCCGCATAAAGAGTTCTTTGCGAAAAACGACCGTTCGGCCGGCGTCCTGCTTCATTTCCGCGAGACGCCTGAGGTAGTAGGCGGCCACCTGACTGAAAGTGATGGTGTGAAGCTGCTGGAGGAGCTCAAAGAGCGTCCGGTTGAATTCATCCTTGGGCTTGCGAAAAAACACCGGCTGACCGATGCGGATGAAAACGTCTTTCGCCCCCTTCACCAGACGGTCCACCTTGATATTAACGGGCAGAATAAACACTTTCCGCCCGGTGCCCTGGAACGTATTTTCGAGGACATGATACACGGAGCTGTGAATCTTTTTCAGGCCGCCGTATCCCCAGGTCGTTCCTTCGGGGAAAATCAGCGTCGATATCCCCCGCGCGCTGCTTTCCTTGAATTGATTCAACTGGCCGGATATTTCCCGCCGCAGATCCTCTTTTTTCCGGCTGAAAGACTCCACAAACGGACGGTCGATGACCGCCAATTTCAGCTTGCGGAAAATCGCCAGGGGAAGACCCAGCCGGTCGATCATCAGCAGAATGCTTCTCAGAAGCCTGTTCTTTTTCCCGTAGTTTGTGGAAAGATACCGGCCGCTCAGAAAATCGTTTTTGGCCATGACCGCGAAATCCGGCCTGGGTTTCAGGGCATAGTAGATCCGCGACAGGGATGGAACTTCAAAATAGCTGTCGTGGGTCACGGTAAACATGACCGGGGTGGGCATCCGGGAAAGGTTCTCCTCCCCTATCAGATGGGTCTTGTGGCGCATGATTTTGGAAGCCAGAAAAAATCCGAACAAAATGAATTCATACAGCACACCGCGGCGCTCCGGTTTCATGTTCGCGCTCCTTTCGCCCAGCAAGCCCTGAAAAACGGTGAAAAACTCCATCCATCAGGCATGCTTCAGGACAATCCCTTCCAGAATATTGGAGACGTCTTCGCAGACGTCAATCGCCTCTTCGATTCGTTCAAAAATTTCTTTCCATTTCAGCAGTTCGATAGCATCCTGCTCGTGGGTAAAGAGGTTGGTGATAATGGCCCGCATCGCAACATCGCCGGCATTTTCCAGGGTGTTGATTTCGACGCAGCCATCGAGAATCATCTGGCTGTTTTTCATGTTGCGCAGCCCGTGGATGATGCTTTTGATCTTCTGGATCGCCGAAAAAAGAATTTCCGCCTGCTTGATGATGTCGTCATTGAACTTTTTCACCTTGTACATGTAAACACGGACGGCGGTGCCTTCGATGTGGTCCAGAATTTCATCCATTTTATTGACGAGCGCGTAGATATCTTCCCTGTCGATGGGCGTCAGAAAGGTTTTGTGCATCCGTTCGTAGGTTTGATGAGCGATGACATCCGCCTCATGCTCGATTTCCTTCAGCCGCGAGGCCCGCGCCGCGGAATAATTCCGATCGCGGGTCATTTCCAGGAAAAACAATCCGCCCTCTTCAATCTTATCGATCAGTTTCTCGAACAGATCGAAAAAATTTTCTTCTTTCGGGAAAAGACGCATGTAAAAATATCTCCTTTTGCTTTTTTGGGACAACACGTGCAACTATATCGTCAATCCCGGATGGTATAGCCCTTTTCCCGGAAAATACGCAGGCAGGCGTCCACGACCTCCGGGTCATAAAGCCGGCCGCGGTTTTGGGCAATTTCTTCCAGCGCTTTATCGAGTCCCAGTGAAGGCCGGTAGGGACGATGCGTCGCCATCGCTTCCACAACGTCGGCCACAGCCAGGATGCGCGACTCCAGAAGAATTTTGTCTCCGGTCAGGCCGTTGGGATACCCGGAGCCGTCCATCCGCTCATGATGCTCGATGATCATTCGCGCTATGGGCCAGGGGAATTCAATGTCCTTGATAATATCGTAGCCGGATTGCGCGTGCGTTTTGATCAGGCCGAATTCCAGGGGCGTCAGTTTCCTCGGTGAGCTGAGAATCTCGGAAGGCACGGAGACTTTCCCGATGTCGTGAATGGTGGCGGCCATTCGCAGGCCGTTGATCTGCTCCTGGGACAAGTCCATCTCCCGGGCGATGGCCCGGGCGATATCGGCAACCCGGCGCTGATGGCCCGCCGTGTAGGGGTCTTTGGTCTCCACGACGGAGGCGATGGCATGGACGGTCCCTCCCAGAGCTTTCCGCAGCTGCTCAACGCTGTTTCTCCGGTTGGTGATATCTTCCATCAATCCTTCTAAACATAGAATTTTTCCTTGCTCATCGCGGATGGCCTGAATGGTGCGGGACACCCAGATGAGGCTCTTGTCTTTTTTGATGAATTGCAGTTCCTCGTTTTTGATCAGGTCCTGCTGTTCCAGCCGCTTTATGGTTTGTTCCCTTTGCTCGGGATGAGCATACAGTTGGTTGGAAACGTCGGTCATGCTGTCTATCAGTTCTTCGGGAGAATCATATCCCAGAATTATCGCCATGGCCGGATTGGCCAGGAGAAATCTTCCTTCAGGCGTTGTCCGGAAAATCCCTTCCTGGATATTATTAAAGACACTGCGGTATTTATTTTCGCTTTCCCGCAGCGCCTCTTCAGCCTGGATTTGCCGGGTAATGTCCTGATAGATGATCTGATCATGGAGTCGCCCGTTCCAGACAACCTGCTTGCGGAAAGCCCGGACGTGGCGGACGTCGCCGTTTTTGGTTACGATACCAATCGTATATTCGGACCGATCCATCTCTCCCCGGTCTCTTTTGGCTCTTCTGATCAGATACTCGTCGTAGCTCGCCTGGGTATAACGCTGTTTCAGGGGAACGCTCTGAAGCTCGGCCAGGGTTTCAAACCCGTAAATGTCCAGAACCGCCCGGTTGGCATAAAGCGTCTCGCCGTCCGCGGTAACGATTCGGATACCCAGCGGAGAATCATCCATGGAACGGCGGAAATTTTTTTCACTTCCCCGTAATTTTTCCTCTGTTTTTTTCTGTTCGGTGATGTCCAGGGATATACACCCGATCAGGAGCGACTTATGCTGCCGGTGGATCGGAAACCGGTGCGTGACCCAGGTATGCGGTCCGTCCTTTTGGAGCCTTTGCGTGACGGACTGAACCGCCTCGCCCCGCAAAACCGCTTCATCATCTCTTTTGGATATCAGAGCGGCCTCTTCAGGCCAGATGTCCTCGCTCTTTTTTCCCAGCCAGGCCTCCGGCGCAACGCCAAATAGCTCCTGAATATTTCCGGTGACATCAATGATGCGCCGGTCTGAATCCTTGATGCAGGCGCTGCCCGGGAAATGCCTCATGAACTGAGCGAAGAGCTCTTCGCTCTCCCGCCGGGCGTTCTCCGCGAGCACTCGTTCCGTGACATCCCGGGCGTCGCAAAGCAGGCCTTCAATCCTGCCGTCGCGAAAAAGGGGCGATCCGCTGACATTCAGATATTTCAGCGTTCCATCTCCGGCAATCACGTCGTAAACAGCCGATGTGACGATTCTACCCTCCAGGATCTGACCGCTGTTACGAACCGCCAGTTGAAAAGATTCCGGCGTCATAATGGTCTTCAGTTCTTCTACGGACCGGCCGATAAACTCTTCCGGTTTGTATCCCAGAATCCTTTCCACGCTCGGGGAAACACTCGTAATCGTAAGATTCGCGTCAAAAACAAAAACAACGTCGGAGGCGTTTTCAAAGATCAGCCGGTGCTGTTCCTCCATCGCCCGCAGCCGCTCGTTGGCCTGTTCCAGGTCAAGCAGCTTCTTCTCCAGTTTATTGAAAAGGACTTCATTGTGCTGGCGGAAAAACTCCATTTCCTCGCCGAGCGGCTTTCTCGCCTCCCGGGAAGCAGAACGGCTTTCTTTCAGGACATCTTCCAGGATCGCGATCAGCGCCTCCGGTTCCTGGGGTTTGAAGACAAACCGCGCCGCGCCGAGACTCAACGCAAACTCTGCATCTTTCGGCGTGTTGTACGAGGACGTGAAAAACACAAAGGGAATCTGCCTGATGGCGTCGTCTGACTTCAACTGGCGGCAGAAGGCATAGCCGTCCATCACCGGCATCAGAATGTCCGAAACAATCAGGTCCGGATGATGCAAACGGGACTTGGCCAGACCGTCTTCGCCGTTTTCCGCCGGAATCACTTCAAAACCGCGGCCCTGCAGAAGGGCTTGCAGCAAGCGCCGATTGTTGCCGTCATCGTCTACAATTAAAATGCGCGTTGCCATGATCCGCCTTTTATTCTTTATGTCTGTTGCCAGCCTGCCGTGCTTCTTCCGCTACGGAACAAGACGACGGCATTTACGGAAAATCGAAGGCATTAATTTCTTGCTGCAAAACGAGTTAATAAGAAGCCTGTTTTCCTGTCAAGTAATTTTTATGGCGGACAAATCCCCGGGGCGACACCAATTATTGGAGCGCCTGAGGTTATTCCGGGCCTGCTTCTGTTCCGATATCTCCACACCGTTGACGATCAGGCAGAGTCTCACCTGAGACTCCATTCGGGCTATCTTGAACAGATAGTCCTTAACCGCGCCGTCTTTGCAAACCAGACCGTATTGTTCGAAAACTGTTTCCTGCTCGAAAGCATAACGCATTTTTTCCGACACAGCCTTTTGATTCCGCACAGGCGTGCGGTCCATAACCGTCATCGAACTGATTTCCTTATTCGAATAACCTGTGACTTTCTCATAATTTCTGTTCCAGATCGGATATCTGCCCCGCTGATCCACAATGCAAAACATGCCCGGCAGGCTGTCGATCGCCGACCGCAGAAAAATCTTCGCCCTGCTCAATTCTTCCCGCGTATCAGGAACCGGGAACGTCGTCCTCTTTCTCAGGAGATTTTCCCGCTCCTGATTTCTTTTTTTGAGGAATTGGTTTTCCTTCAGGATCGAATCGATATCCGCTTTTTTCATGGATTACCTGCTTTCCCGCAATGTAGGAAAAACACCGCCGGATGTCAATGCCAAACCGGCGATAAAGAAACAATGAGCGAGGAGTGAGGAATGAGGAATGAGGAGTGACAAGCAACGCGTTATATTGCAGCGCTTTTCCTCAAACCAGTTGAGGCAGGCGGGGACGGGACGAGACATTCTTCCACCAACAGGGCTTTCTCTTGACACGCAGACGCCATGCGCTTATAGTTCATTCGCCCGGGCAGTGAAGCATTTTCAGATCTTCCACAAACCTCCGGGAGGAGCACAACCGATATCGCGGACATCGCCAAGCCTTACCGGGGCGGAGTGATGCGGCTGATTCTGAAATGGATGAAATGATACGTAAAGGAAAATCTCCGGATTCATAACGATATGGCGGTCATCGAAACCCGATCCCTGACAAAAACCTTCGGCAAAATCCACGCCGTCCGCGGCATCGATCTGTCGATTGCACAAGGAGAAATATTCGGACTGCTGGGTCCCAACGGCGCCGGCAAGACTACCACCATCGGGATGCTCTGCACCATCATTCGCCCCACAGCCGGCCGCGGCGTCGTCGCAGGCTTCGATATCGCGGTCTCCCCGACGCAGGTCCGCCGAAACGTCGGCATCGTCTTTCAGGACCCGACGCTGGATACGATTCTCACCGGCCGGGAAAACCTGCAACTGCACGCGCGCCTCTACGGAATCAAGGCCGGTGTGCGCTCCCTCTGGATTGATGAAATGCTCGCGCTGGTAGATCTGAAGGGCCGGGCCGACGATCTGACCCGGACCTATTCCGGCGGCATGCGGCGGAGGCTGGAGCTGGCGCGCGGTCTTTTGCACCGGCCGGCCGTGCTGTTTCTGGACGAACCGACGCTGGGTCTGGACCCGCAAACGCGGGCCCGCGTCTGGGAATACATCCGCAAAACCGCGCGAAAGGAAAACACCACCGTGGTCCTCACCACGCATTATATGGAAGAAGCTCAGCAGGTTTGCGACCGTGTCGGCATCATTGACCACGGGAAAATCATCGCCCTGGACACGCCGCAAAATATGATCGATTCCCTGGGCGGCGACATCGTGGCGGTCCGCGCAGCCGCGCCTCCGCTGGATCGCATCCGGTCGCTCCCCTATGTATCCTCCGTCCGGATGGTTGACGGCGTCATGGAAGCGACCATGAAATCAGCGCACCTGCACCTTGCGAAACTGCTGCCGCTGATCCCCGGCGCACAAAGCGTGGAAATGAGAAAACCGACCCTGAACGATGTCTTCATGAAACTCACCGGCCGTGACATCCGCGAAGACAGCGCGGTGCGCGGTGAAAACTGGGTGGAAACGGCGGCCCGGTATCAGCAGAGGGGGAGATGAGACAATGAACCCCGCCAACCTTCTGCAAAGAGAACTGATGGGCATTTCCGCCGTCTGGTGGCGGGAGTTCAAGGTCTTCTGGCGGGAAAAAAGCCGGATCGTCTCGAGCATTGTTCAGCCGCTGATCTGGCTTTTCCTCTTCGGCAGCGGCATCGGCGCAAGCCTGTCCGTGGGAAACGTCCACTACCGCGACTATATTTATCCCGGCATTCTGACCATGTCGGTCATTTTCGGTTCTGTTTTTTTCGGATTGTATATTGTCTGGGACCGCAAGCTGGACGTTCTCAAGGCCGTCCTCGTCGCCCCCGTGGCGCGCATCAGCATCTTTTTCGGAAAAGTTCTCGGCGGCAGCACCGACGTGCTGCTGCAAGTGACCATCCTCTTTTCCTTTTCTTTTCTGTTTCCCGCCGTAGAGATCCGGGGCATACCCCAGGCGCTTCTGATCTTGCTGGTCACGTCCATTGCGCTGGTGTCGCTGGGCCTGGCCCTGGGATCGCTGCTGGAAAGCCTGGAAGGGTTTCAGGTCATTTCCGCCTTTCTGGTATTTCCCCTTTTCTTTCTGTCCGGCGCGCTTTTTCCGCTGGATGAAAGACTGCCCTCCTGGCTGACGGGCCTTGCCAACCTCAACCCGTTGAGCTATACGGTGGACGGCGTCCGTGGAGCGCTGCTGGGAATGAGCCGTTATCCTTACTGGGCGGATCTGGGCATCGTTACCCTCTTTGCCGCAGTCATGCTGATCGTCGGCAGCGTCATGTTCAGCCGGATGAAATAAAAACAAGGCAAGGAAAAGAATTCCCATGAAGCTTTTTTATCTCAAAATCACCGCTGTTTTCGCACTGTTGCTTTTTGCCGCGCAGGCGTGGGCCTGGCACGACAAGACGCACCTGATGATCGCCAAAGCCGCCGGCCGCACCTCCTGGTACAACGCGGCGGGCCCCGATCTGGCCAAGATCAAGGCCGGCAACATAGAAGAATACAATCACTGGTACAACAACAACGCGGAAGCCGAAGTCACCGTCATGATGGTGATGGATCAGGTCGGGCGTTACAATCAGAGGAACAAGTTGATGGATTCCGAAGGCCATGTGTACGGGGCGATTATCGCGTCGCTTCGAGCCTACAACAAGGCCGTTCAGTCGGGCAAATACGCCGAATACCATCTCGACTACTGCGTGCACTACATCGGCGACCTGTCTCAACCGCTGCACAACATTCCCTATGATGACTACAACAAGAAATGGCACAGAGCCACTGACGGCGTCGTTGAAAACACCATCTGGAACGAAGCAGACAGGATTACCGCCCAAATGTATGAGATTCGGTTGAGCGCTGAAAATCTCGAGGCGGACCTGGCGCGGGAAATCGCCCGAATCGCCAATATCAGCCGCCGTCTGGGGTATCGGCTGCGCGCGGAAAAACGCGGGATGACCAGGGAGGAAGCCTTTGAGCAGATGGGGCACAGCGCGTCGCTCATCCGGGCCGTCCTGCGGCGATACCACTGAACCCCTGCCCCGGACGCCTTCAACCTGTTGCAGAGCATGGCGGCCTTAAACGCTTCATGAACGAACCCGGAGGCCGGCTTGCGGTATCAGTTTTAGCGTTGAGGAGTTTTTGTGAGAATCGTCAAAACAAAGATCAAATGCAGTCGTTGCGGGAAAAATGACGCTGTTGTTTACTGCGACGGCTGCGACGCGCCCCTGTGCGGGAATTGCCGAAAATTCGACCTGTGGGGCTATGGATGCGGCCATGTGGACACCAAAGCCTTCTGCCCTTCCTGCGCCGACGATATCGAGATCAACCCGTGGGGCGGCAAAAGACCGGCGGCTGAAACGGCCGAACGGACGGTTCAGGAATCCGTGCGAGTTCAGATCGAGGAGGCGACATGAAGGAATTTGATGAGGAAACCTTGCTGCAATACGACGGCAAAGACGGAAGACCCTGCTACATCGCGTATGGAGACCGGGTGATCGATGTCAGTTCGAGCAAACTGTGGAAAACGGGAATCCACATGAAGCGCCACCCGGCCGGAACCGATCTGACCGCGGCGATTGGGGCCGCGCCCCATGAAACGGACGTGCTGGACAAATATCCGCAGGTTGGAATTTTAAAAAAGAAAGCCGCGGAGCCCTTTTTGCCCGCGCCCCTGGCATCGCTCATGGAGCGCTTTCCGTTTCTGCAACGACACCCGCACCCTATGGTAGTGCATTTCCCCATGGCTTTCTCCATGATGCCGTTTCTGTTTTATCTTCTCTATCTCGTCACGGGAGAGCGGTCCTTTGAGGTTACGGCCCTGCACTGCCTGGGCGCCGGCATTCTCTTTATTCCGCCCGCGATCGCCACCGGTTTCCTGACCTGGTGGGTCAATTACCAGGCAAAGCCCATGAAACCCGTCCGCATAAAAATTTACGCCTCCTTCATCCTTCTGGCGGTGACCGTCGCGACGTTTCTCTGGCGGATTCTCTCCGGCAATGCCTTCGCGGCCTGGGGAAGCGAATCGCTCTTGTATCTCTTTCTTCTTTTTTTGATTGGAGCGATCGGTTCCGTCATCGGTTTTTTTGGGGGCGGTTTAACGTTTCCTACAGAGAAAAAATAAAACATCATCCTGAACTTTTCTGAAATGGAGGGAAACCTATGTCCACTCATGAAAGTCGTTCCATGGTTTTGGCCGCTGTCATCGCCGGCGTCTGCCTGCTGGCGGGGCTTCTCCTCGGAGGATACTTCATCGGCAAAGGCGTCGCCCGCTTCAAGTCGGACACCCGCACGGTCACAGTGAAAGGGCTGGTGGAAAAAGAGGTCAAGGCGGACCAGGCCATCTGGACGCTGAATTTTCGCAGGGCGGGCGAAAAACTGAAAGACGTTCACGCGAAAATCATCTCCGACCGGGACGCAACGCTTGCCTTCCTCAACAGGCAAGGCTTCAAAAATGAAGAAATCACCTGGCAGCCCTCAAAAACCATCGACAAGCTGGCCCGTGAATACGGGCAAAACGAACAAAACGACCGGTTTCGCTACGTGGTCACCAGTTCCCTGCGCGTCACGACCAAAAACATCGACCTGGTCACCCGGGCGATGGGGGCGACGGAAGAGCTGCTCAAAGCGGGAATCCTTCTTGACGGGCAACAGGGAGAAGGCATCGCCAATCCGCGATACGTCGTTACAACCTTCAATGCGCTCCGGCCCCAGCTTCTGGCCGAAGCCACAAAAAACGCCCGGTTCACTGCCGAACAGTTTGCCGCGGACTCCGGTGCCCGAATCGGAAAGATCCGCTCCGCGAATCAGGGTATGATCCAGATTTTCGGCAGCGAAGGCAACGATGAATCCGCTCCCTACAGCCCGACCAGCACGCCCGTCAAGAAAATCCGCGTGGTGAGCACGTTCGAGTTCGAGTTGAGATAGTTTGGAAAAGCCGGCGCGGGTCAGGGCCGGTTGCCCGGCCCCTGCCGGGGAAGCGACTCGTAGAGTTCAAAAAAGATCGGCCAGAAGCACAGCGAGTGTTCGTTCATGTCATGCTTCTCCATCGGCGACGGGCCGCAATCCCGAGGAACACCTCGTGTCCGGTGTAGCTGTGCGAGCTGTACTCAAAGGGAACCAGGATGGGTTTGAAACCGATGCCTTTCGTGAGCACCCTTACCGACCGCAATCAGAAATTCTCTCGCCCCCCGCCGCAGGTATCTACTCAAAACGCACACACCCTGTTAAGCCGAGGTCTTCGAGTATCTGTTTGAGATCGGCTTCGAAGGTTCTCTCGAGCTGCCGGTCGATGGTTACTGAAAAATCAATACCGATTTTCAGATCCGTGCCACTCCGTAACTTGGGCAGAATCCTGGTGCCGAGCCGGTTCCAGATTTCGGGCGGTACATCTCCATGAATCCGCAATACCTTTGTGCCAAGGTCTGGTGCAGGTTCCGCCTCCGACCCAGGTCCGGGCTCTGGCGGCAGCACTGGCTCCGGTGTCGAAACTGGTTCTGCACTACCAGGCGAATCAGGTTCTGATGGGGCCTTAAATTCAACCGCTTTAGCCTTCAGAAGAAGAAAGACACCGGATTCAAAGGTGACATCCGCTGGATCAGTAAACTCGCTGAAATGCACGCGTTCATAGCTGCCATCAGTTTTCAGGCCCGAGGCTAATCCAAAATCACCCCTTGAAACGAACTCGACGATTTTGCTTCTGAGAATCGTGTCCGGATCAAGAAGACGTGTTAATGATCCATTCAGGAAGCTTTGTCTGAGGCTTGAAAGCGGCCAAGCACCTGATTCCCGCAGTGCAGGGGGCCAGTTTCGTTCGATGTAGCCTGCCCCTACGGATTCATTGAGCAGCGCTTGAGATTTCAGTGCTGTGATGATACGCCCGCAAAGTGTTTCACTGCCGCTTGAATGTCCTGCCCCCAAGTCGATGGTCTTAAGACCATCCGGCTCCTGCTGGTCAGCGATAACCACAAATCGATATCCTCCCCAGACCTCGTCCTTGGCAGCCTCTTCAGCATCGGATACCTTGGCGTGAAGTTCGACCCGATCATTGCGGTCGAAATCCCCGCCGAGCGTTCCTTCTACGATCTCCTTGGCCACCCGTTTCCAGGCGAGCCACAACTCCACCTTTTCCCTGAAATCGCGCCCGGGCTTTCTTATGCACCACACAAGCGATCCTGGGTAGAGCCTCGGCGACTTTCCTCGTTGCTTTGTCCATTCCGATATCTGCAATCGCAGCGGGCCGCTGCCTCTGTCTGCCGTGCCGGCACAGGCAGGTGTCCATTCAGATTCCGGATCGACCACAACGAGTGTGAGCTTCGGTGTGTCCTGTACGGAGGTTCCATCTGCCGGAAAGGGTGCAATCGGAAGGCTGGCCCCTCGGTCAAACTCTTTCTGGATGAGTATCCGCATGGCAGGCTTGATTTCGGTTTCTTCGTCCAGTGAAGCTCGGCGGTCGCTCACCACCTTCTTCATGGTCGCCTGGTGGCTGATCTTGAAACCGTCCGAACCGACACGCCGGATAAAGTACGATTTGTCTTCGAGACTGAAGGCCGCTGTATCCACAGATGTAGTATCGACTTCCGGCTCCCCAAGGGCGAACCTCAACTCCGGCAGGTGTGCCACCTTGTCAATCTGTCCGCCTGAGGACTCAAACAGTATCGTTGTTGCCACGCGCCGGTGAATGTTCCGTAATGCGCCCTTTGTATCCGCATCCAGCGATCTGGCGTGAGACTGTGCTCCGGAAATGTCAGAATCGATGGCAGCCACAAGCCGGGATTGGCCAAGCTGTCCGAGCACAACGCTTCGAAACTCCGGGACTTCCAAAGGCGCTGACCCAAGGGTAATCAGCGGCTCTCGCCTGGCTTCAGTGAACCCTGTGCGATATGCCCAGGATATCCATTGTGCAAGCATGGCTAGAGTCCCGCGGGTCTGCTGATACTGCGAAAGGGCCTGCCACTTGCGCTGAAACACGGAAAGGGTTGCCGGATGGAACGGATAGCAGACTTCAAAACGACCGCGCAGATACTCTCTCGCCTTGGACTCTGTTGCAGCGCTGTCCACTGCCGTCCACTCCGGCGGGAGTTGGGCGCGGCGCTCGAAGCACCAATCGGCATAGGCCCTGGCAACATTTTTGCGTATGCGTTCGCTGCCGATGTCCTCAAAAAGTCTTCGGCGGACAACTTCGCTGATCTCGGCTTCATCATTCGCGATGAGGTCTTTGGCCACCCGGCGGACGACCTTTGTGATCTTGTCCTGCCACTGCATATCCCAGTCGGTCATCTCGACTTGGCTGCGCGGCAGGCTGATAACCGCCGCGCCCCGTGTGGTGCCGGTGGTGGCCACAGTCAGGTTCTGAATAAAGGCATGGAACTGATCCGCCATTCCGCGATGGCGGTTTAGAAAGTTCAAAACCTCATCGAAAAGAAGAAGCACCGGTCCGCCCGCCGCTTTAAAAACACGGGCAAGCGCCTCAGTCCCCGGTGGTGTCGTTTTGGCCGCGCCACCAAGTTCCTTGACACCTTCATTTCCGGCAAGCTGCCATGCCACATCGATCCAGGGCGTTTCACGGCCATCCTGAGGGTCCCAGGCATTGCCCACAAACGCGGCGACACGCGCCGTTGGCACGGTTTTGATGCCGGCTTCCGCAAGCAGTTCTCCGACACCTGAGTATTCCGCTGCTTTCTCCCCATTGGTTGCCAGGTGATAAAGTGCCGCGAGTGTGTGGGTTTTGCCGCCGCCAAATTGCGTGATCAGGGTCATGACCGGTGCGGTGTTCACCGTCTCGCCGGAGAGCCGACGCAACACCATGCCGGCGTGTTCACGAAGCGCCCGCGTAAAACAGGTGCGACTGAAGAACTTTTCCGGATCCCGGTAATCTTCCGGAGCTGTCCCGGCGATGACCTGCTCGAGATGGATGGCGAATTCATCCGGGTTGAACGAGCGGCCCTGTCGGACTTCCTTGCGCGGTGTAGCAACCTTGTACCATGCTTCCATTATCATTCTCCTTTTGCCTTACCTTGCCGCAAGCAGCATGGCGTCCAGCAATCGTTTTTCCTCGCTCCCTGACGGATACAGGGCCGACAGGGAGTTGGCCAGACGCAGGAAGTCCGAACCGCGATCCTGCTCGGATTTAATGAGCATCCGCAAAGCATTGGCCTGCCCACCGGCCTGGAGCAGCATTGCTGCATGAACCCGGTCGAGGGTTGTGGCCGAAGCATCGATCTGCCCTGGGTCGTCAATGATTATTTTCCTGCCCCGGCCTTTTGGTTTTTGCTGCCTTTGGGCTGCCATCTCCTCCAGTCCGGGAAGTATCATCTGAGTGCTGTGGTTGGGGGCAAACAGATCTTCCACGACAGATTCCATGCCTGCTGAGCCAAAAAGCTGCTTTGCCCGTTCTGAAACCGCCATGAGCCGGACCACGCCTTTTTGCGTCTCGATCACACGGCCTTCCCATTTGGGAAGATCGATGCCCAAAGGCTGCGCAAAACGACGGACCACGTCGAAGACCAGGCTGTAGCCTTTAGTCTTACCCTTCGTGGTTTCTTCTTCATCGTCACCTATATCACCAGCCTCGTCTTCTTCATCCGCACTTTTGCCTTTTACCTTTTTTACTTCCCCATTCCCATTTGTCGATTGCAGCGTCCAGAGGAAAAGCGCCGTCAAGCGCGCATCCTCTTCCAAAGCGCCGGCCATTCCGTTTCGAGCCCGAGCTTCTGCTGTGCCGAGAATTTGTTCGAGGGCCGTTCGCCCTACAACCTCCCATACCTTTTCCAGGTACTCGGCGAGCTTGATTTCACTGCCATCGGCAGTCTCAACCTTCCGGTACCGGCTGAAAATCTCCAATGCAGGACCTATGCAGGCGAAGACGAGGTCTGCCCCGCGAATGTTTTCTCCCTGGAGCCGTTCCATCCAGTCGCCGACGCGTTTGGGAAGCTCACGGAGCACGTCGCTCCAATCGCCCACTGGTGCGTCG
>JAAZHX010000231.1 GCA_012510495.1 Smithella sp.
CCATCTATCCGTCTGACGGCTTCTATACCGAAGGCTTGACGGTTCCGTCTTTTTACATGGGAAAATTCGAGGTCACCCAAGCCGAATTTGAAGAAGTGATGGGATACAATCCCTCCCTTCCGCCTTTGGATCCAAATGCACCTGTGAATAGGGTTACGTGGTTTAAAGCTATCGAATATTGTAACCGTCGCAGCCTGAAAGAAGGTTTGTTTCCCACATACAGATATTGTGTTCCGAAACCAGGTAGCTTGTTGTCACATTCCTATGGCTTTGATCCTGATGATTGGCCGGAAGGATGGGACTCACCTGATACTGACTATGATCATATAAGGTTCACTTTCCTGTTTGGAGAATTTGGATATCACCTTCTTACAGATAAAGAATGGGAATTTGCCGCCCGCGGTGGTGTTGAAACCCAAGGTTTCCAGTATAGTGGAAGTGATGATTTGGGTGAAGTTGCCTGGCACTATGGCAACAGCGGCGCCCAAGTCCATCCGGTTGGCGGAAAAGCTGCCAACGAACTTGGGATTTACGATATGAGCGGAAATGTTTGGGAATGGTGCTGGGATAATCCCTATGCAGCAACAAGATTCGTAAGAGGTGGCAGCTTCTTATACTCAGATCCTCAATGCAATCCAGGCTACCGTATCGGCCATCCACCCACTTATTCATCCGGCGACCTTGGCTTCCGTGTTGCCAGAGGAGTAAAAAATACTGAAATCTACGACGATGATAAATAAATGAAAAAGTCATAAAACAACTAACCATTGGGAGCGCCATCCACAATTTACCAGGTTTGGCGCTCCTTCTTTTTCCCTCAATCTTATCTTCCCGGAAGGGCAGTCTAAATCGAACCAAACCAAACCAAACTGTCCAGATGCCTCCTTCCTTGAGCCCCAAAGGTCAATTTGTCAGCGGATCCCCCTCAGCCACCCGTCCAAGATCGGGTAACTTACGGGAGCGAGACGGGAGGCTAATTTGGACGGCTCAAGGTGGAAGAGGACTAAAGCTCAGGTGTGGACAGGCTTTGAGGCGAATCTGCAAACGCGATAGACTTTTTGGAGACGCATTTATGAAGTCCGGTTCATTTTTCATCAAAACGGAGTGCCAGAATTTGTGCAAACGCCTCATGGTGCCAGCTTTGCTCTGAAAAAACCAAGACCATAGGGACGGTGAATCTGGGGGTTTGATCGAGGAGTTGGCTGTCGAAGTAGGCGCCCTGACCCATCATATCCGGCAGAGCTTGGAAAAACCGGTAGATCTTTTGCTGGCATAACAGGTGCAGTTTGGTGGCAAGGTTTTTTGAGCCGATGATGCTGTGATGGTATCTTCCGGCGCTGTAGGTGCGTCCTCGCCCCGCCCAAATCTTTTGCCATCCGCCTTTTTCATCCGGAAACGCCAGATAGCAGCCTGAAATATCATGATCCAAGGCACCGTAGTTGTAGAGTTTGAAGGAACTGAACTCTGCTTTGCCATGGCCTTGGACGATCTCCACCTGGATGATCAGAACCGGGAGATCAGCTCTGGTGAGAAAATGCTGTTTCCAGATCATGCCCTTCAGAGGCTCGAAGCTGGTCACTTCGGTTTTGATGGAGATGCCTTCCCAGGGGTTGCCCCAATTGTCCTGAAGCGTGCTGAAATCCGCGGTGTGCCGGTCTTTTTGCAAATCCTTCAAACCGATATTTTGCGGTATGCAGTACAAGCCGCCCAAAAAGGGATTGGAGGTGCCGCGAGCCTCAAAATTGGGGAAGGCGCTGTCCAGCCATTCATGTTCCTGGTGGACTAAAGAAACCAAGCTTGGCAGGGTGCTATCCTTTGGCGCGGAGATCTTTATGCAGCCGTTGTCCAAAACCAGCATGGGCACGGGCTTGGATTCGTCAACAAAGCGCTTGATCTGATTGCGGGAGTGCAGCACAACCTGCTCACGTTCAAGGGTATATATGGGTTGAGCCAAGTCGCAGGAAAGCTTTTCCATGACCTTTTTGCCGTCTGCAGTCAGATTGAAAATTTGTTCTCTCAAGTTCTCTTCCCGGGAGGGTTCTGCCTTGCCCAAAACTTCGCCGGAGCTGTTTTTCAGAATAATTTCACCCGCCAGCGCCGCATCACGCCGCATGAGCAACTTCGCCTGAAAGTTTTCGTCCACGCAGGGGTTGCCGCCGTTTGCGATCAACTCAAGTGTGGGATGAATCGGCTGGGGTTTAAGATATTTATTGCATGCGAGATTACG
>JAAZHX010000303.1 GCA_012510495.1 Smithella sp.
GACATCGGCGGTGTATTTCAGTTCATTTCTCAAAATCGTCAGCGTGCTGCGGACGGCCCGGTTCAGGTCAGCCGCCGCCATACGTCGCTCGTCCAGACGCGAAAAGTCGCGCATCGCCGCCACCAGTCCGCTGATGCGTTCGATGCCTTCAAGACTTTGGCGAATCGCATCGGGTGCTTCGGTCAGCAGAAAATCAATGTTCTGATTGACGGTGTTTGCCGACTCGACCGCTTCGGGCGGCGATAACGTCGACTGTTTCAGCGCTCTAAGGTAAGCACAGAGAGCCTCCCATGCCTCGTCGAGAAAATGCAGATTGTCCCCGATAAACTGGATCGGGGTATTGATTTCGTGTGCGATGCCGGCGACCAGCCATCCCATGCTTTGAAGCAACTGCGATCGTTCGAGATTTTGCTGGGCCTGCCGAAGAGGAGTGGTATCTTCAATACAGCCGTTCCATATCGGCAACGAACCATCGGCAATCAGATCGGGACGTGCGGTATGACGCACGTAGCGCACACGGTCCCCGTCGAGCAGTCGATATTCGACCACAAATCCGTCTTCGCGGCCGGCGGCATTCTCGATGGCCGCCCGAAGCAGCCGACGGTCGGACGGAAGAATCTGCTCAAGCCAGTTTCGCCCTTCAGCAATGAATGTTTCCGGCATATAGCCCGTCCACTCGAGAAGAATGCGGCTGACGTAGTCGAAGCGAACGGTCTTCCCGACGCAATAAAAACGGCAAAACATCTGCGGAAGGGTATCTAAAAAACCTTCTGACAGCATCTGCGATATCAGACTATATCTATCTGTGCCCATAGCGCCTCACCGGCCTAATTGGTTACTCGCTCTTCATTTGCTTTTTGATTATATCGTCCAAATTAATGCAATCATTAATCGGCAATCCAAGGGACACATCGTTTTATCAATCAGCGGACTGCGCGGAGGATTTGTCTGATAATACTGTCGTTATAAAGAAACGGGGCGCTTTTAGAACACGATAGAATAAGTCATTTTTCAGCCTGTAAATAAAAAACTTCCAGTCTGACTTTGCGTCCCAATAAAAAAACCGCTGACGAAGAATCCGACAGTGGCTGCTGGATATTTCTGCAAGGTAGGATTTTAGCCGGTGATGGTTCGCCAGCCTTGATTTAATTCCTCAAGAATTCCAATCACCTCGCGGATCATCCGGGGATCTTTTTTGAGATTCGCCTCGGCCAGATGCATGTGCATAAAATTGTAAAGTCCGCGGAGGTTTTGTGCGATGGGGCCGCCCGCCTGCATATCCAGGACGGAGTTCAATTCAAAAAGAATGTCCTGGGTCTTGCCGATGTGTTTTCCTTTGGCGGCAAAATCGCCGGCGTCAATGTCAGCGATGGCCTGGCGGAGAAAGCGAATCGCGCCGTCATAAAGCATCACAATCAGCCGTCCCCGGCTTTGTGTGCTGACGGCGGTTTCCTGGTATGTGCTGAATCCGTTCATAATCACTCCCCGACGTCAAACGCCGGATACGGCCGTTCTGACGGCCTCCTCGAAAATCTCCGATTCCGGTCAGACCGTATAGGGTTCCGGAAGACAGCCGCACGTCATATCGCACGACTGCCCTCCGGATAGTTGTTGAAGTACCTTACCGCAACAGTGTCAGGGCCATCTGAGGCATCATGTTGGCCTGTGACAGCATCGAAACGCCGGCCTGAGCCAGTACCTGGTTACGCGTCAGGGACGCCATTTCAGTCGCAACATCCACGTCCGAAACGCGGGACTCGGAAGCCATCATGTTTTCCGTCTGAATGTTCAGCACTTCACTGGTGCTTTCCAGACGGTTCATCATATAACCGAACATCGCACGGGCGCTGTCCTTAGTGATGATCGCATTCGTAAGCGTGCCCATTGCGGAAATGGCACTGTCCTGACTGGAAATCTTGACCGAATCCACAAGGCCCAGTGCCGAACTTTGGACATCGACGGACCGAACAGAAATCGTCTCGTCCGAGCCGAAGTGAACGGTCGCCGCGGTGGCCGAGTCTGTGTTGAGCAGGTTGATGCTGTTGAAATTGGCGCTTCGTGCAATACGATTGATTTCCGCCCGCATCTGCTGGAACTCATTGTTCATAATCCGACGCTGTTCGTCCGAATACGAACCGGTTGCCGCCTGCTCGGCCAGCTCCTTCATACGAATCAGCGCGTTGTCGACGACCGCCATCGCGCCTTCCATCGTCTGAAGCATGCTGATCGCGTCATTGGCGTTACGTGTGCCTTGCTTGAGCACGGCAATATCCGCCCGCATCAATTCGCGAACGGCCAGACCCGCCGCATCGTCCTTGGCACTGTTGATGCGAAGACCGCTGGACAAC